>NZ_SBIR01000001.1:0-444673 GCF_004521895.1 Halorussus marinus
CCTGGAAAAGAGATACCACTGAGACCACTCGTAGAAGACGAGTTCGATAGACTCGGGATGTACGCGCCGAGGCAACGAGGCGTTGAGTCCGCGAGCACTAACAGGTCAAAGCCACACACTCATTTGACTCGCACTGGGATCCGGATTGCTCGGATCCAGGCGCAAACTGGATTGCACGTACCATACGGTTGTTAGAAATCGTCGAATCACCGACTGTGGTCAGTTGATCGCGGTTCGATTCCGCGAGTCGGCGTTAAGGCGGCCAGAGCGGCGGGGCGACACCCGTACCCATCCCGAACACGGAAGTTAAGCCCGCCTGCGTATCGAGGAGTACTGGAGTGGGCGACCCTCTGGGAAATTCGATTCGCCGCCTGCTATTCATAGGTGTTAAGCCTGCACGGACACGGTGTCCGTGCGGGCTTTTTTCATATCGATCGCGAGCTACAGCCCCCGTCTCGTTTGCGGTCGATCCGATCGGGGACCGCTATACTTAAGCGCAGCGAGCGATTAGCGCCAGACGCGCCAAGGTGGCAGAGTCCGGCCGAACGCAGCGGCCTGCAGAGCCGCCTACCGCCGGTTCAAATCCGGCCCTTGGCTTTCTACGTGAGAACAGCGAGTTTCGGAGCGGAACGTTCGTCGTTCGAAACCGACCCGTCGCCGAGGTCGATTCCGACGTCCGAGTCGTGTGTACCGAACGGCCCGCGACCGAGACGCGATTGCTGAGCGTTCGCGGTCGAGCTCAGCTCGCTCTCTCGCCCAGACCGGACTGCAGAGGCGTTCGACGACGGTTCGGAGCCGACAGTCGATTTGTGTGTCCGCACGACTCTGAGGAAGGCTACTTCTAGCCGTAAGCGTCGGGACTCTCCGATACCGTCGGCAGTCGAGTCGACGAACAGCGCCGTCAGCCGTCTCGGTGGCGTCGTGTGGTCCTGTGATATGTTCTCGTGAACCGATATCCACGGCATCGATTTCTGTGTATGATATGGATAGAATCCGTGGATAAGATATTTATGGATCATTCGCATGCGTTCTCCTATGACGGCTGGACCTCCCATCGACGAGTTGCACTACGACGACGCGCCCGACGTGAGCACCGTTCCCGGACCGGAATCCGAAAAACTGCTTCAGAAGCAACGCGACATCGACAGCAGCGCGGTCGCGTACCCCGAAGATATCCCCGTCGCCCTCGAAGAGGGCAAGGGCGCGACGGTTCGCGACGCGGACGGTAACACGTTCATCGACATGTTCGCGGGCATCGGCGTGTTGAACGTCGGCCACGCGAACCCATACGTGCTAGAGGCGGTCCACGAGCAGACCGACAAGCTCGTCCACACTGTCGACTTCCCGACTGAGGCCCGACTCGAACTCATCGAGAAGCTCGACGAGATCGCCCCCGAGGGCCTCGAAGGGAACAACCGGGTCGTCTTCGGCGGCCCGACCGGCAGCGACGCGGTCGAGGCCGCGATCAAGCTCGCGAAGTACAACACGGGCGGCGACGGCCTCGTCGCCTTCCGCGGAGCGTACCACGGTGCGACCAGCGGCGCGATGAGCCTCACCGGCAACAAGAAGTTCAAAGCGGATTACACGCCGCTGCTCTCGGAGGTCGTCCACGCCCCGTACCCCCATCCGTTCAGACAGGACAAAGAGCCCCAGGAGGCGGTCGATCACGCCCTCGAAGAGGTCCGGGCAATCATCGAGGACCCGTACGGCGGGCTCGCCAACCCCGCGGGCATCTTCGTCGAGCCGATTCAGGGCGAGGGCGGCGTCATCACGCCACCGGAGGGCTTCCTCAAGGGCCTGCGCGAGATCGCCGACGACAACGACGTGACGCTCGTCTTCGACGAGATCCAGGCGGGGCTCGGCCGCTCGGGTCAGTGGTGGGCCAGCGAGTGGTACGACGTCACCCCCGACGTGATGACCACCGCCAAGGCGCTCGGCGGCGTGGGCTTCCCGCTGTCGGCGACGATGTACCACGAAGACCTCGACACTTGGGGGTCGGGCGACCACGCCGGCACCTATCGGGGTCACGTCGTCGCGATGCGCGCGGGCACTCGGGCCATCGAGTACATGCAGGACCACGACCTGCTCGCCCACGCTCGCGAACTCGGCGACCACATCCGCCAGCGTCTCCGGGACGTCGGCGAGGAGACCGGCGCAATCGGTGAGGTCCGGGGCAAGGGCCTGTTCATCGGCGCGGAGTTCGTCGACGCCGACGGCGCGCCCGACGACGACGCGGTCGCGGCCATCCAACAGCGTTGCTACGAGAACGGCGTCCTCGTCTGGAAGGCCGGGCGACACGGCAACGTGCTCCGGCTCCTCCCGCCGCTGGTGCTCACCGAGGCGCTCGCGGAGACCGCGATGGATGTCGTCGAGCAGGCGATCCGCGACGTCGCCGCCGACGCCAAGAGCGTCGCCTGATCGCGGAGCGAGAGACGACCCACTACCATCCACGACGACCTATGACCGACACCGACCGAATCGTGACCGACGACGCACCGCACAACGACAACCCCTACTCGCAGGGGGTCCGGGCCGGCGACACGCTGTACGTCTCTGGCCACGGCCCCGTCGACCCCGAGACCTGCGCGGAGGTCGACGGCGACGTGCAGGCCCAGACCGACCGCGTCCTCGACAACCTCGCGGCGGTCGTCGAGGAGGCCGGCGGCGACGGGCTCGACGACGTGGTCAAGGTGACCGTCTACCTCACCGACCTCGACGACTACGACCGCGTCAACGACGCCTACGGCGAGCGGTTCCCCGGCGACCCGCCCGCGAGAGTCTGCGTCGAGGTGTCCCGGCTCCCCGGCGACGTCCGGATCGAACTCGACGCCGTGGCGTATCTGGGCTGACCCCGACTCACTCGCCGTCGGTTTCGCGGGCCACGACGAGCGGGTCGTCGTCGGGGACCGCGAGGTCGAGCAGTGGATCGTTTTCGTAGGCGGTCGCGCCCTCGTGGCGGCTCAGGACGTAGCCCGGCCGGTCGGTCCGGACGGTCGCCCTGTGCTCGCCGTGCGGGGTGAGGATGTCCGCCACGGGCTCTCCGTCCTCGACGACGTCGCCCTCTCGGACGCGGTACCGAACGACTCCGGCGGTGTCGGTGGGGGGGTGGACCGCCCGCTTTCGCGGCGACGGCGTGGGCGCTTCGAGCTGTGGTTCGGTTCGGGGCGGCTCGTCGACGACCCCGAGCGCCCGCGCCACGTTCTTGAGCCCCTCGACGCCGTAGCGTCTGGCGTCGTCCTCGACGACGTATCGCCCGCCGAGCTCGGGCGTGAAGGCCGGAATCCCGGCCTCGTGGACCGCGGCGCCCGACAGCGACCGGTGGAGCCCCTCGGCGACTTCCCGGGACCGCTCGTACTGGTTCACGACCGGCAGGCCGAACGCCGCGGTCAGGTCGGTTAGCCGGGTCGCGAGCGCGTCGGCTTCGTCCTCGGTTCGGTCTCGCCCGTAGGTGACCCGCGGCTGGATGACGTACGACGCCGAGCCGACCCACGAGGTGTGCAACGAGACGAGGGCGTCGGCGGTGTCGGCGACGAGATCGAACAGCCGGCGGTCGATGATCTCCTGGACTCGCGGTGGCCGGGTCGCCTCGGCGTCGGCGGCCGGGAAGTAGCGGTTGGGATCGTCGCCGTGGTAGTACGACGTCCGGCCGGTCACTCGGAGTCCGGCCGGGTTGGCGTTTGGGACGCAGACGACCCGCCCGGCGAGTCCCTCGGGGTCGAGCCACTCGACGAACTCGTGTGCGACCGCCAGACTCGTCGTCTCGTCGGCGTGGATCGCACCGACGACCCACAGCGTCGGGCCGGACTCGGCGCCGTCCGCGACGACGATCGGCAGTCGCTCGGCGCCGTCGGTCGGGAGCTCGGTCGCTTCGACGTACCCGGTCGTGGTCTCGCCTGCACGCACCTCTGCAGTTCCGATCTCCATACCGGCCTTCCTCGCGATGCCGACAAAACGCGTTCGCCACCGGCAACGCAGTTTCCGCCGTCGAGTCGCTCGACGACGCGGCGGTCCTCCTCAGTCGTTGAGCTCTTCGACGCGCTGGTCGCGGCGCTCGGCGGCGGCGTCGACCTGTTCGATGAACTCGGTCATCTGGGCTTTCATCTCCGAGCGGATCTCGGTCGGCGAGAACTCCTCGGACTCCGAGAGGAGCCGGACGAACGCCCACAGCTCCTCGTCGGTGACCTCGCTGAAGTCGCCGAATTCGAGTTTGTCGATGACCTCGTCGACGTCGATCTGGCCGACCGGGTCGACGTTGAAGTCGACGGTGACCATCCGGTAGTCAGATCCCGCGAGCTCCTGTTCGGCCTTGTTGACCCCCTGCGAGAGCATGTCCTTGAACGGGGTGTAGTAGCCCATCGTCCCGAGGTGGAGGAAGGCGAGCAGGTCGATGATACCCTGCGTGTACGCCTCGCGGGCGTCGTCGTCGGGGTTGAACACCGTCTCGCGGTCGCGGTCTTCGAGGTGTTCGAACAGGATCGTGAAGTCGAGGATGGAGTTGCGGATGCGGCGTCGGATCCGGTTTCGCTTCTGCTTTTTCGAGTGTTCGGTGTAGTCGGTCTTGCGCCCGAGCAGGAACTCCCGGTCGCTCGGCGTGAGGATCCCCCTGCCGCGGTCGGGCGAGTACGTGACGCTCGCGTCGGAGTCGGTCTCGTCGGGACCGTCGGTCATACACAGAATGTGTGTACGTATTTGATTAAGGGTTACGGTAGTCGGACGATATTTCCGGCTGATTCGGCGAGAGACGGGTCGAAACCGGGTACGGCGGTGATCGACGGGGCGATGGGGTCGCCGAATAGAGAACGACAGTCGGGTGCATTTCGACCGGGCGCGATCCGAACTGCGCAGACGACTGCTCGTGACGCCGAAAAGCGACCGCCGAGTAATCCCGTCGCCGCCCCCGACATTCTCTCTCCCGCCGGCGAATTACCGTTAGGGAAGTAAACGAATAGCGTATATTGGGGGATTCAATACACATATTCTGTTTCCATCGACCTCAATAACCGTAATGTTTATGCCAATTGTTCACGACGGATGGGGTGTGCGACATCGGATAGCACGGTGCGCGTGAGGTACCCTCATGAAAGCTAGAGAGTACGGCGCTACGTCCGATCCGACGTGCGAACAGCTCGACGAACGCATCTCCGTGACTACCGGAATCGGTCGACCGGGAGCGTCCCCCGAAACCGATTTCCGGTTACGGGAGGTGGTCGCCCGTGAGTAACCCCGACGACCTCGGGGCCGTCGGCCGGTTCAGAGAAGAGCTCGACCCGATCGTGTTCCTGTTCGGCGCGGGCCTGACCGTCGGACTCATCGCGCTGTACTTCGTCGACTCCGCGCTCGTCCAGGACGGGATCGACGCGGCCAACGGCCTGATAAACCAGTATCTCAACTGGGCGTTGCTGATCATCGTGTTCCTCATCGTTCTGTTCTTGCTGTTCCTGATCGTCGGCCCGTGGGGGAACATCAAGCTCGGCGACGAGTCGCCGGAGTACAGCTTCCTGTCGTTCTTCGCGATGCTGTACTCCGCGGGGTTCGCGGCGGGCGTGGTGTTCTGGGGTCCGGCCGAGGCGCTGTTCTACTACGACAACCCTTCGCCGCTGTTCGACGTCGCGGGCGGCTCCTCGGAGGCGATGGTGATCGCGGTCCAGCAGACGATCTTCCACTGGGCGCTCCCCCAGCTCGCGGTCTTCACCATCATGGGGATCGCGATCGGCTACTTCGCGTACAACTACGAGTCGGTTCCGCTCCGGGTCTCCTCGGCGCTGACCCCGATCCTCGGCAAGGACAACCTCGACGGCGTGGGCGCGAAGATCGTCGACATCATCGCGGTCTTCGCGACCATCGGCGGCGTCGCGACCTCGCTTGGCTTTATCGGGAGCCAGTTCATCACCGGGCTCGACTACCAGTGGGGCATCGATCTGGGTGACACCGGCGTCATCCTCGTCGTCACCGCGATGACGCTTTTGTTCACCATCTCGATGGTGCTCGGGGTCGACAAGGGGATCCGTCGACTCTCGAACTTCAACATGATCATGTTCGTCGCGCTCATGGCGGTGGCGTTCGTCGTGGGTCCGTCGGTGTTTCTCGTGTTGCTCGGGACCCAGGCGCTGGGCGGGATGATCACCGATTTCGTCTCGATGAGCCTGTTCACCGGCGCGGGCGCGATGGGCGGGGGCGACCCCGCCGCCACCGAGTGGATGAACGCGTGGACGGTCTTCTACTGGGCGTGGGCGCTCTCGTGGTCGCCGTTCGCGGGCCTGTTCATCGCCCGCATCTCGAAGGGCCGGACCGTTCGGGAGGTCGCGTTCACCGGCATCGGCGCGACGTCGGCCGCGACCATCCCGTGGTTCACCATCGTCGGCGGGTCGGCCGTCTGGGCCCAGCACAACGGCACCGCCGATATTCTGGGTCCCCTCGGAGAGATCGGCGCCTCGGTCGCGGGCTACGCGCTGTTCGAGACGTTCCCGTTCGGCTCGGTGCTGATGGTGGTGTTCATGCTACTGGTAACCACCTTCTTCATCACGTCGGCCGACTCCTCGACGCTCGCGGTGTCGATGATGACCACCGGCGGGAAGGCCGAGCCCTCGAACATCAACCGCGTGTTCTGGGGCGTCGTCCTCGGGATGTTCGCCGCGATCCTGATGACCCTCGGCGGGGTCAACGCGCTCCAGGACGCGGTCATCATCACCGGCGCGCCGTTCGCGTTCGTCTGTTTCGCCGCGTTGCTCGGACTCGTCCGGGAGTTCAGTTCGAAGTACGGGCGCGTGTTGTTGCAGGAGGAGACGGCGATCGTCGGCTCCTCGGAGTCGACCGACAAATCCGGGACCGCCACGCGGCCGAGCACCGACGACGACTGAGCCGCGACCCGTCTAATAACAACTTTTAATTGACGACACATACACTTTCTGTGTATGGATAGGGACACCGCGGAACCCGACGCGGACGCGCTCCCCGGCCCGAACGCCGAGAAGTGGGTGCAGTTCCACGGAGAGCACGCGGCCCCGAGCGAGTACTCCCACGAGTTCGTCTGGGACATCACCGCCGAGGCCGACGGCCCGTTCGTCACCGACGTCGACGGGAACGTGCTCCTCGATTTCACCTGCCACATCGGGGCCGCGCCGCTGGGGTACAACAACGAGAAGATGCTCGACAAGTTCGAGGAGTTCGATCTGGTCGAGCCGATGAAGATCGCCGGCCAGGACATGTACTTCGGGGCGGGTCCCGACCCCGAGTCGTCGTCGCTTCCCGGTTCGAGCCACCTGATGGCGAAGCTGACGGAGGTGTCGAGCCACTACGACATGGACACGGTCTTCCTGTCGAACTCCGGGGCCGAGGCGGTCGAGAACGCGATGAAGATCACCTACGACCGGAACCCGACCGCCAAGTACGGCTTCGCGTTCGCCGACAGCTTCCACGGCCGGACGCTCGGGACCCTCTCGGTCACCCGGTCGAACGAGGTCTACACCCGCCACTACCCGGAGATCGCCGGCATCCGGACGGTGCCGTTCTGCGACGGCTGTGGCGGCGCCGACTCGTGTGACTGTGGGTTTTTCACCGGCGAGGGCTCCCAGCTCCGAAACGCCCTCCAGCCCGAGGGCGGCCACCTCAACCCCGACGAGGTCGGATTCGTCGTCGTCGAGCCGATTCAGGGCGTCGGCGGCTACCGGTTCCCGAGCGAGTCGTTCATGGCGGAGGTCGGTGACGTCTGTGAGACGTACGACATCCCGCTGATCGTCGACGAGATCCAGTCGGGCGTCGGCCGCACCGGCGAGATGTGGGCCGCCGACCACTACCCCATCGAGCCGGACGTGATCGCGAGCGCCAAGGGGCTCCGGGTCGGCGCGACGATCTCTCGCTCGGACGTCTTCCCCGCCGAGTCCAATCGCCTCGGCTCGACGTTCGGCGGCGGCGACATCCTCGCGTCGATGCAGGGCGTGTTCACGCTGGAGGCGATCGAGGAACACGACCTGCTCGACAACGCGACCGAGCGGGGTCGCCAGGCCACGGAACTGCTCGCCGACGGGTCGCCAGACCACGTCGTCGACGTGCGGGGCGAAGGACTCATGCTCGCGGTCGAGTTCGACGCCGCCGACCGGCGCGACGCCGTGGTCGAGGAGTCGCTGAAGCGGGGCCTGCTCACCCTCGGCTGTGGGACCAAGACCATCCGACTGCTCCCGCCGCTCGACGCGACCGAGCGCGAGATCGAGCTCGGCATCGGTATCTTCACCGACGCCGTCGAAGCCGCCGGCCGCGCGTCGCGGGTCGCGTAGGACCCGGATCACGACGATCGGCGTCCGGCGTCCGAGTGCTCGGACCGAATCGAGCTCGGAGGCGAGACGCCAGACGCGCCTCGGCGCGGACCGACTCCTCGCCGGACGTCAGTCCTCGACCGCGACCCCGTCGAGAGCGTCCAGCCCGTCGAGCGTCTCCGCGAGGTGCTCGGGGCCGCTACCGGCTATCGCGGCGGCGACGGGGGTTCGGATCGGATCGGCGGTCTCGGTCGGGCGCGCCTGCTCGATCGCGTCGAGCTCGGCGCCGTGGACCGCGACGGTCTCGGCGATCGCCGCGAGGCCGGTCGGCCAGTCGGCGACCGCCAGTCGGACCTCGGCGTACCGACCCAGCTCCCGCAGGCCCTGGCGCGCGATCTCGCCGTGGTCGGTCAGATCGACGTTGCCACCCGAGATAAGGACGCCGACGTGCTCGCCCGCGACGTCGAGATCGTCCGAAAGTAGCGCCGCGAGCGGGGCCGCGCCCGCCGGCTCGGCGACGACCTTCGCACGCTCGGCCAACAGCGCGACCGCGGCGGCCAGTTCGCGGTCGGTGACCGTCACCACGTCGTCGACGCGCTCGCGGGCCACCGCGAACGTCTTCTCGAGGAGCCGCGTGTCGGCGATCCCCTCCGCGACCGTGTCGACGCCGGGCAACTCTCTGATCTCGTCGGCGTCGAGCGACGGCTTGGCGTGGGCGGCGCCCTCGGGTTGGACGCCGATCACACGGACATGGGGGTCGTCGTGTTTCAGGGCGGTCGCGACCCCCGAGATCAGCCCGCCGCCGCCGATCGCGACGAGCACGATATCGACCTCGGGGTACTGCTCGCGGAGTTCGAGCCCGACCGTCCCCTGTCCGGCGATTATCGCCGCGTCGTCGAACGGGTGGACGAAGGCCGCGCCCGAATCGTCGGCGAGGTCGAGCGCGCGCTGGTAGGACTCCTCGTAGATGTCGCCCTCGACGCGCACCTCCGCGCCGTACCCGCGTGTCGCCTCGATCTTCGCCGCGGGCGTCACCTCGGGCACTACGACGGTGGTCTCGACGTCGCGGAGTCTGCCGGCGAGCGCGACCCCCTGTGCGTGGTTGCCCGCGCTCGCCGCGACGACGCCCCGCTCGCGCTCGGCGGCCGAGAGCCCGACCATCTTGTTGTAGGCCCCGCGGATCTTGAACGAGCCGGTCCGTTGCATGTTCTCGAGCTTGAGCCCGACCGAGGCGGCGCCGCTCCGCTCGGCGAACGTCGTCGAGCGATCGAGCGGGGTCCGGTGGACGACCCCGTCGAGGCGCTCGCGGGCGGCCTCGACGTCGGCGTGAGTGACGACGTCGTCGGCGTCGGGGGCGCGCTCGGTCATGCGCCGTCGGTCGCGACCGAGCGGATCGACTCGGTCAACACCTCGACGCCGGTCGCGAGGCTCCGCTCGTCGACGTCGAACGTCTCGGTGTGGTGGCTCGTCGGGTGGTCGGTGCCGACGATGAGGTACGACGCGAGCCCGCCCGCCTCCTGGACGCGCTCCATCAGGAAGGTGGCGTCCTCGCTCGCGCCGAAATCGGCGGTCGGCACGACGGTGTCGACGCCCTCGACGCCGCGGGCGGCGTCCGCGACGACGTCGACGAGTTCGGGGTCGCTGTCGGCCCGCGGCGACTCGCTGACCACCTCGACCGTCGCCTCACAGCCGTGCATCTCGGCGGCGGTCTCGACGGTCTCGGTCAGCCGGCCTTTCGCGTACTCCATCAGCTCGGTGGTCTCCCCGCGGGCCTCGGCGACGAGGTCGGCGCGCTCGGCGATCACGTTGCTCGCGGTCCCAGACGACGCCTTGCCGACGTTCACCCGGGTCATCCCGTCCTCGTGGCGCGGGATGGCGTAGGCGTTCTGGATCGCGGTGCCGAGCGCCTGCATCGCGTTGTCGCCGTCCTGTGGGGCCTTTCCGGCGTGGGCGGAGGTCCCCCGGATGGTCGCGTCGACGTGGCACATCGCCAGCGGGCGCTCGATGCCCGCGACCACCTCGCCGGTCGGGTGGTCGAGGCCGACGTGGACCGCCAAGAAGTAATCGAGCCCTTCGGCGAACCGGCTCCGGGCCATCGGGTAGCCGCCGCCGGAGGTCTCCTCGGCGGGCTGGAAGAAGACGACCAGCCGACCCGCGAAGTCGCTGTCTTTGATCGCTTCGAGCGTCGCCAGCCCCCAGGTCATGTGGGCGTCGTGGCCGCAGGCGTGCATCGTCTCGCCGGTCTCCGACCGGAATCCCTCGGCGGCCGGAGCGTGGTCGTCGGCGCTCGACTCCTCGATGAACAGCCCGTCGATGTCGACCCGAAGGCCCACTGTCGGCCCCTCGCCCCGGTCGAGCACCGCGATCGCCCCGGTGTTGCCGCCCGCCATCGCGTCGAGGAGTTCGGGGTCCGCGCCCCGGTCGCGCGCGCGCTCGAACCACCGTTCGACGCTGTCGTCGTCGGGCACCGCCATCCGGTCGTCGGGGTCGTACGCGTCGGGACCGACGGCGAGCTCGTCGACGCCGATCCGTTCGAGCGCCTCGACCAGCAGGTGGGTGGTGTAGAACTCGCGCCACGCCGGCTCCGGATACCGGTGGAACTCGCGTCGGGTCTCGGCCAGTTCGTCTCGAACCGTCTCTGGCATGCGTGGACCTCACACGCTCCAGCCACTTATTTGTAAACGCTTTCCGTTAATAGCGGCTACACAAAGGATTAAGTCCGCCACTCGCCATGGGTCGAACACTCACAGCGCGTCCGCGAGACGCGACCACCCAACCATGAACGAGAAACCCGACGTCGTCGTCCTTCGGGAGGGGACCGAAGGGCTATCGATGGAATCGTACGCCGACGAACTGCGCGACCGACTCCCCGACCGCACCGTCGCGCTCGCGCGTACGCCGAGCGAGGAGCGCGAACTCGTCGCCGACGCCCGGGTCGTCACCGGCATCACCGTCGACGAGGAGACGCTCTCGGGAGCCCAACGGCTCGAACTGTTCGCCTGCACGTTCGCGGGCACCGACCACGTCCCGATGGACGCGTTCGCCGACCGCGGGGTCGCGGTCACGAACGCCGGCGGCATCCACGCGCCCGGCATCGCCGAGCAGGCGATCGGCAACATGCTCGCGTTCGCGCGCCGGCTCCACGAGGGGTGGCGGCGCAAGCGGAACCGCGAGTGGCGCCACTTCCAGTCGAGCGAGTTCACCGGAAGCACCGTCACCGTGATCGGGCTCGGATCCATCGGACAGGCGGTCGTCCAGCGCCTCGACGGGTTCGAGGTCGACACGATCGGCGTCCGCTACACCCCCTCGAAGGGCGGGCCGACCGACGAGGTCGTCGGCTTCGACGAGGAGGCGATCCACGACGCCCTCTCGCGCAGCGAGTACGTCGTCGTCGCCTGCCCGCTCAACGACATGACCCGCGGGCTGATCGGCGAGGCCGAACTGGCGACACTCCCGACCGACGCCGTGGTGGTCAACGCCGCCCGCGGCCCCATCGTCGACACCGACGCGCTCGTCTCGGCGCTGCGCTCGAACAAGATCCGGGGCGCGGCCCTCGACGTGACCGACCCCGAGCCCCTACCCGAGGACCACCCGCTCTGGACCCTCGAAAACTGCCTGATCACGCCCCACACCGGCGGCCACACCCCGCGCCACTGGGAGCGGCTCGCCGACATCATCGCCGACAACGTCGAACGGCTCGACTCGGGCGCGGCGCTCGAAAACCAAGTACTTGCGCCCGAGTCCCGTTAGCTCGAACAGATGGCCACACACGACACCCCGGCCGCCGACGAGCGGCCGGACCGCGACGACGATCCGGCGGCCGACCCGCGGGCCGACTACGACTACGTCGGCGGCGGCGTCGCCGACGCGGAGCTCGTCGGAGACCTCCGCGACCGGATCGACGGCGAGGTCCGCTTCGATTCGTACTCCCGCCAGCTGTACGCGACCGACGCCAGCGCCTACGAGGTGACGCCGATCGGCGTCGTCCTCCCCGCCTCGACCGCGGACGTCGCGGCGGTCGTCGAGTACTGCGCCGACCGCGAGATCCCGGTCCTCCCGCGGGGCGGCGGGACCAGCCTCGCCGGGCAGGCGGTCAACGAGGCGGTCGTGCTCGATTTCACGACCCACATGGGCGAGCTGGTCGAGGTCGACCCCGACGACCGCCGGGCGCGGATGCAGGCCGGTGCGGTCCTCGCGGAGCTCAACGACGAGCTCGCGCCCCACGGTCTGAAGTTCGCGCCCGACCCCGCCGCGGGCAACCGGAGCACCGTCGGCGGTGCGATCGGGAACAACTCGACGGGGGCTCACTCGCTGAAGTACGGCAAGACCGACGCGTACGTCGAGTCGTGCGAGGTCGTCTTGGCTGACGGCACCGTGACGACGTTCGGCGAGGTCTCGCTCGACGAACTCCGAGCCCGGGCCGACCCGGCGGCCGAGGACCTCCAAGCCCGCATCTACGCCGAGGTCGCTCGCATCGTCGACGAGGAAGCCGAGGCGGTTCGGGACGTCTACCCCCAGCTCAAGCGCAACGTCTCGGGGTACAACCTCGATCGATTGATAGCCGAGGCCGAGGACGGCTCGGTCAACCTCGCGCGCCTGCTCGCCGGGAGCGAGGGCACCCTCGGGATCGTCACCGAGGCGACGGTCTCGCTCGAACCCGTGCCCGAGACCAAGGCGGTCGCGCTCCTCACGTATCCCGACCTGCTGGACGCGATGGCCGACGTCGACGACATCGTCCGGGACCACGACCCGGCGGCCGTCGAAGCCATCGACGACGTGTTGCTCGATCTGGCCCGGGACACCGAGGAGTTCGCGGACGTGGTCGGGATGCTCCCGTCGGGGACCGAGACCGCGCTACTCGTGGAGTTCTACGCCGAGGACGACGCCCACGGCCGCGAGCAGGTCGCGGACCTGCTCGACGACCGCGTGGGCGACCGGGCGTTCGACGCGCTCGAAGCCCACGACGCCGACGAGCGCGCCCAGCTCTGGAAGCTCCGGAAGTCCGGGATGCCGATCCTGCTCTCCAGGACCTCCGACGCCAAGCACATCTCGTTCATCGAGGACACCGCGGTCCCGACCGAGAACCTCGCCGACTACGTCGCGGAGTTCCAGCGGGTCCTCGAAGACAACGACACGTTCGCGAGCTTCTACGCCCACGCCGGTCCCGGGTGTATGCACATGCGCCCGCTGGTCGACACCAAGAGCCCGGCGGGAGTCAACCAGATGGAGTCCATCTCGGACGCGGTGACCGACCTCGTCGTGGAGTACGGCGGGAGCGTCTCGGGCGAACACGGCGACGGCCGCGCCCGGACCCAGTGGAACCGCAAGCTCTACGGCGACCACGTCTGGGGCGTGTTTCGCGATCTCAAGACCGCGTTCGACCCCGACTGGCTGCTCAACCCCGGGCAGGTGTGTGGCGACGTCGACATGACCGAGAACCTGCGATTCGACCCCGACTACGAGTTCGAGGCCGGCTTCGATCCGGCGCTCGACTGGGCCAACGAGAACGGCTTTCAGGGGATGGCCGAACTCTGTCACGGCTGTGGGGGCTGTCGGGGCGAGCAGGAGACCACCGGCGGCGTGATGTGTCCGACCTACCGGGCCGCCGACGAGGAGAGCCTCAGCACGCGCGGCCGGGCGAACATGCTCCGGCAGGCGATGAGCGGCGACCTCGATCAGGATTCGACCGACACCGAGTTCGTCGCCGAGGTGATGGACCTCTGTATCGGCTGTAAGGGCTGTAAGCGCGACTGTCCGAGCGAGGTCGACATGGCGAAGCTCAAAGCCGAGGTCGAACACGCCCACCACGAGGAGCACGGCGCCGACCTCCGCGAGCGCCTCTTCTCGGAGGTCGACCGGCTCAACGCGGTCGGATCGGCGCTCGCGCCCCTCTCGAACTGGGCCGAGAAGCTCCCGGGGGCCCGCACCCTCCTGGAGAAGACCGTCGGCATCGCCCGCGAGCGCGAGCTCCCGACGTTCCACCGCGAGAGCTTCGTCGACTGGTTCGAGGCCCGGGGCGGTCCCCGTGTCTCTGCGGCCGACGCGGTCCGGAAGGTCGCGCTGTTCCCCGACGCGTACACCAACTACAACCATCCCGAGGCCGGGAAGGCGGCGGTCCGCGTCCTCGAAGCCGCGGGGGTCCGGGTCCGGATCCCGGCGGACGTGACCTCGACCGGGCGGCCGGCCCACTCGAAGGGCTTTCTCGACAAGTCCCGCGAGCGCGCCGCGCAGAACGTCGACGCGCTCGCGCCGAAGGTCGAAGACGGCTGGGAGGTGGTGCTGGTCGAGCCCTCCGACGCCGTGATGCTCCAGTCGGACTACCTCGACCTGCTGGGCGAGACGACCGACGCCGAGCGGGTGGCGAGAAACACCTACGGCGTGCTGGAGTATCTCGACCGGTTCGACCTGACCGACGCGGTCGCGTTCGACGCGCCAGACGAGTCGGTGACCTACCACGGCCACTGCCACCAGAAGGCGACCAAGAAAGACCACCACGCCGCCGCGGTGCTCGACGCGGCGGGCTACGAGGTGGACCCGCTGGACTCGGGATGTTGCGGGATGGCCGGGAGCTTCGGCTACGAGGCCGAACACTACTCGATGAGCAGAGCGATCGGCGAGATCCTGTTCGAGCAGGTCGAGGCCAGCGACGGCGACGTGGTGGTCGCGCCCGGCGCGTCGTGTCGGACCCAGCTCGGCGACCGGGATGGCGACGCCCCCGAGCCGCCCCACCCGATCGAGAAGGTCGCCGACGCCGCCGGCCGGTAGGCAGGGCCCGGCGCCGTCTCGGGGCAGTCCGCGCCCCGCGTTCAGGCCGTGAACAGCTCTCGCGGGAACTCCGCGAGCACCTCCGCGCCGCTGGACGTGACCCGGAAGGTCTCGCTGAGCTCGACGCCGAAGTCGTCGAACCACAGTCCCGGGATCATGTGGAAGGTCATGTTCTCCTCCAGGATCGTCTCGTCGCCCGGCCGGATGCTGGCGGTGTGCTCGCCCCAGTCCGGCGGGTAGCCCAGCCCCATCGAGTAGCCGATCCGGTCTTCTTTCTCGACGTCGTACTTCGCGATCGTCTCGCGCCACGCTTTCTCGACGGACTCGGCGGTCACGCCGGGTTCGACCGCGTCGAGCGCGGCGTCGATGCCCTCGACCACGATGTCGGCGGTCTCTTGGACCTCCGCCGGCGGGTCGCCGACGAACGTCGTCCGCGCGAGCGGCGAGTGGTACCGATGACGACAGCCCGACAGCTCGATGATGACCGGGTCGCCGTCCTCGAACTCACGGTCGGTCCAGGTGAGGTGGGGCGTCCCGGTGTGGTCACCCGACGGCATCAGGGGCACGATCGAGGGGTAGTCGCCGCCGTACTCGTCGGTGCCGTCGACGAGCGCCGAGTAGATCGCCTCGGCGGCCTCGTACTCCGGGACGCCCTCGCCGATGGCGTCGAGCCCCGCGGCCATCGCGTTCTCGGAGATGCGGGCGGCCTGGCGCATGTACTCTAACTCCTGCTCGGACTTCTCGACCCGGGCCCAGTTGACCAACAGCGTGTGGTCCTCGAAGTCGGCCTCCGGGAGGTTCTTCTGGAGGCGAGTGTAGGACTTGGCGGTGAAGTAGTAGGCGTCCATCTCCAGTCCGACCGTACCGTCGGCGACTCCGAGCGCCTCCAGTTGGTCGGCGAGAAAGTCCATCGGATGGAGGTCGTACGGCGAGTGAACGTGGTCGTCGCTGTACGCCCGGATGCTGTCCTCGTCGAGCGTCGTGGTCGCCCGAGCGCCGTTGGCGTCCATCTCCCGGCCCACCCACACCGGTTCGTCGCGGTCCGGGGTCACGATGACCGCCTGATGGACGTAAAACGACCAGCCGTCGTACCCCGTGAGGTAGTTCATGTTCGCGGGGTCGGAGACGACGAGCGCGTCCAACTCCTCCTCGCGCAGTCGCGTTTTCGTCCGTTCGATTCGGCGTTCGTACTCGCTCTCGTCGAAGATCACCTGAGACATGGCAACGCTACTCACTACCCCGTTCGCCGACCGAGAGTATAAGGTTTTTTGTGTACGATAAAATCGGTTACTGTGTATATCTCGGTCGAGTCACTCTCGCAGGCGCGCCAACACCGGGAGCTCCTCGATTCGCTCGGCCGACAGCGCCTCCCAGATGATCCCGGCGGGCCGATCGTAGTCGGTCTCGGTCTGGATCGTCCGGGTCGGGGTCACCACGAGGTCCATCGGCACGTCGTGGGCGTCGACGTCGACGGGTCCGTCGATCACTTGGGCGTCGTGGACCGTGGTCGCGATCGTGGTCTCCTCGTCGACCAGTCCCAGTTCGCACAGGACCGCGTATTCGAGGTCGCTGTACCCCTCGCCCTTGCCGATCCGGGCGCCGGCCTCGGTGACCGCGACGCTCCCCGAGACCACCAGATCGATCGCGTCGACCGCGTCGGGACCGACCTGCCGGGCGTGATCCTCGACGTGCGAGACGGTCGGCGCGCTGTCGTACGCCTCGGGCGGGATCTCGCCGGGGTCGAGTTCGTAAAAAGGCTTCTCGTCGCGGAGTCGCGGCACGGCCATGTAGACGGTCTTGCCCGCCCGGAGCGCCCGCCGGCGGACGGGCAACTGGGGCGCGTCGGGGTTGGCTTTCACCGCGTCGGCCGCCCGCCACTCGTCGGTCTCGGCGAGTCGGTCGGCGGCGTCGGCGGCGCCCGCGACGTTCGGAATCCGGCCGTGGGGCGGAAACGGGAAGCGCGCGATCCCCTCGGCTTCCAGTCGGTCCCAGATGCGCTCGCGGTACTCCTGTTTGTCCATACTCGCGTTCGGTCCGTGGGCGCCGAAAAGCTCCCGGCTCCGGGCCAAGTGTGATACTTCTCGCTCGCCGGACTAAACCGTTTGGCCCGCGTCGCTCGCTCGAAAAGTAACCATTAAACGGAGCGCGTCCGTCGGCTTCGAATATGCAACGACGTTCAGCGACGGTGTACGCCGTCCTCTTTCTCGTCGTCGCCGCCGGCGCGTACTCGCTCATCGGGACAGCTCAACAGCCCGACATAAGCGTCGAAGGCGACACGTACACGGAAGACCAGACGCTGACCGTCGGCGACCGCCAGTACACGGTGGCGTCGATCGGTGACGGCGAGGGAACGCTGGCGTGGACGAACGAGTCCGCCCGGTACACAGCGACGTGGGAGAACAACACGACGACCCAGTTGGACAACACCACCTATCGGGTGCTCATCCCCAACGAGTCAGACCCGGGCGAGGTGACGCTCCGCCAGCAGTTCAACCTGAGCGAGAACACCTCGACGGTCACCCAAGACGAGACTCGCTACGTCATCGTCGGTGAGGGCGACAACCGGACGCTCGTCCCGGTCGACGAGTACAAGCGCGATCAGTTCGGCGAGCCCGACACCCGGACGTTCGCCGAGGGCGAGACCGTCCAGTACGAGGGCAACGAAACGACCGTCAGCAACATCACGGCCGACGTCGCCACGCTGGCGTGGACCGGCACGCGGACGAACGAGGTCGGTCTCGCGGAAGGCCGGAACGTCACGCTCGGCCCGACCGGCGACACGCAGAGCTTCGTGCCTCACTTCCCCGAAGAGGGCGAACTCCTGCTCTCGACCCAGACCGCCGAGTATCAACAGCAACTCGACGCGCAGGCCGACTTCGACGAACGCATCGCCGGGCTGTGGGGAGTCGTCATCCTCAGCGGCCTCACGGTCGCGTTCCTCGTGATGTTCGCGTTCCTGCCGAACAAGTAACGTAATCGCGGCCTACTCCTTCGCGACCCACGCCAGTCCGGCGCCGATACCGATCGCCGACAGCGCGCCGAGCACCTGTCCGACCGCCAGGAGCGCGCCGCCGCCCTTGTGCGCCCACGGCATCCCGACCAGCGTCGCGATGCCGACGAGCGCGATCAGTACGCCGAAGCCGATGCCGAGGGGTTCGAGTCGGTCCGCTGTCGTCGTCGCCATACGTCCGTCCACCCCTTCCGCCCGGTTAACTGTTACCGAATGCACCCGCTCGACCGGGCGCGGACTCGTCGACTCACGTCCGCGCCCGATCGCTGTCGAGGTCGATGTCCGCCGCCTCCAACAGCTCTTGGACCTCCGCGCGCTTCTCCTGGTGGTCTGCGAGGAACTCCCGCATCAGCTCGGCGGCCTGCTCCTTGCAGTCGCCACACAGGCGCTCGCCGTCCACACACTCGTCGTAGACCCGCTTGGCGAACTCGTCGTCGTCGCCCGCGAGCAGGTAGGCGTACAGCTCGTACACCGGACACTCGTCGGCCTGCCCGCCGAGCTCGCGTTGCTTCTCGGCGGTCTCCCGGCCGCCCGTGGTCGCGGCCTTCACCTTCTCGTAGCCGTCCTCGGGGTCGTCGAGCAGGCTGATGTGGCTCGCGGGCACCGACGACGACATCTTCCCGCCGGTCAGCCCGGTCATGAACCGGTGGTAGATCGAGGAGGGCGCGACGAAGCCGTAGCCGCCGTGGTCGAGTTCGACCTCGCGGGAGAGCTCCTCGGCCGCCTCGCGGGAGAGCTCGAACGAATCGACGTGCTCGTCGAACACGCGCTTCTCGCCGTCGACCGCGTCGATGAGCGCTTCGAACGCCTCGTCGGTCGCGTTCCGGTCGAGGAACCTGACCCGGGGTCGGAGGGGCTCTTTGCCCGCCTCCCGGAGCTTCGCCGCGACGCGCTCGCGGGCGTCGTCGGGCGCCATCTCGGCTTCGAGCCAGTCGGCGGCGTCCTCGCACCGGACGGGCTCGTCGGTGTCCTCGGAGAGCGCGCCGTACGCCGCCGCGAGGTGCTCGCGCTCGTCGGCGTCGGCCTCGAAGCTCGCGTAGGCCTTCGTGACGCCGAAAAACTGCGTCCGGGCCGCGAGGTCCCGCGCGAGCCGGACGTGGGGGTCCTGGTCGGGACCGACCGGGATGACCGTCGGCTTGGGCTCGTCCAGTTGGGGGTAGAGGATGTCGGCCATCTGGGTCACGACGCTCTGCATGTGCGAGACGCTGGTCTCGCCGTCGAAGCCGTAGATGTTCTCCAGCTCGGAGAAGTTGGCGCTCTCGCCGAGTTCGAACCCGAGGTCCTGGAGTTCGCGGTTGTCCGACTGGCGGTAGAGCTCGCCCTCCTCGGGGTCGAACCCGAGCGCGAGCAGGCTGAGCAGGTAGTCTCGCGCGTGCTCGTCGATCTCGTCCCACGTCATCCCGCGGGCGCTGTTGGCTTCGAGGTCGGCGATGAGCGCGTAGGCGTCCCCGCCCTGCTGTTGGTGCCAGATGATTTCGTCGAACACCAGCTTGTGACCGATGTGGGGGTCGCCGGTCGGCATGAACCCCGAGAGCGCCGCGAAGGGCTCGCCCGTCGCCATCGCCTCGGCCACCTTGCGGTAGTCGCGGTGGCCGAAGATGACGCCCCGCCGCATCAGGTAGTGGGGATCGGGCACCTCGGCCAGTATCTCGTCGAACGCCTCGATGCCGAAGTCCTCGAACAGCTTCCGGTAGTCGGCGACGGTCGCCGACCCCCACGGGTCGAGGGTCGTCTCGTCGTCGCCGGCCGCCGTCCCGCCGTCGGGGAGCGGTTCGGCCGCGTCCTCGCCGTCCGGGTCTCGCCCGCGGTCGCTAGTGGTATCTCGTGTCATATATGGTGTCACGGTGTCAATCGGCCCACCGAGAGCCAACTCGTTATGCCGTCGTTCGGCCCTATCAGCGCAAAAATCATTCGCTTCCGGACCCCGTGGGCGAGGCGCACGTCGAGCGCCAGATCGCGGGGCGCGAACGCGTGGTCGTCGGGGAGTACCCGGACGAGACACTCCGAGTGGCCCAGATCGTCGACCGACTCGACCTCGGCGTAGGTTCGGAAGTCCGCTCCGAACTTGAAGCCGGTCTTGGGGACGACGCCCCGTTCGCGGAGCGCCCGGTACACCCGGAGTCGGCGATCGAACCGCTCGCCCTCGACGGCCCGCCCGCGCTCGCGGACGGCCTCGGGACCGCCCTCGACGGCGAGGACGCCCTCCGTGGCGAGGAACGCGGCCTCGACCAGCGAAAGTTGGAGCGCGCCCGGCACCGAACGGTTCGGGTCCCGGCCGTCGAGGGGCTGACCGTAGAACCCCAAGTAGTGGAGTCGCTCGGGGGGCTCCCACACCAGCACGCGGTCGTCGAGCAGGTCGGCCGACACGTCCCGGGGCAACTCGACTGTCGAGGTGCCCCGCAGGTCCGCCCGATCGGTTTCGAGGTACGTGATCTCGCTCTCCTCGTCGACGACCGCGAGCACCGTCGCTCCGAGGTCGGCGGCCGGGACGGCCGCGCGCTCGCCGACGACCCGGACCCGATACAGCACCTCGTCGTCCCACGGCCCCTTCCCGCGGGGATAGACGACGAAGTCGGACTCGGCTCGCGGGGCCTCGACCCAGCCCTCGCGGGCCGGCGAGAGGTAAAACCCCCGGTCGCGGAGGTCGGCGTACACCAGAAACCGGGTCGCGATCTCGTCGCCGGCGGCCGCGAGGAACGCCCGGAACCCCATGCGCTCGCCGTCGGCCCCCGATCGGCCCTCCGCCGCGTCCCGCACGACGCTATCGAGATCTCCCTTGAACAGCAGATACGCGGCCTCGACCCGCGAGAGCGCGATGTGGTTGCCGGCGTCGAGCGGCCGGCCGTACCCGCTCGAATCGTAGAAGCGCTGGCGGGCGTCCCCGCCGACCACCACCTCGCCGTCGCGAAGGCGTCCGTCCATGGGCGTCCATCGGATTCCCGGCGTCAAAGGGGCTCCGGTGTCCCCGCGAGGCCGACGGCCTGTCCGCGGGAAGAGCGCGCTCGCGGCGCTTTCGGTCGGGCGGACTCGGACGGCTACTCCCCGTTCCGTGTGGCTCGGCTCGTCGCCGGGGGGCGTTCGCACTCGGCGTCGAGACACCGCGAGCCGGCCGGACCGCTCGCGCCGTCACCGACTCGGACCCGCGGTAGTCCGCACTCGCAGTCGCCGACTACCTCGCGGTCCGGGAGTCCGAACGTCGCGTCGCAGTCGGGGTAGCGCTCACAGCCCAGAAACAGGGTTCGCTCGCGCAACACACGGAGGTCGCCGCCGCAGTCTGGGCAGGCCCACTCGCGGTCGAACCGGTCGCGCACCGCGTCGTCGAGGCGTTCGCAGTCGCGGTCGACACAGAGTTCGAACCGGTCGCCGCGATCGACCGCCATCTCCGGCAGGCCACACTCGCAGGTGGTTTCGAGTACGACGGCGTCCCGCGGGAGTCCGTGGTCGACCTCGCAGTCGAGACACGTCACGGCGCCGCGAGCGCGCACGAGTCGGCCGTCACACGCCGGACAGCCACCCACCGGTACGCCCGCCGCGGTGGCGTCGTGGCTGGCGCGGTCGCCGTCGCCGTGGGCCTCGACCCGGAGGCGGTCGCGGTCCTTGACCGCGACGAGCGCGAACTCGCCGTCGGGACCCTGCTCGCGGTGGACCGCGTCCGCGCGGGTGAGCCACGCGACGGGCTGGTAGCCCGCCGCGTCGTGGACGAGCACGGTGCCGTCGGGCTTGTGGACCACGACGACGCGCCCGCGCTGGCGGCGGGGGTCGTCGTCCGAGCGGTAGATCGTCGTACAGTCGCCGGCGTAGACGCGAACTGAGTCGGTCACAGACGTGGGTGGTCCCGGCCTGTGATTTAAACGTTCGCGCGCCCCGACGCGTCCGGGCCGCCGTCCCGGTCGCTCGCGACGGGCGTTTTTTATGCCCACAGTGTCATACGGCTGATATGGTCTCTCGCGACACGAAAGAAACCGCCCTGCTCGTGGCCGGCGGAGTCGTCGGCTTCCTCGTCGCCAACGCGCTCGGCGCGCCGAGCGCCGTGGCGTGGGGGATCTTGATCGGCGTCGGCGGCGTCGGTCCCACGGTCCGCGACGAGTGGCGCCGCCGCCAAGACGCCTGACGTTCCCTGTCGGCTCTCGATCCGTCACGGTCGGCGCGACGGCGCAGAAAGCATATTCCGATCGACGCCGTCGGTCCGACCGTGCAACCAACGGCCGTGCTGTTCGACATGGACGGCGTCGTCGTCGACTCCGAGCGCTACTGGGTCGACATCGAAGAGACCCGGATCTACCCAGCGGTGGTCGAGGGATCGGTCGACGCCGAGGAGACAACCGGGATGAACTTCCGGGAGATCTACGACTACCTCGACGAACACTACGAGACGACCGTCGACAAGTCGGCGTTCGTCGAACGCTACGAGGAGGCGGCCCGGGACCTCTACGGCGAGCGGGTCGACCTGATGGACGGCTTTCGGGGGCTCGCTTCGGATCTCCGGGCGGACGACCGCCGGCTCGCGCTCGTCTCGTCGTCGCCGCCCGACTGGATCGATCGCGTCCTCGATCGGTTCGACGTCCGGGCGGCCTTCGACGAGGTGGTCAGCGCCGAGGAGATCGACGGCCCGAGCAAGCCCGATCCGGGCGTCTACGAGTACGCGGCCGAGCGCGTCGGCGTCGACCCCGTCGACTGCGTCGCGGTCGAGGACTCGGAGCACGGCGTCCAGTCCGCGAGCGCGGCCGGGATGTCCGTGGTGGGCTACCGCAACCGCTCGGGCGCCGACCTCGACCTCTCGGCGGCCGACGCGGTGGCCGACTCGCCCGACGACCTCCGGGCGATCCTGTTCGAGTAATCCGGCCCTCCGGCGCCGCGTCCGCCCAGAGAGAAACGCCTTTGCCCTCCCCGCCCCGTGAACTCAACGATGGAAGTCGCCGAGGTCGTCCCCGAGTTCGCCGAGGCGTTCCCGTTCGAGGAGTTCAACCGGATGCAACGGGAGGTGTTGCCCGCGCTCCTCGAAACCGAGGAGAACGTGGTCGCGAGCGCGCCGACCGCGAGCGGTAAGACGGCGCTGGCGGAGCTGGCGATCTGCCGGACGCTGGAGGCGGGCGGGACCGCGCTGTTCGTTGCGCCGATGCGCGCGCTCACCAACGAAAAAGAGAGCGAGTGGGAGCGTTTCGAGGAACTCGGCTACTCGGTGTACGTCGTCACGGGCGAGCGCGACCTCAACCCCCGGCGGGCCGAGCGCGCCGACATCCTCGTGATGACCCCCGAGAAGACCGACTCGGCGACCCGCAAGCACGACTCGCGGCGCTACTCGTTCATCCGGGACGTCGACTGCTGTGTCATCGACGAGGTCCACCTGCTCGACTCCGAGAAGCGCGGGAGCGTCCTCGAAGTCACCATCTCTCGGCTCCGACGGCTCTGTGACCCGCGGGTGGTCGCGCTCTCGGCGACGATGCCCAACGTCTCGGACGTGGCCGCGTGGCTCGACGCCCCGCCGGAGGCGACCTTCGAGTTCGGCGACGACTACCGGCCGGTCGAGCTCCACTCGGGCGTCGAGACCTACACCCACGGCGACAACTCCTTTGCCGACAAGTACCGCCGGCTCTATCGCGCGCTCGACCTCGCCGAACCCCACATCCGGGACGGCGGCCAGTCGCTCGTGTTCGTCTCCTCTCGGCAGGACACGGTGCAGGCCGCCAAGAAGGCCCGCGACGAGATCGCCGAGCGCGACGTTCCGGTCGGGGCGCGGGGCGACTACGACTTTCACACCGACACCAAGGCGCTCCAGAACGAGACGCTCCGCAAGTCGGTCCTCGACGGCGTCGCCTTCCACCACGCCGGGCTCTCGAAGAACGACAAGGACCTCGTCGAGGAGTGGTTCAAGCAGGGCAAGATCCAACTCCTCTTTTCGACGTCGACGCTGGCGTGGGGCGTGAACCTCCCGGCCCGGTGTGTCGTGCTCCGTGACACGAAGCTCCACGACCCGCTCGAAGGCGAGGTGGACATGAGCCCGCTCGACATCCTCCAGATGCTCGGGCGGGCGGGCCGCCCGGAGTACGACGACGTGGGCTACGGCTGGGTCGTCAGCGACCGCTCGGAGGCCGACAAGTACCGCCGGCTCCTCCGGGACGGCAAGGAGATCGAGTCGCGGCTCGCGGCGGACCTCGACGCCCACCTCAACGCCGAGATCGCGATGGGGACCATCAGGGACCTCGGCGACGTGATGGACTGGCTCGAAACGACGTTCTACTACGTCCGCGCCCGGGCCGACCCCGACGCGTACGGCCTCGACGACGTCCACGAGGGGCTCCGCGAGCGAGTCCGGACCGCGCTCGACGGTCTCGAAGCCCGCGGGTTCGTCGAGGTCGGCGAGGACCTCTCGGTGGCGGCGACGCCGCTGGGTCGGCTCGCCTCGAAGTTCTATCTCCGGCTCGAGACCGCCGAGGGGTTCCACGACCTCGCGCAGGCCGAGTCGGTCGGGACCGCCGACGTGCTCCGGACGGTCGCCGACGCCGCGGAGTTCGACAGCGTGAGCGCCCGCCAGTCCGAGCGCGAGGCGGTCGATTCGGTGCTGGTGGGCCGGAAGACCGGCGACCTCGACCCCGGAACCCGGAAGGTGCTCGCGATCCTCCGATCGTCGATGTCGGGCACCACGCCGACCGAACTCCGGAGCGACGCGTGGGTCATCACCCAGAACGCGCTCCGACTGCTGGCGGCGCTGGGCGCCTTCTTCGATCGGTTCGACCGCCCGGCGGCCGCCAACCTCGCGCGCCGGATCGAGGCCCGCATCGACCACGGGGTCAGCGACGACGCGGTCGGGCTCACCGCCATCGACGGCGTGGGATCGGGCCGAGCGAGCAAGCTCGCCACCGAGGGTATCGCGACGCCCGCCGACGTGCGCGCGGCGGGCGAAGACGGTCTCGTCGACGCCGGACTCTCGGCCGGCGTGGCGGAGGCCGTCCTCGAAAGCGCCCGCGACTTACCGGCGGTGGACGTCGAGTGGGGGCCGTTCCCCGACTCGGTCCCCCGCGGCGAGAACGACATGCGGGAAGTGACCGTGCACAACGCGGGCGACGGCGCGCAGGCGGGCGTCCGGGTCACGGTCAACGGCGTCGAGATGACCGCGACCGAGACGTACCTCGACGCCGAGACGACCGTCCCGGTCGGCGTGTTCGGCGGGACCGACGACGAGATGGAGTACGAGATCGAGGTCACGTTCCCGGACCTGCCGTTGCTCCCGGTCCGAGACTCCCGGACGGTCCGGGTCGACTAGTCGGCGCTCGCGCCGACCCGGTCGGCCGCCCGGCGCAACATCCCGTTGTTCGTGGTGTAGTAGTAGTAGAGGCCGGCGCCGACCGCGGCCGCGACGTTCGAGAGGGTGACCGCCCAGAAAACCGCGTGGACGCCGTAATCGAACCAGACCGCGCCGACCGCCGCGATCGGGAGCCGGACCGCCCAGTACTGCAGGAGTCCGGCGACCATGCTGACTTTCGTCCGGCGGGCGCCGTTGAAGCCGGCGTTGAACATGTACGTCGCGCCGATGGCCCAGTAGCCAAACACCAGAATCTGGAGGTATTCGACGCTGAGCGCGAGCCCTCGGGCGGAGACGTCCGGCACGAAGAGGGTCACCAGAAGCTCCGGGATCGCCCACTGGACGGCCCCCATCGCGGTCAGTCCGACGGCCGCGATGGCGGCTCCGACCCACGTCGCTCGGCGCGCTCGCAACGGCTGGTCCGCGCCGAGATTCTGGCCGACGACGCTCTGTGCCGCGCCCGAGAGCCCCTGTGCCGGGATGAACGCGACGCTGGCGACTCGCGCGCCGACGGTGTAGGCGGCGACTCCCGCGGCGCCGCCGACGACCGAGACGAGGCCGACGATGACGACCCGAACCGACTGGCTCGCGATCTGCTGGCCGCCCCGCGGGAGCCCAACGTCGAGGATCTCGCGGTACTCCGCCGGATCGAAGCCGATCGACTCGCGGGTGATTGTGTAGCCGTCTCGGCCGCTCACCAGCAATCCGAGTGCGAGCGCGAACCCGGCGGTGTAGCCGACGGCGGTCGCGATCGCGGCCCCCCGGACGCCCATCGCCGCGAACGGGCCCCAGCCGAGGATCAAAAACGGGTCCAGTCCGAGGTTGACGACGACCGCGGTCACGTTGACGTACAGCGCCGCTCGCGAGTCGCCCCAGCCGACGAACCCGCCCTCGATGGCGTCGCTGGCGGCCATGAACGGGAGCGCCAACATCACGGTCCCGAGATACACCGCCGCCTGGGCGGTCACGTCGGGCCCCGACAGCACGAGCGCCATGATCCGGTCGGCGCCGGCGACCACGCCGGCGCCGACCGCCCCGCCGACCGCCAGCGCGAGCGTCAGGCCGTGGAACGCGGCGCGCCGACCGCCAGTGAGGTCGTCGGCGCCGATCCGCTGGGAGACAAGCACTTGCGTCCCGGTGAACGTGACGATCGTCGCGCTGAACACGAGCGCCATCACCGGAATGCTCGCGCCGACCGCGGCGACGGCGTCCTCGCCGAGCCGGCCGACCCAGAACGTGTCGACGACGTTCTGGACGACTTGGACGAGGTTCTGGACGACCAGCGGGGCCGCGAGCACCAGCAGGGCTCGGACGAGCGATCCGTCGGTTATTTCATCTCGGGAAACGTCGAACATCGTTTATTGTAGTTATCCAACGAGAAAAACGCCGGTGTTAGGTATAGGGTTTTCGAAACTTGTCGTCGTGTAACAATGTTCAGAGCCCGGCGGTCGTCGGTGTCGGCGCCCCCGCTCGTCGTCGCTCTCGGTCAGACCGCATATAAGTCTGTCCCGCCTTACTCCACTCATGCTCGGAGCAGAACGCCGTGCGGTCTCGGTCCGCGCCTCGGAACTCGCCGAACTCACGCCCGGTCGCACCGGGAACCTGAGCGTCCGTCGCGAGGACCGCTTTGCCGTCACGCCCACGGGTGTCGCCTACGACCGGATCGACGCCGGCGACGTCCCGGTCGTCGACTTCGAGGGCGACCGGATCGCCGGCGAACTCGCGCCGTCCTCGGAGACGCCGATGCACACCGCGATCTACCGGGAGTTCGGGCCGGGCGCGATCGTCCATACTCACTCGCCGTGGTCCTCGACGCTCGCGATCCTCCACGAACCGATCCCGCCCGTCCACTACATGCTCGCGCTCGCGGGGACCACGGTCCCGGTCGCCGACTACGCCACCTACGGCACGCCGGCGCTCGCCGCGAACGCGGTCGAGGCGATGGAGGCGGCCGACGCCGAGGCGTGTCTGCTCGCCAACCACGGCTTGCTCGCGACCGGCGACGATCTGGACGCCGCGCTCGAAACCGCGGTCAACGTCGAGTACACCGCCCGCATCTACTGTCAGGCGAAGGCGGTCGGCGACCCCGTCGAACTGAGTCCCGACGAGATGGGCGCGGTCGCCGAGAAGTTCGAGGGGTACGGCCAGGAGGAGTGAGTCGGCGCTCAGTGATCGGCGTTCTCCGCGCCCGCGCTCTCGCGGTCGCGGTCGGGGGCGGGTTCGCGGCGCCGGCGTTTGGTTTCGCGTCGGCTCGACCGACCCATCTTGTAGGCCGTGTACAGCAGGTAGACTCCGGACAGGCCGACCAGAACGTAGACGAAGTACTCGACGGTCTCGGCCGGGCCGGGCCTGAAGATGGGCTCGAGCGCCAGCGCGACCACGTTGATCGGATCGCCGGTCAGCCCCGTGAGCCCGAGGATGCCCCACGTCACCGCGCCGAGGATCGCGAACAGCATGGCGAGCCAGTCGAGACCGTTGGTGTGCATGCCGAACGATAGGCGCCCGACGTGCTTTGTTATTCGTCCCTTAGCGTTCGAGAATCACGGAGTACTCCGTTTCACGCTCGTTCCGCCGCCGTCGATCGACCCCAACGCACGTCGTCGCAGGCTCGCCTCACGGATCGGCCGTTTCGGGCCCGGACGTTCGACGAACGTCCAGTCCGGCGTCGAATACCCCATCCTTTTGACGACCGCGGCCCAACGTGGTTCCAATGAGCCGCCGCCGGAAACCCGACTGGCTGAAGACACAGCCGCCCGCCGGGCGGGAGTTCACTGGGATCAAACAGACGCTCCGGGACCACGACCTCCACACCGTCTGTGAAGAGGCAAACTGCCCGAACCTCGGTGAGTGCTGGTCGGGCCGAAGCCGCGGGTCGCAGAACGCCGAGGGCGGGAACTCCGATTCGGGCGGGACGGCGACGTTCATGCTGATGGGCGATCAGTGTACCCGCAACTGCGGCTTCTGCGACGTCGACACCGGCGGGGGCCAGCCGCTGGACCCCGACGAGCCCGCGAACGTGGCGAGCGCGGTGGCCGAGATCGGGCTCGACTACGTCGTGCTCACGTCGGTCGACCGCGACGACCTCGAAGGGCAGGGGGCGGCCCACTTCGCCGAGACCATCCGGGAGATCAAGCGCCGGGACCCCTCGATCCTCGTGGAGGTGCTCATCCCGGACTTCCAGGGTGACGAACGACTGATCCGAAAGATCATCGACGCCGAACCCGACGTGCTCGCTCACAACGTCGAGACGGTCGAGCGCCTCCAGCGCCCCGTCAGGGATCCCCGTGCGGGCTACGACCAGAGCCTCGGCGTGCTCGAACAGGCCGAGCGGGAGTCGGACGTCTACACCAAGACCAGCATCATGCTCGGGGTCGGCGAGTACGACCACGAGGTGTACCAGACGCTGAGCGACCTCCGGGAGATCGACGTCGACATCGTGACCCTCGGTCAGTACCTCCAGCCCTCCCGAGACCACCTCGACGTCTCGGCGTACGTCCACCCTTCGAAGTTCGAGACGTGGCGGCGGGTCGCCGAGGACGAACTCGACTTCCTCTACTGTGCCAGCGGGCCGATGGTCCGGTCGTCGTACAAGGCGGGCGAGCTGTTCGTCGACGCCCTGCTCCGGGACGGGAAGACCGTCGAACAGGCGCGCCGCGAGGCCCGCCGAGCCTCCGTCTGAGCGAGCGACGAAGCGACCCATCGGGGAACTCGAGACCCGCAGTGTCCCGAAGCGACCGAATACCTTAGTGTTCCGAGCGCCTCCCGAAGTTGGCGCAATTTTTGCCGTTTGTCCACCCAGTCCGGAGATACGCGGGTATACGTCTGACGAACGTCTACCATACTCGAAGAAAACTTAGAAACGAACGATTACTCGGCGGAGAATCGGAACTCCGGGTGGAAAGTGACGGGAGAACCATACTTATGGAAAGTTAGTTACGAAAACCCTATAATGCGTGCGGATGACCTATTGAATATGTCAGGATGGGTTCGACCGTGAGCGTCGTACATCGAGACCCCCAGGACCGCGTACAGGTACTGGACGAGGACGGCAACGTCGTCGAGGGCGCGGAGGTCCCCGACCTCTCCGACGACCGGATGGTAGAGATGTACCAGCAGATGCGGCTGGCCCGTCACTTCGACGAGCGGGCGGTCAGCCTCCAGCGCCAGGGCCGGATGGGGACGTACCCGCCGCTGTCGGGCCAGGAGGGCGCACAGATCGGTAGCGCCCACGCGCTCGACGACGGCGACTGGCTGTTCCCGAGCTACCGCGAGCACGGCGCGGCGCTGGTTCGGGGGCTGTCGCTGAAACAGACCCTGCTGTACTGGATGGGCCACGAACAGGGCAATGCCGTCCCCGACGACGCCAACATCTTCACGGTCGCGGTTCCCATCGCGACCCAGATCCCCCACGCGACGGGGGCGTCGTGGGCCTCGAAGCTCAAGGGCGACGACAACGCCTTCCTCTGTTACTTCGGCGACGGCGCCACCTCCGAGGGCGACTTCCACGAGGGACTGAACTTCGCGGGCGTGTTCGACACGCCGTCGGTGTTCTTCTGTAACAACAATCAGTGGGCGATCTCGGTGCCCCGCGAGCGCCAGACCGCCAGCGAGACCATCGCCCAGAAGGCCCAGGCGTACGGCTTCGAGGGCGTGCAGGTCGACGGGATGGACCCCCTCGCGGTGTACAAGGTGACCAGAGACGCCGTCGAGAAGGCCAAAGACCCCGGCGACGACGAGCAACGGCCGACGCTGATCGAGGCGGTCCAGTACCGCTTTGGCGCCCACACCACCGCCGACGACCCGTCGGTGTATCGCGACGACGACGAGGTCGAGCGCTGGAAGCAGAAAGACCCGATCCCCCGGCTGGAGTCGTTCCTGCGCGATCGGGGCGCGCTCGACGACGAGAAGATCGAGACCATCGAACGGGAGAACGAACAACGGGTCGCCGACGCCATCGACGCCGCCGAGGCGGTCGAACGCCCCGACCCCGAGGAGATGTTCGCCCACGTCTACGAGGGGATGCCCGGACGGCTCCAGGAACAGCTGGAGTGGTTCGACCGCGTCCGCGAACAGTACGGCGACGACGCGTTGCTGGAGGACTAACTATGAGCCAGCCAGACTCAGAGCAAGCGACCGAGAACCTCACGCTGGTGCAGGCGGTTCGAGACGGCCTGCACACCGAGATGGAGCGGGACGAAGACGTGCTCGTGATGGGCGAGGACGTCGGCAAGAACGGCGGCGTGTTCCGGGCCACCGAGGGCCTCTACGACGAGTTCGGCGACGATCGCGTGATCGACACGCCGCTCGCCGAATCGGGCATCGTGGGCACCGCGGTCGGGATGGCCGCCTACGGCCTGAAGCCCGTGCCCGAGATCCAGTTTCTCGGATTCATCTACCCCGCGTTCGACCAGATCGTGAGCCACGTCGCGCGCCTGCGCACCCGGAGCCGCGGACGGTTCACCTGTCCGATGGTGATCCGTGCGCCCTACGGCGGCGGGATCCGGGCGCCCGAGCACCACTCCGAGTCGACGGAGGCGTTTTTCGCCCACCAGCCCGGGCTGAAGGTGGTCATCCCGAGCACGCCCTACGACACCAAGGGCCTGCTCGCGTCGGCCATCCGGGACCCCGATCCGGTGATGTTCCTCGAACCGAAGCTCATCTACCGGGCGTTCCGGGGCGACGTGCCGACCGACTCCTACGAGGTGCCGATCGGCGAAGCCGCGGTCCGCCGGGAGGGATCGGACGTCTCGGTGTTTACGTGGGGCGCGATGACCCGGCCGACGCTCGAAGCCGCCGAGCAACTCGAGGGCGAGATCGACGTCGAGGTCGTCGACCTCCGGACGATCTCGCCGCTCGACGAGGAGACCATCGTCGAATCGTTCAAGAAGACCGGGCGGGCCGCGGTGGTCCACGAGGCGCCGAAGTCGGGCGGTCTCGGCGGCGAGATCGCCTCGATTATCCAGGAGGAGGCGCTGTTGTATCAGGAGGCGCCGGTCGAGCGCATCACCGGCTTCGACACGCCGTTCCCGCTGTACGCGCTCGAAGACTACTACCTGCCGGAGCCGGCCCGGATCAAGGAAGGCATCCGCGACGCGGTGAGCTTCTAACATGGTACGCGAATTCAAACTTCCCGACGTCGGCGAAGGCGTCAGCGAGGGCGAGATCGTCACCTGGCTGGTCGAGGAGGGCGACCCGGTCTCGGAGGACCAGCCGGTCGCCGAGGTCGAGACCGACAAGGCGATCGTCGAAGTCCCCTCGCCGGTGAACGGCACGGTGCGGGAGATCATCCCCGCGGAGGGGGAGGTCGTCCCGGTCGGCGACGTCATCATCACCTTCGACGTGGAGGGCGAACCGGTCGAAGACCAGACCGAGGGCGAAGCGAAGCGCGCCGGCGAAGCCGACTCCGAGGCCGACGCCGAACCGACGGCCCCGGACGCCGGCGACTCCGAGGAGGTCTCGACCGGCGAGGGACGGGTGTTCGCCGCCCCGAGCGCCCGCCGACTCGCCCGCGAGCTCGGCGTCGACATCGCCGCGGTCGAGGGCTCGGGCCCGAGCGGTCGCGTGACCGACCGGGACGTGCGCGCCGCCGCCGAATCGGGCGAGAGCTCCGACACTTCAGACGACGGCGCCGACGAGCGCGACGAGGCGCTCGCGGCGGCCGAGGAGCCGGTCGGCGACGACGTCGCGGCGACCCGCGAACAGGGCGCTCAGCCCACGACCGAGGACTTCTCGGCGCCCGCCGAGTCGGCCGACCGCGACCGGACGCTGGCCGCCCCCGCGACGCGGCGGATCGCCGACGAGCGGGGCGTCGACCTGAACGCGGTCCCCGCGACCGAACAGCGCGACGGCGAGGCGTTCGTCACCGAACAGGCCGTCCGGGAGTACGCCGAGGCCCAACAGCGCGCCCAGCGCGCCGACGCCGCGGGATCGCCCGGCGCCGGCGCCGAGTCGGGCGAGCGGGTCGAGCGCGTCCAGTACAAGGGCGTCCGCAAGACCATCGGCGAGGCGATGTCGAATTCGAAGTTCACCGCGCCCCACGTCACCCACCACGACACCGCGGTGGTCGACGAGCTGGTCGCGACCCGCGAGCGGCTCAAGCCCAGAGCCGACGAGCAGGGCATCCGGCTGACCTACATGCCGTTCGTGATGAAGGCGGTCGTCGCGGCGCTCAAGCGCCACCCCAAGCTCAACGCCGAACTCGACGAGGAGGCCGGCGAGATCCTGCGCAAGAACTACTACAACGTCGGGGTCGCGACCGCGACCGACGCCGGCCTGATGGTGCCGGTCGTCGAGAACGTCGACGGGAAGGGCCTGCTCCAGATATCGAGCGAGGTCAACGAACTGGTCCAGAAGGCCCGGGACCGCTCGATCGCCCGCGAGGAGCTACAGGGCTCGACGTTCACCGTCACCAACTTCGGCGCCATCGGCGGCGAGTACGCCACGCCCATCCTCAACCACCCCGAAGTGGGGATCCTCGGCATCGGCGAGCTGAAACAGCGGCCCGTCGTGGAAGACGGCGAGGTCGTGGCGAAGCACACCCTCCCCATTTCGCTGACCATCGACCACCGGATCGTCGACGGCGCCGACGCCGCGGCGTTCGCCAACACGTTCATGGAGTACGTCGAGAATCCCGAACTCCTCTTGCTGGAGTAGGTCGGGATCGCCCGTCTCCGCCCCACCGCGGTCGTCCGGCGAGCACGGAGCGGCCGAGCGCGCACGCTCCGTTCGCGACCCGCGTTCGGGACGCGTCTCGACCACACTGTTATGGCGCAGTCCGCCAAAGGGATACGGGAGATGGGAGACACAGACGCCGACCGCGAACGCGAGCCCGAAAGCGCGGCCCCGCCCGAGTCGTGTCACCGTCGCGGGTGTGAGACCCGCCGGAGTTCGTCGTCCTCGAACGCTACCAAGAGGAGACCGGCCACGGCACCGTCGAGGCGCGGGCCTTCCTGTGTCGAGCACACACCGCCGAGGAGAGCCCCGCGAACCTCGACGCCGCCGCCGGGGACTACGTGTTTCGCGTCGAGCCGGTCTCTCGCCCGGACGACGACGCCGCGTGACCGTCGGGTGAGCGTGGTCGAGGAGCCGACCGACACCGCGACGGGCGACGCGCCCGTCGGCGGGGCGACTGAGAAAGTACTTTAGGTCGCCTCCCGCCACTGGCAAATATGACCGGAGTCACGCTGACCGACGTCGAGGCCGCCCGCGAGCGCTTCGACGAGTCGGTCGTCCAGCGCACCCCGATCGAACGGAGCCGGTCGCTGAGCGAGATGACCGGCGCCGAGGTCGAGCTCAAGATGGAGCACCTCCAGCGCACCGGCTCGTTCAAGACCCGGGGGGCCTCGAACAAGATCAAACAGGTCGTCGAGGCCGGCGACGCCGCCCGGGTCGTGGCCGCGAGCGCGGGCAACCACGCCCAAGGGGTCGCGCTGGCCGCGACCACCGCCGGCGTCGACGCGACGATCGTGATGCCCGAGAACGCCCCGCAGGCGAAGGTCGATGCCACCCGCGAGTACGGCGCGACCGTCGAGCTCCGGGGCCGGGACTTTCAGGGCGCGATGGAGTACGCCGAGTCGCTGACCGAGGCCGACGACACCGCGTTCGTCCACGCCTACGACGACCCCGCCATCGTCGCCGGACAGGGGACCATCGGCCTCGAAATCCACGAGCAACTGCCCGACGTCGACACCGTCGTCGTCCCGATCGGCGGGGGCGGGCTGATCGGCGGCGCCAGCGCCGCGCTGGCCGAACTCGACCCGGAGATCCGCGTGGTGGGCGTCCAGGCCGAGCAGGCCGCGACCGTGCCCGAGAGCCTCGATAAGGGGATTCCGGCCTCGATCGACTCGCCGAAGACGATCGCCGACGGCATCGCCACCGGCGGCATCTCGGAGCTGACGCTCGGACTCATCGACGACCACGTCGACGAGGTGGTGACCGTCAGCGACGACGAGATCGCTCGCGCGGAGCTCGTGTTGCTCGAACGCGCCAAGCAACTGGTCGAGGCCGCTGGAGCGTCGTCGGTCGCGGCGCTGCTCTCGTCCGACCTCGACGTCGCGGACGAGACCGTGGTCCCGGTGTTGTCGGGGGGCAACATCGACATGTCGATGCTCCAGACGGTGCTCACACAGGCGCTGACCGAGCGCAGTCAGCTGGTCCGGCTCCGGATCCGGATCGAGGACCAGCCCGGCGAGATGACCACCCTGTCGGGGCTGATCGGCGACACCGGCGCGAACATCCGGACCGTCCGCCACGACCGGGCGGTCGACGACCTCCGGGTCGGCGAGGCGTACCTCGTCTTTCAGGTCGTCACCAACGGGTCCGGCCACGCCCGGACCATCGTCGAGTCGGTCCGCGAGGCGGGCTACGAAGTCGAGCGCGTGGCGTAAGCGACCCGCCGCGACCCCCGGTAGTTACGGGCGCGTCACCCGGCAACCCCGATGCCGTCTGGCGACGTTCGCGTCCGCGAGCGCTTATGGTGTCGGCGCGAGTACGTCCGGTCGAAGAGCGACGCGTCGCTCGGCTCCGAGAAGTCGAGCCGGCGCGTCCCGGAGATTTACCCATGGAACACGACAAAGCGGCCTACGCGGACGACGTCTCCTACGACGAATCGCTCGACGAACTCCCCACCGACGACGAACTCGAAACGGCGGTCTCGAACCTCGAAGACCGCGGCTTCGGGGTCGTCGTGGTCGACACCGCCGAGGACGCACTGGCGGAGCTCAAATCCCGAATCCCCGAGGGCGCCTCGGTGATGAACGGCCACTCCACGACGCTCGAGGAGATCGGGTTCGACGACTACCTGATGGACGGCGACCACGACTGGCAGAACCTCCACGCGGAGGTCTTCGACATCGACGACGACGCCGAGCGCGCCGCCGCGCGCCGCGAGGCCCAGACGGCCGACTACTTCCTCGGCGGCGTCAATGCCGTCGCCCAGTCGGGCGAACTCGTCGCGGCCGACGCCTCGGGAAGCCGGATCGGCGCCTACCCGTTCGCGGCCGCCAACCTCCTGCTGATCACCGGCGCGAACAAGGTCGTCGACGACCTCGACGCCGCGCTCAACCGCCTCGAGAACGTCGCCTACCCCCTCGAAGACGCCCGCGCCGAGGACGTGTACGGCGCGCCGAGCGCGATCGCCAAACAGCTCATCTACCGCTACGAGAACGACGACGACCGGACGACGGTCGTGCTCGTCCGCGAGTCTCTGGGCTACTGAGTCGGCGGGGCCGGGCCGGCCGTTCGCGGCCGACCGCCCACTCGCCGTCGCAAAACCCGCCTGATTTTTCACCGGGTAGCCCGATTTACCGACCACATGGTCGTCGGAGACATCTCTACGGGCACGGACGTGTTAGTAATCGGCGCGGGACCGGGCGGCTACGTCGCCGCGATCCGGGCGGGCCAGCTCGACCTCGACGTGACGCTGGTCGAGAAAGACGCCTACGGCGGGACCTGTCTCAACTACGGCTGTATCCCGTCGAAGGCGATGATCACGGCCTCGGATCTGGCCCACGAGGCCGGCCACGCCGAGGAGATGGGAATCTACGCAGACCCCGAGGTCGAGATGGGCGAGATGGTCGGGTGGAAAGACGGCGTGGTCGACCAGCTCACCGGCGGCGTCGAGAAGCTCTGTAAGGCCAACGGCGTCGAGCTGATGGAGGGTCGCGCGGAGTTCGCCGGCGAGAACTCCGCGCGCGTCGTCCACGGCGGCGACGGGCAGGGCGCCGAGACCGTCGAGTTCGAACACGCCATCGTTTCGACTGGAAGTCGCCCCATCGAGGTGCCGGGCTTCGACTTCGGCGACGAGCAGGTCCTCGACTCCCGGCAGGCGCTGGCGCTAGAGGCGGTGCCCGAAAGTCTGGTCATCGTCGGCGCGGGCTACATCGGGATGGAGCTGGCGGGCGTGTTCGCCAAGCTCGGGACCGACGTGACCGTCGTCGAGATGCTCGACTCGGTGCTACCGGCCTACGAGGACGACCTCGCGCGCCCGGTCAAGAAGAACGCCGAGTCGCTTGGCGTCGACTTTCACTTCGGCGAGGCCGCCAGCGGCTGGGAGGAGGCCGGCGACGGGATCACCGTCGCGACCGAAGACGAGGACGGCGAGGTCTCGGAGTTCGGCGCCGAGAAGGTCCTCGTGGCGGTCGGCCGCGAGCCCGTCACCGACACCCTCGAACTGTCGAACGCGGGGGTCGAGACGACCGACGCCGGATTCATCGAGACCGACGACCGCGCCCGGTCGAACGTCGAGCACGTCTTCGCGGTCGGCGACGTTGCGGGCGAGCCGATGCTGGCCCACAAGGCGAGCAAGGAGGGGCAGGTCGCCGCCGAGGTCATCGCGGGCGAGCCCGCGGCCCTCGACTATCAGGCGGTTCCCGCCGCGGTGTTCACCGACCCCGAAATCGCCACCGTGGGCCTGACCGAGGCCGAGGCCGACGAGGAGGGCTTCGAGCCGACGGTCGGACAGTTCCCGTTCAACGCCTCGGGACGAGCGCTCACCACCGGCCACGCCGAGGGGTTCGTCCGGGTCGTCGCCGACGAGCCAAGCGGCTTCCTGCTGGGCGCCCAGATCGTCGGGCCGGAGGCCTCCGAACTGATCGCCGAACTCGGATTCGCCATCGAGATGGGCGCGACGCTCGAGGACGTCGCCTCGACCATCCACACCCACCCGACCCTCTCGGAGGCCGTGATGGAGGCCGCCGAGAACGCGCTCGACCACGCGATCCACACGCTGAACCGGTAGGAGCCGCCCGCCGACTCCGCGGATTTCCCCCGACCGTCCGGAGACCGAGAGACGACTCGCCGCCCCGGAGCCGTCGGGGCTCTCGAACGCTGTCAGACCCGACGGCCTTTTGTCCTCAACAGCGAAACACACCGCCACATGCAAGCAGTCACGCTCGGTCCGGCCGGGACCTACTCCCACCGGGCCGCCAGCGCGGTGGCCGACGACGTCGAGTTCCGGGAGTCGGTCACCGCCATCGTCGAAGCGGTCGCCGACGAGTCGTTCGAGCGCGGGGTCGTCCCCATCGAGAACAGCATCGAGGGAAGCGTGACCGAGACGCTCGACGCGCTGGCCGACCGCGAGGTCTCGGTCGTTCGGGAAGTCGTCACCCCGATCCGCCACGCCCTGCTCGCCCAGAGCGGGAACTTCTCGACGATCGCCAGCCACTCGCAGGCGCTCGCTCAGTGTCGGTCGTACCTCGAATCCGAGTACCCCGACGCCGACCTCGAAGCGGTCGCCAGCACCGCCCGCGGGGTCGAGCGCGCCCGCGAGGACCCGACGGTCGCGGGCATCGGCCACCCCGACAACGCGGGCGAGGACCTGGAAATCGTCGCCGAGGGGATTCAGGACCGGACGTCGAACGCGACCCGCTTTTTCGTCATCGCGCCCACGAGCCACCGGTCCGAGGCCGGCGGGAAGTCCTCGCTGGTCGTGTATCCGAACGCCAACTACCCCGGCCTGCTGCTCGAACTGCTCGAACCGTTCGCCGACCGGGACATCAACCTCACGCGGGTCGAGTCCCGGCCGAGCGGCGAGCGCCTGGGCGACTACGTGTTCCACCTCGACTTCGCGGCGGGCCTCTACGAGGAGCGCTCGCAGGCCGCCATCGCGGCGCTCGAAGACATCGCCGAGAACGGCTGGGTCCGGCGGCTCGGCTCGTACGACACCGAGCACGTCCTCTACTGATCCGAACGAATTTTTAAGGCCGGGCGCGCCGAACCTCCGCCGGGCGGGAACGCCCGTGGGGGATACTATGACAAAACGACGGAATCCGTTCGAAGAGCTCGAAGAGCTGATAGACCGAATGTCCCGGCAGTTCGAACAGCCGATGGGCGAGTCGGACTGGCAGTCGACGCTCGGCGACGGCGAGGTCTCGGTCGACGTCGCCGACCGGGACGACGAGTACGTCGCGACCGCCGACCTGCCGGGGTTCGCCGAGGACGACATCGAGGTGACGATCCGGGACGACGTGCTCCGGATCGAGGCCGAACACGAGGAGTCGACCGCGGCCGACGAAGACACCGACGAGGGCCGATACATCCGCCGGGAGCGTCGCCACCAGTCGGCGAGCCGTTCGGTGACCCTTCCCGAACCCGTCGAGGCCGCGAGCGCCACCGCGCGATACCACAACGGCGTGCTGACGGTCACGCTCCCGAAGGCCGGCGATCAGGACTCGCACCGAATCGACATCTCGTAAGCACAAGCTCCTTGCCCGCTCGCCGTCAATCCCGAGCCATGACGCTCGAAACCGGCGCGGACGCGCCGACGGTCGAAGCGACGAACCAGCGCGGCGAGACCGTCGCGCTCGATTTCGAGGAACCGACGGTGGTGTACTTCTATCCGCGCGACGACACGCCCGGCTGTACGACCGAGGCCGAGCAGTTCGACGCCGAACTGGAGAGCTATCACGACGCCGGCGTCTCGGTGTTCGGCGTCTCGACCGACGACGTCGAGAGCCACGAGGCGTTCGCCGAGAAGTACGAGATCCGGTTCGATCTGCTCGCCGACCCCGAGCGCGAACTCGCCGAGGCGTTCGACGTCGACACCTCGCGGGGCGCGGCGGCCAGAACCACCTTCGTCCTCGCCGACGGGGAGGTCAAGGCGGTCTACGACGGCGTCGACCCCGACGGCCACGCCCGCGACGTGCTGAGCGACATGCTCGACGACGACCTCGTCGCGCTCGAATAGCTCGCGCCGACAGCGTTTTTCGCCCCCGCGTCGAGACTCGCCCATGCACGATGCGAGCGACGCCGCCTCGGCCGCCGACGCCGCGCCGGTCTCGCCGGTCCGGGCCCGACTCGTCGGCGGCGTCCAGTGGGCGGTGACGGGATTTTACGTCTTCGCGCTCGCGTTCCTCGGCGTCGGGTGGTACCTGACCGCGACCGGGCGAGCGTTCGCCCTCTCGGCGCGGTGGGAGCTTCTCGCGGTCCTGCTCGGGGCGTTTCTCGCGGGATACGGCTGGGTCGCGGTCCGGTCGCCGGCCGGCCGAGCGCCGCGCGCTCACGGCCGGCGCGTCGAGGTGACGCTGTTGTTGCTCGTGCTCGGCTTTCTGGTGCCGTTCGGCGCGCTCGCGGTCCTCGATCTGCTCGGAACGTCGATGCTCGCGCTCCCGTTTTTCGCGGTGCCCGGCGCGTCCTACGCGCTGACGCTCGCGATCTCGTACGGCGTCGTCTACGGGCTCGACGCCCGGCCGTTGCTCGGGCGCGAGCCCGCACAGCTACAGGAGTGACGCGATCTCGCGGGCGGTCTCGTCGATTCGGTCGCGCCAGCCCTCGGGGCGGTCGCCCCCGCGCTTCGGGGGTTCGATCGGGAGGGCGACCGGACGATACGAGACGCGCTCGACCGACTCCGCGGCGGTCTCGCCCACGAACTCCGCGACCTCGCGCTTCGAGGACACCCCGCCAGACGCGAGATCGTAGTAGCCCGAAAAGAGCTGGATCACCGCGACGTCGTCGTACGCGTCGAGTTCGCCGTCCTCGGCGTAGTAAAACAGCTTCGCCGTGTTGTTCACAGGGTCGGCCCTTCGCCACTCCACCTCGACCGCCGCGAACCGGGTCGCGTCCCGGCCCGCGACGTCGACGGGGGTCCGCCGGAGGTAGCGCTCGGTCTCCCAGTCGAGCGAGGGGCGGCGCTGTTCGAGGCCGTCTCGGAGCCGGTCGCGAACCGCGTCTGCGAACGCGCCCACGAGCTGGCCCAGACGCCGGGGCCACTTCAGTTCTCGTGAACGTGGATCGCGGGTCGGCCGGGCTCGGCCTTGCTCGCGAGGTCGTCGTCGGCCTCCTCGGCGGCGAGCACCCGGACCGGCGCGTCGAACTCCGACTCGACGAGCCACGCGGCCCGTTCGAGGGTCGCACGCTCGCGGTCGGGCGCGAGCGCCTCCGGGAGCGCGGGCGCCGCGGCGGCGAGGTCCTTCGCGTAGTCGGCGGCGGCCTCGCCGCGCTCGCGGAGGTCCCCGTCGCTCATCACCGCGCCGACCACGTCGCCGTCGTCGTCGCGGGCGAGTTCGAGCGCATCGTGCATCCACTCGGGCGCGGTGACCACGTCGATGGCGGTCGGCTCCTCGATGCCGGCGACCTCGACGATGTCCCGGACGTCCTCGCGGGTCCGCTCGACCAGCCGGACCGCCTGCTCGTGGTCGCTCACGTCGCGGTCGGGGGTCGGCCAGTTGGCCTCGGCGACGAAGCCCTCCCCGTCCAGCGCCGTCCAGCACTCCTCGCAGACGTGGGGCGCGACGGGCGCGAGGAGCTTCACGGCGACCTCGACGCCCCGGGCGACGACGCCGGAGTCGACCGCGTCGCGGTCGCGGTACCGCACCAGAAGCGACACCATCTCGTCGATCGCCTGGACCGCCCGGTTGAACTCCATCTCCTCGAAGCGGTCGGTGGCCGCCTCGACCGTGGCGGCGACCTCGCGGGCGACGTACTCGGCGGCCGGGTCGTCGGGGTCGTCGGCCGCGGCGTCCGGATCGACTTCGCGGGCCATCTCGAGCAGTCGCTTCAGGAACGAGTTAGACGACCGGACGCCCTCCTCGCTCCACGGGAAGTCCTTGTCGGGGCGGGCCGCCCGGAGGACGAACAGCCGGGCGGTGTCGGCGCCGTACTCGGAGACGATGCGCTCGGGCGAGACCCCGTTTCCTCTCGACTTCGACATCTTCGCGCCGTCCTCGCCAAGCACCATCCCCTGCGTGGTGAGCGACTCGAACGGCTCGCGGTGGTCGAGCAGGTCCAGGTCCGCGAACGCCTTCGTGACGAACCGCGAGTACAGCAGGTGCATCACGGCGTGCTCGACGCCGCCGACGTACTCGTCGACCGGCATCCAGTCGTTCGCGCGCTCGACGTCGAACGGGGCGTCGTCGAGATCCGGCGAGGTGAACCGCAGGAAGTACCACGACGAGTCGACGAAGGTGTCCATCGTGTCGGTCTCCCGGACGGCGGGGCCGCCACACTCGGGACACTCCGTGTGCTTCCACTCCTCGGCCGCGTCGAGGGGGTTGCCGGTGGTGTGGACGAACTCCGGGAGCTCGACCGGGAGCCGTTCGTCGGGGACCGAGACGGGCCCACACTCCTCGCAGTGGACGATCGGAATCGGCGTCCCCCAGTAGCGCTGGCGCGAGATGCCCCAGTCCCGAAGCTGGTACTGGACCGCCGACTCGGCGCCGTCGACCTCCTCGGTCAGCCGCTCGCGGGCCGGCTCGCTCGACAGGCCGTCGTACTCCCCGGAGTTGACGAGGACGCCGTCCTCGGTGTAGGGCGCCGCCTCGATGTCGACGTCCTCGGTATCCGCGCCGTCCTCGGGGGCGATCACCTGCCGGATCGGCAGGTCGTGGGACTGGGCGAACGCGTGGTCGCGCTCGTCGTGGCCGGGGACCGCCATCAGCGCGCCGGTGCCGATGTCCGAGAGCACGAAGTCGGCGACGAAGACGGGTAGCTCCTCGCCCGTGACGGGGTTGCGGGCGGTCATGTCGGTCGCGACGCCCTGGGGCTCGTCGCCGTCCGGGTCGGCGACGTGCTCGACGAAGTGGGCCACCTCGTCGTCGCGCTCGGCGGCCGCCTCCGCGAGCGGGTGGTCGGGCGCGAGCGCGAAGAACGTCGCGCCGTGGATCGTATCGAGCCGGGTGGTGAACGCCCGGACGGTCTCGGTCGCGTCGGGCGTCTCGACGTCGAAGGGCACCTCCGCGCCCTCGGTCCGGCCGATCCAGTTGCGCTGCATGTCCCGGACGTTGGTGGGCCACCCGTCCAACTCGTCGATGTCCTCGAGCAGTTCGTCGGCGTACTCGGTCGTGCGGAAGAACCACTGGTCGAGGTCCCGCTCCTCGACCGGCGTGTCACACCGCCAGCAGAGTTCGGCCTCGCCCTCGACCTGCTCGTCGGCCAGCACCGTCTCGCAGGACGGACACCAGTTGACCGTCGCGGCCTGGCGCTCGACCAGCCCCGCCTCGCGGAACCGGTTGAAGATCCACTGGTTCCACCGATAGTAGTCGGGATCGCAGGTGGTCACCTCCCGGTCCCAGTCGTAGCCGAACCCGAGCGCCTCGAACTGCTCGCGCATCTGTTCGATGCACCGCTCGGTCCACTCTCGGGGGTTCGTGTCCCGTTCGTTGGCGGCGTTCTCGGCCGGCAGTCCGAACGAGTCCCACCCCATCGGGTGGAGCACCTCGTCGCCGTCCATCCGGCGGTATCGGGCGAGAGCGTCGGTGATCGCGTAGTTCCGGACGTGGCCCATGTGGAGCTGGCCGGACGTGTAGGGGAACATCGCCAGCACGTACGCCGGGTCCTCGGCGTCGTCTGGCACCCGGAACACGTCGGCCTCGTCCCACTGGTCCTGCCAGCGTCGCTCTATCTCTCGGTGGTCGTAGCCGTTTTGGCGTCCCATACGTATCTCTTGGGCGAGCGTACGAAGTCGAGGGCCAAAGGTCTTTCAATACGGCAGTTCGGGGCGCCGACCGCGTTCGCCGCGTCGAGATCGGTCCGGCTCCCGGCGGGTCTGGCGACCGCGAGCCCGGCGCAGATTTCGAGCTTAGCGGGCGGGACGCCGACGGGCGCGCCCACGGGGTCGAACACCCCCTCGGAGTCGGCCCGCCGCCCGTCTCGGTGGGCACTTGTCGCGCGCCCTCGGGCGGTAAGATTTCGCTTCCCCGTCGATAGGGGCCGTTTACGCCGTCGGCTCTCGACGGTAGGAGCCGCCTGCGGCCGGCGGAGTCGGTCGATCGTCCGCGACAGCCGATTCATAACAAAGGTATTACACGAAGTGGCACCCACGCAATGAGAGCAAACAGACACGAGAAAGGACCGAGCGTCGTGGTTCCCGCCATCGACGTCCCGAGCAGTACCGCCTGCATCAGGGCGCTCGGTCGGGAAGGCGTCCGGACGATCGCGGTCTCGGAGCGCGAGGACCCGCCGGCGTTCCGGTCGCGGTACGTCGACGAGACGGTCTCGGCCCCGGACCCGACCGAGGACCTCTCGGCGTACGCCCGGCGACTGCTGGAGCTCGCCGAGCGCGAGGACGTGTGCACGGTGATCCCGCTCCGCGAGCCCGACGTCTACGCGCTGGCGGCCCACCGGTCGGCGTTTGCCGACCACGTCGGGACGCCGTGGCCGTCGCTCGACACCCTCCGCGGGGCCCAAGACCGCGTCGAACTGTTCGCGGCCGCCGAGCGGGCGGGCGTCCCCGCGCCCGAGACTCGACGGTTCGACGACTGGACGACGTGGGACGAGGAGGTCATCGTCAAGGCGCGCTACACCCTGCCGACCGCCGAGTACGTCGGCCCGGAGTCGGCCGCCGAGTACCGCCACGGCACGACGAGGTACGTCGAGCCGGGCGGCAAGCCCGACCGCGACTCGATCGTCGCCGAGATGGGTCACGTTCCGATCGTCCAGGAGTACGTGCCCGGAAACGACGAGTACGGCTTCTTCGCGCTCTACGACGAGGGCGAGGCGCTCGCGACGTTCCAGCACCGCCAGCTCCGGGGCTACAAGTACTGCGGCGGCCCGAGCGCCTACCGCGAGTCGGTCGACATCCCCGCGCTCGAAGCGGCGGGTCTGCGACTGCTCGACGAGCTCGACTGGCACGGGCTCGCGATGGTCGAGTTCCTGCACGACGACGAGACCGGCGAGTTCGAGCTGATGGAGGTGAACCCGCGGTTCTGGTCGTCGCTGCCGTTCACGGTGCAGGCCGGCGTCGACTTCCCGAACCTCTACCGAGCGATGGCGGCGGGCAAGCGCCCGGCGACCGACCCCGACTACGAGGTCGGCGTCGCGGGCCACCTGCTCCGGGGGGAACTGCTCCACCTCCACAGCGTCCTCTTCGAGCACTACCCGGTGGTCGAACGCCCCTCGGTCGCCGGGACCGCGGCGGCGACGGTCGCCTCGGTCGTTCGCCACCCCCGGTTCGACTACCTCAGCGCCGACGACGTCGGCCCGTTCCTCCGGGACGTCGCCGGCCTCTTCGAGGCCGCGATCGACGAGCGCGAACAACAGACGCCCGTCGGCTCGGGGAATGCGACGCGGGCGGCGACGACGCTGGTGAACCTGCTTCGCCGCGGGTGATCGAACCGCCGAAAACGCGTCTCTGTGCAGTCGTCGATACGCGCCGTACGAGAAGGGGAGTGCGGACGCGCGGCGCCGACCGAGCGCCTCCCCGGCGGGCGGTCGCGGTAGCCCGACTACTCGACGTCCGAGCCGATGAGATCGAAGGGGTAGCCGTTGTCGTTCTCGTCGGCGTGCTCGTAGACGACGTGGGCCGCGGCCACGTCCTGAATCGCGAGCCCGGTGCTGTCGAACACCGTGATGCCGTCGTCGTCCGTGCGCCCCTCGATGTCGCCGACGACGATGTCGCCGACCTCGCCGTAGATGTCGTCGTCGCCCAGCACGCCCTCGTGGTACGGGACGTTGATCTCGCCCGAGTGGGTGGTCTGGGCGTGGTCGTCGATGACGAGCTTCGCGTCGAGCAGGATCTCGTCGGCGAGCTCGTGTTTGCCCTCGGCGTCGGCGCCCATGGCGTTGACGTGGGTGTGCTCGCCGATGGCCTCCCGGGAGACGACGGGGTCCTCGACGGGCGTGACCGTCGAGAGCACGTCACACTGGGCGGCCTCCTCGATCGAGCCGGCCCGCACGTCGAAGTCGTCGTCGAAGTAGTCGATGAACTTCGCGACCCGCTCCTCGTCGAGGTCGCTCACGACGACCTCCTCGATGGGTCGGATCGCCGCGACGGCCTCCAGTTGGGTGTACGACTGGACGCCCGCCCCGACGATGCCCATCTTGGTGGCGTCCTCGACCGCGAGGTAGTCGGTCGCGACAGCGGCGGCCGCGCCCGTCCGCTTCATCGTGAGTTCGGTCCCGTCCATGATCGCCAGCGGGAACGCGGTCTCGGGGTTCGAGTACACCATCGTCCCCATCACGGTCGGGAGGTCGAACTCGTCGGGGTTGTCGGGGTGGACGTTGACCCACTTGATGCCGGCGGCGTCCCAGTCGTCGGCCTCCAGATAGGCCGGCATCGACCGGAAGTCGCCGTTGTACTGGGGCAGGTCGATGTACGACTTGGCGGGCATCTGGGCGTCGCCGCGGGCGTACGCCGCGAAGGCGTCCTCGACCGCCCGGATCACGTCGTCCATCTTCGTGTTCTCGTCGACGGCGTCCTGATTGAGCAGGAGCGTGTCCATACGTGGCTGGTCCGCCTGCGACCACTATAATCTACCTAAAACTCGGCGAATCGCGCAATTTTGGTCGGGCTCTCGGACCGAACGGTCGGCGAGGCTCCTCGGAGCCGACGAAATCGAAAAGTCGAACGCGGTCGGGACCGCCGTCGACCGGCGGTCGGGACCGAAGCCAGGCAGTCGCAGTCGCGGGCTGTGCGGTGGCGGTCGCCCGGTCGGTGTCTCACCGCGAACGGTACTCGGCGGACAGAGAAGTTCGGTTACTACCGAACTTACATCGCGCCGCCCATACCGCCCATGCCGCCCATGCCGCCGCCCATGCCGCCGGCGCCGCCCTCGTCGTCACCCTTGTCGGTGGAGAGGTCGCCGGCGGAGATGATGTCGTCGATTTTGAGCACGAGGTTCGCGGCCTCGGTGGCGCTGGACGCGACCTGCTCCTTCGAGTGGGCGGGCTCGACGACGCCCGCGTCGAAGGTGTCCTCGACATCGCCGCTGTACACGTCGAGACCGGCGCGCTCGTCGCCGGACTCGTGGGCCGACCGGAGGTCGACCAGCGTGTCGATGGAGTCCAGACCCGCGTTCTCGGCGAGCACGCGCGGGACGAGTTCGAGCGAGTCAGCGAACGCCTCGACCGCGAGCTGCTCGCGGCCCGAGACGGAGTCGGCGTAGTCGCGGAGTCGGCTCGCGACCTCGACCTCGATGGCGCCGCCGCCGGCGACCACGCGGCCGTCCGAGACCGTCTGGGCCACGACGTCGAGCGCGTCGGTGACGCCGCGTTCGAGCTCGTCGACGACGTGGTCGGTCGAGCCACGCAGGAGGAGCGTCACGCCGTGGCTGTCCTCGCCCTCGACGTAGAACAGCTCGTCGCCGTCGTCGCGGGTCACGTCGCCGTGGCCGAGGTCCTCGGCGGTGGCGCTGTCGAGGTCCGAGACGACGTTGGCGCCCAGAACCTCCTTGAGGAAGCCGACGTCGCTCTTCTTGACGCGGCGCACCGCGAGGATGCCCTCTTTCGCGAGGTAGTGCTGGGCCATGTCGTCGATGCCCTTCTGGCAGAAGACGATGTCGGCGCCGGTCTCGACGATCTTGTCGACCTTCTGCTTGAGCTGTTCTTCTTCCTGGTCGAGGAACTGCTGGAGCTGGTCGGGGTTCTCGATGTTGACCGAGGTGTCGACGTCGGTCTCCTCGATCTCGACGGCCTCGTTCAGCAGGAGGATGTCGGCGTCCTCCGCGCTGGTGGGCATGTTGTCGTGAACCGGGTCCTTGCTGATGACCGCACCCTTCAGGAGCTCGGACTCGCCGGACGACCGGCCGGTCTGGGTCTCGGTCTTGACGAACTCGAGGTCGACGGTGCCCTCGACGGTGACCTGGTCGACCGCGTCGACGATGATCTCGCTGAGACGCTCCTTGTTGAGCTCGGCGCCCTTGCCGGTCATGGAGGTCTCGGCGACCTTCCGGAGGAGGTCCTGATCGTCGACGTCGACGTTCTCGGCGACGTTGTCGATCTCCTCGCGGGCCTTCTGGCTGGCGAGGTGGAAGCCTTTGATGATCGCTGTCGGGTGGATGTCCTGCTCGAGGAGGTCCTCGGCGTTCTTGAGGAGCTCACCCGTGACCGCGACGGCGGTCGTGGTGCCGTCGCCGGCCTCGTCTTCCTGGGTCTCGGCGACCTCGATGATCATCTCGGCCGTCGGGTTGTCGATGTCCATCTCCTGGAGGATGGTGACGCCGTCGTTGGTGATGGTGACGTCGCCCATCGAGTCGACGAGCATCTTGTCCATCCCTTTGGGTCCGAGCGTGGAGCGCACCGCGTCGGCGACCGCGCGGGCCGCGGTGATGTTGTGCTCCTGGGCGTCTTTGTCTTTGACGCGCTGGGACTCGTCGGACATTACGATCATCGGCTGACCCTGCATTCGCTGACTCATGGTTCACCTCGTAGTATGATTGTGATTCTATATAAATGTTTACTTTCCCGCCACGGGTTCCCACGCCCTGAAGTCACACGATACTCGCCGATTTCGCCGGAAGGTGCCCGGACGGAGCCGATTATCTGGGAACAGTTACCACGAAAACGTCGACGCGCCGACCCCTGTCAGCGCATCTTTATATACACATTCTCCGTCGCTCGGGTGCCGTCCCGCCACCGCGCGGCGGCCGAAGCGGACTCGGGTCGGTCGGTCGGTCACACGCGGCGCTCACAGCCTCGCGGTCGGAGAAAACGCCGGGACTGGGATTTGAACCCGGAGCCAGACAGTCCTCCTCGGCTCACTTCGTTCGCCTGCGGTGGCTGTGACTGGCAGGGGTTCGAATCCCGCGCCGATACCGACTACCGCTCTCTGGGTTCGCGAGCAGACGAACTGCTCGCGGTGTCGGTCGCGGAGAAACGCCGGGACTGGGATTTGAACCCAGAACCCCGTAAGGGGACACGCTTTCCAGGCGTGCGCTTTGCCATTCGGCCATCCCGGCCCGTCCGTTCGTAGTCGGGTCCGGCGTTTAAATCTTCCTTTCTACCCGACGAGGCGGGGTTCGGCGACGTACGAGAGGCCGGTCGCGCCCGCCCCGACCGCGACCGCGACGCCGAACTTCACCGCGAGCGCGTAGCGGTAGCCGGTCCAGAGTTCGTACCCCTGAAGGGCGACCAGAAACGCGAACACGCCCACGACGCCCCACAGGAGGCTGGCTTTCGTGCGCGGTCGCACGTCACTCGGCGCTGGCGATGGCCTCGATCTCGACGCCGACGCCCTTCGGGAGCTCGCCCACCTCGACCGCGCTCCGGGCCGGCGGGTTGTCCTGGAAGTACTCCTTGTAGGCGTCGTTCATCTCGTCGAAGTCGTCGATGTCGCCGAGGAACACCGTCACCTTCAGCACGTCCTGCATCGTCAGCCCCTCCTCTTCGAGGATGGCCTTGACGTTCTCGAGGCTCTGGCGGGTCTGGACCGCGACGTCCTCGTCGTCGAGCAGGTCGCCGTCCGGCGTCAGCGGGATCTGACCCGCGGTGAACACGAGGCCGCCGTTCGTCGTCGCCTGACTGTACGCCCCGACCGCCTCGGGTGCGTCGTTGGTGCTGATGATTCGCTTCATACCCTGTTGGTTCGCGCCCCGTAACTTAAAGTTGGGCAAGCCAGCCTACGCCAGCACCTCGACGTCGAAGCCCTCCTCGCGGAGCGCCGCCAGCAGCGTCTCGACGTGTTCGGGCCCCCGCGTTTCGAGGTCGAGTTCGACCTCCGCGGCGTTCATCGCGATGTCCCGGGAGGTCCGGTCGTGCTGGATGCCGTAGATGTTGGCCCGCTCGCCCGAGATGACGTCGAGCAGGTCGTCGAGCGCGCCCGGCCGGTCTTTCAGTACGGTCCGGAGCTTGACGTACCGGCCGGTCTCGACCAGCCCGCGCATGATGACCGTCGTGAGCGTGTTCATGTCGATGTTGCCCCCACAGAGCGCCGGGACGATCACCTCCCCGTCGTCGTAGTCGAACGCCTCCGACAACAGCGCGGCCAGCGCGACCGCGCCCGCGCCCTCGACCAGCGTCTTCGCGCGTTCGAGGAGATAGGTCAGCGCGACCGCGATCTCCGAGTCCGAGACCGTCACGACCTCGTCGACGCGCTCGCGGATGACCTCGAACGTCTTCTCGCCCACGCTCCGGGTGGCGATGCCGTCCGCGATGGTGTCGACCGACTCGAGGGTGTGGACCTCGCCCTTCCGGAGCGATTGGGCCGCGCTGGACGCGCCCGCCGCTTGCACGCCGATCACGCGGGCGTCGGGTCGCTGTGCCTTGACCGCGGTCGCGATGCCCGCGATCAGGCCGCCGCCGCCGATCGGAACCACCACGGTGTCGAGGTCGGGCGCGTCCTCGACGATCTCGAGACCGATGGTCCCCTGTCCGGCCATCACCATCTCGTCGTCGAACGCGTGGACGTACGTCCGGCCCTCCTCGGTCTCGATCTCGTGGGCCTTTTCCTGTGCGTCGTTGTAGTCGTCGCCGTGGAGCAGGACGGTCGCGCCGTAGTCGCGGGTCGCCTTCACCTTCGATATCGGAGCGTTTTCGGGCATCACGATCTTCGCGTCGACCCCGCTCTTGGTCGCGGCCAGCGCGACCCCTTGGGCGTGGTTGCCCGCGCTCGCGGTCACCACGCCCGCCGCTCGCTCGTCGTCGGACAGCGTCGCGATTCGGTTGGTCGCGCCCCGGATCTTGAACGAACCCGTACGCTGGAAGGTCTCCAGTTTCAGGTGGACCTCCGCGCCCGTCATCTCCGAGAACGTGTGCGAGTAGTCCAGCGGGGTCCGTCGGGCGGTTTCGGCCACCCGGTCGCGCGCGTCCCGAACGTCGGCGAGTTCCAGCATACCAGCGGGTACTCCGGGCGCGTCTTTAGCACTTTATACTGACCGCTGTTCGGCGCGGTTTCGAAGGGGGAATGTGAGGATTCGGGCGCGAAGCGTGTGACGCGCATATAGAGAGTGTCACTACAAGGACTTAAAGCCCCGGGTGGTGGAGTGAAAGTAAAAACGCAAGAAGGCGTCGGGTCTAAATCTCCGTCAGACGGACGACGTACGCCCGTATGACTGAATTGTGATACTCTTCGCCCGGTCGTCCCGCCCGCGCCGAACGGGCAATCCCGGCCGGCTTCCCGTGGACTGAAAACGCTCTCACCCCTCCCGAGACGTGTGACCGACGGACTCCGCGCTCGCCTGTTTGCGGTCTGGCGGCGCGTCCTCTCGCTGTCGTGGCCGGTGATGGCCGAGCAGGTCCTCCGCACCCTGATGCGGACCACCGACATCGTCGTGACCGGGCTGTTCTCGCCCGCCGCGGTCGCGGCCATCGGGCTCGCGGACCTCTACGCTCGGCTCCCGCTCCGGATCGGGCTGGGGCTCGGCGGGGGTGCCATCGCGCTGTCGAGTCAGGACACGGGGAGCGACGCCACCGCCAACCGCGACGAGGCGGTCACGCAGGCCGTCCTCGTCGGCGCGCTCTCGGGGGTGCCGTTCGTGGTGTTCGGGCTCCTGTTTGGCGAGGCCGCCATCGGGGTACTCGGCGCGCCCGCCGGCGTCGCCGCGATGGGCGGCACCTACCTCGCGATCATCTTCGCCACCGCGCCGGCCCGCCACGTCGCGCTCGTCGCGGCCCGCTCGCTACAGGGCACCGGCGACACCCGGACGCCGATGTACGTCAACGTCGTCTCGAACCTCCTCAACATCGGCGGCACGGTCGCGCTCGGCCTCGGTCTCGGCCCGTTTCCGCGCTGGGAGATCGTCGGCGTCGGGGTCGCGACCGCCTTCGGCAACGTGTTCACCGCGCTCGCGCTGGTGGCGGCCATCCGGTGGGACCTGACCGAGGCGTCGTTCGCCCGCCCGACCGACGCCGTCATCGCCCGCCAACTGTTGGCCGTGAGCGCCCCGCGCATCGCGGAGGGGCTCGCGGCCACCGTCGCGGAGTTCCCGTTCAACTCGATCCTGCTCGGGTTCGGCACCGAGGTCAACGCCGCCTACCAGATCGGCCGCCGGATGTACCAGCAGGTCACCGGGCCGCTCTCGCGGGGATACAGCGTCGCCTCCAGCGTCGTCGTCGGGCAGGCGCTCGGCGAGGGCGACCCCGTCCGCGCCCGGTTCGAGGGGTGGGCGACGGGCGCGCTCGCCCTGGTTTCGGTCGGCGCCATCGGCGTCGCGCTCGTCTTCGGCGCGGACCGGCTGGTCGAGTTGTTCACCGACGACGCCGCGACCCTCGAGTACGCCGCTGACTTCGCGCGGGTGTACGGCCTCTCGGCGCCGTTCCTCGCGGTGTTCGTGGTTCTCTCGGGGGCGTTACAGGGCGGTAGCGACACACGGACCCCGTTCGTCGCCCGGACCACGGGGATGTTCGGGTTCATGGTCGGCTTCTCGTGGCTGGTCGGGGTCGTCCTCGACTACGGCGTCGCGGGCGCGTACGCCGGCATCTTCCTCTACTACGTCTGGTCGTTGCTCGTCGTCGGCGCCGGCTTCCGGTGGGGCGGCTGGGCGGCACGGGCGGCCGACATGATGGAAGAGCGCGGGAGCGTCGAGGAGGCCTGACGGCCGAAAATAGCGTCGCCGATTACCGGTCTTCGATCGGGACCCACTCGGCGTCCTTCGCGCCGACGTACTTCGCGCGCGGCCGGATCAGCCGATTGTCGTCGTACTGTTCGAGGACGTGAGCGACCCACCCGCCGGATCGGGACATCGCGAAGATGGGAGTGTAGAGGTCGATCGGGATGCCCATCTGGTAGTACGTCGAGGCCGAGTAAAAGTCGACGTTGGGCGCGATTCCCTTCTCCTCGCGCATGTACTCCTCGATGGCGACCGACATCTCGTACCACTTCGTGTCGCCGGCGGCCTCGCCGAGCTCTTCGCTCTTCTCGCCGAGGATCTTCGCCCGGGGGTCTTTGACGTTGTAGACGCGGTGGCCGAACCCGGCGACCCGTCGGCCCTCTTCGAGCGCCGTCCGGACCCAGTCGGTCGGCTCCATGTCGCTGTCGTCGATCTCTTTGAGCATCCGCATCACGTTGGCGTTCGCGCCGCCGTGGAGCGGGCCGGCGAGGGTGCCGACCGCGCTCGTGATCGCGCTGTGGACGTCAGAGAGCGTCGAAGCGGTGACCATCCCGGAGAACGTCGAGGCGTTCAGGCCGTGGTCGGCGTGGAGGACCAGCGCCATGTCGAACGTCTCGGCCAGCACCTCGTCGGGCTCCTCGTCGTTGAGCATGTAGAGGAAGTTCTCGGCGTGATCGAGGTCTTCGCGGGGCGCGACGGGGTCGTTGCCGTTCCGGAGGCGCTTGAACGCCGCGACGGCGGTCGGGAGCTTCGCGGTGATGCGCCGGCCCTTCCGGAGGTTGACCTCCCGGTCGGTGGGGTCGGCCGACGAGTCGTCGGGGTCGTGGGCCGACAGCATCGAGGCCACGGTCCGGACGGCCGCCATCGGCTCCTCGTCGGCGGCCGCGAGCTTCCGGACCGTATCCAGAACGTCCTCGTCGAGTTCGCGCTCGGCCGCCATCGACTCGGAGAACGCCGCGAGCTCCGCTGTGTCGGGGAGTTCGCCGTGCCAGAGCATGTACAGAACCTCCTCGTAGCTCGCGTTCCGGGCGAGGTCCTCTATCGCGTAGCCGCGATAGACGAGTCGCCCCTCGTCGCCGTCGATGTAGCTGAGTCCCGATTCGGCGACGACGACGCCCTCTAACCCTTTCTTGACCTCGTCTGACATACCCTGATACTTCTCGGCAAGCCGGGAAAAGGATTATCTTTTGTTTCTATTTCGGAGCGCCGCCACCGAACTCGCCCGCGAACGTTTTTATCGGGCCCCGTCCAACGTCACCGTATGAACCCTTCGGCGGGCGACGTCGAGTACGAGCCCGTCAGCGTCAAGGCGGTGCTGGCGGAGATGAAAGACACCGCCGAACTGCTGATCGACCTCTCGTTTTCGGCGGTGCTCCACGGTAGCGACGACGTCGCCCGGGAGGTGCTCGACCTCGAAGCCCGGATGGACGTCCTTCAGATGCGAGCCCGGATGAGCCTTCTGATGGCCGCCCGGAGCCCTGAGGACGCCGAACAGCTGGCGCCGGTGCTCGGTGTGGTCGGCGCCGCCGAGAAGATCAGCGACGCCGCCGGCGACATCGCGAAGGTCGTGCTGGAGGACATCGGCCTGCCCGACGCGATGCGGGCCGCGCTCCCCGAGGCGGTCGAGACGCTGGTTCGGGCGGAGCTCGCGACCGACTCGGGGTTCGCCGGCCGCACGCTCGGAGCCGCCGACCTCGAAACCGAGACCGGCGTCCGGATCATCGCGATCCGTCGGGGCCGCGACTGGATCACCAACCCCGACCGGGACACCCGCCTCGACGCCGGCGACAGCCTCCTGTTGCGGGGCACCGAGGATGGGATCGCGGACGTGTACGAGCGCGCGACCGGCCACGCCTACGAGCCGCCCGCGGAGGTCGACCCCGGCATCGAGGACCTCGAACGCGCGGTCGACTCGATCGTGCTGATGAAAAACATGAGCGAACTCGGGGTCGACCTCGCGTACGGGAGCGTCCTGTTCGACAGCGAGGCGGTCGCCGAGGAGGTCGTCGAACTCGAAGCCGAAGTCGACGCCCTCCAGTCGCGGTTCGAGGCCTGGACTCTGCGGGCCGCCGCCCGGGTCGACGACCCCGTCTCGCTCCGCGGGCTGGTCCACCTCGCGAACGCGACCGAGGTCGTCAGCGACGCCGCGGTCGAGATCAGCGAGGGCGTCCTCCGGGGGCTTGGCACCCACCCGGTCGTCGAGCAGGCGGTCGAGGAGAGCGACGAGGTGATCGTTCGGCGGACCGTCGCGCCCGACAGCGAGTTCGACGGCGCGACCCTCGGCGACCGCGAGGTCGAAACCGAGACCGGAATGCGGGTCATCGCGGTCCGACGCTCGACCGGCGACGAGCGCGACTGGATCATCCAGCCCGGCCCGACGACCGAGCTCCGGGCCGGCGACGTGTTCCTCGCGAAGGGGACACGGTCTGGCGCCGAGCGACTCGCGGCGCTCACGGGCGAGGAGACCGCCGACTGACTCAGTCCAGTTCCTTCGCGAGCCGATACGCCGAAATCAGCGTCAGCACCGTCGTCGCCAGCGCGCCGAGCGCCGACCCGAAGACGAACCCCAGTCCGAGGTAGTACGCCACCGGTCGCTGGGCGCCGGGCAGGAAGACGAACACCGCGAGCACCGCCGCCGTGGCGAGCGCCGCGAACGAGAACCCCCGGACGGCGTTCCGACGGACGTTCAGCGCCGCGGCGAAGTTGGCCCGCGGGCGCTCGGGGACGGGTTCGGACACGGTCGGCGATTGGGACGGAACCGTCAAAGGCGCGTCGGTCCGCGCCGTTCAGTCGGTCTCTGTGCCGGCGGTCGCCTGCGGGCGCCCGTTCGCGGCGGCCGGGATCCGGGCCTCCAGCGCCAGCGCGCCGGCGCCGAACAGGAGGCTCGCCGCGACCAGCACCGATCGGAGCGACATTCACCCGCCGATAGCTCTCTCCGGGCCATAGGGGTTCGGGAACCGCCGAGCAGTTGCCGGTTCGGCGCGTCGGCGTTTCGCCGAGACCGAACCGCTAAAGGGCGTGTAGGCGTCGGTTATGGGTAATGAAGACGCTCGGAACGGCGAGTGCCGCCCCCGGCGAGTTCGACACGGGACGGTTGCAGGTCGGCGAAACGCGCGACGGAAGCGAGTTCGGACTGCCGGTCGCGGTGCTGAACGGCGCCGACGACGGGCCGACGCTGTACGTCCAGGCGGTCAGCGACGGCGACGAACTCAACGGGCTCGGGGTGCTCCGGCGGGCGATCCCCCAGATCTCTCCGGCGGCTTTCTCCGGGACGATCCTGGCGGTCGGCATCGTGAACTACCACGCCTTCCAGGTGGCCGAGCACCGCAATCCGATCGACGACACGAAGATGAACCGCACCTACCCCGGTAGCGAGTCGGGCACGTCGAGCGAGCGCATCGCGGCCGCGACCTTCGAGGCCGCCTCGCGGGCCGACTACATCCTCGACCTCCATCAGGGGTCGACCAGCCGGATGCTCAACGAGGCCCGCGTGCGGTGCGGTCGGCGCCACCGGCTCCACGACGACTGTCTCGAACTCGCGAAGGTGTTCGGCTGTGGCCACGTCCTCGACCAGAAGGGTCCGGACGGCCAACTCGCTCGGGTGGGTCCCGACGAGGGCATCCCGGCGATCGACCCCGAACTCGGCGGCGCCATCGGGTGGGACGAAGAGAGCATCCGGTACGGCGTCGACGGGCTGTTCAACGTCCTCCGGTACTACGGCTTTCTCGACGGGAGCGTCGACCCCGACCCCCAGATCAGAGCGTCCGGGTTCGACCGGTACGGCTCGCCGTCGGGCGGACTGGTCGACTTTCAGGTGGCTCTCGGCGACCCGGTCGACCCCGGCGACGTGCTGTTCGAGGTGACCGACCCGTTCGGCCAACTCAAGGCCGAGGTGACCGCCGACGACTCGGGCGTGTTCTGGCGCTCGCGCCGGCTCCCGCAGGTGGCGACCGGCGAGTACGTCTGCTCGGTCGGCACCAACGTCAGCGAGTACTGATGGCCGCCGACGCGCCGACGCCGACCGACCTCGCGTGCCCCGACTGCGGCCGGACGTACGACGCCGGCCCGGACGAGCCGTGGCGGTGTGACTGCGGACGACCGCTCGAACTCGCCGACCGGCCGCTCCCGACCGGCCCCGCCCCGGAGTTCGAGCAACTGGACGCGCGCAGGGGCCTGTGGGCGTTCGACGCGTTCGTCCCGATCGAGCCCCGGGTCACGCTCGGCGAGGGGTTCACGCCCCTGCAGGACGCCCCCGAGTGGGGACCGAACGCGCAGTTCAAGCTGGAGTACGTCTTCCCCTCGGGGAGTTTCAAGGACCGCGGCGCGACGACCACTCTCTCGCGGGCCGCCGAACTCGGGGTCGAACGCGTCGTCGAGGACTCGTCGGGCAACGCGGGCGCGGCGGTCGCCCAGTACGCCGCCCGAGCCGGCATCGAGGCCGACATCTACGTTCCGGCCGACGCGAAGGCCTCGAAGCTCGCGGCGATCGAGCGGGTCGGCGCGACCCCTATCGAAATCGAGGGCTCCCGGCAGGACGTGACCGACGCGTGCATCGAGCGCGTGGCGCGAAGTCGAGCCGGAGCCGACCCGCGACAGCGCGGCGACGCGTGGTACGCCAGCCACGCGTGGAACCCCGCGTTCTTCGCTGGCACCGCGACCGTCGCGTTCGAGATCGCGGCCCAGCGCGACTGGGACGTGCCGGACGCCGTGGTCGCGCCGCTCGGGCACGGGACGCTCTTTCTCGGCGCCTATCGGGGGTTCCGCGCGCTGACGGACGCGGGCTGGACCGACGAGATGCCCCGCCTGCTCGGCGCGCAGGCCGCCGGATACGCGCCGATCGCCGACGAACTGCACGGCGACGGGCCGGGCGGCGCCTCGGGGACACCGCCCGACGACAACGAGGTCGCGGACGGCATCCAGATCCGCGAACCGGTCCGAAAGGACCAGATCCTCGACGCGATCGAGGCGACCGACGGCGACGCGATCGCGCTCGGCGCCGACCCGGTCGAGGACGCCCTCGATCGGCTCCACCGGGGCGGGTTCTACGTCGAGCCGACGTGTGCGGCCGCGCCCGCGGCGCTGGAGCGGTACCGCGAACGGGGCGTCGTCGACCCCGGCGACGACGTGGTCGTCGCGCTGACCGGGAGTGGTCTCAAGTCGTGACGGTCCGCCCGGCCGACTACTGCCCCGACTGCGGGACCGCCACGACGACCCGGGAGATAGAGGACCGCGAGCGCCGCTACTGCGAGGCCTGCGACCGCCCGGTGTTCCAGAACCCCGCGCCGACCGCCGCGGCCGGCGTGGTCGACGGCGACTCGGTGTTGCTGGTCGAGCGGGCGGTCCCGCCGGGGGTCGGCGAGTGGACCGTCCCCGGCGGCCACCTCGAAGCCGACGAACAGCCCGCGGTCGCCGCGGCCCGCGAACTCCGCGAGGAGACCGGCGTCCGGGTCGACCCCGACGCGCTCGAACTGGTCGACGCCGAACTCCTCGCTCCGTTCCGTGGCAAGCGCGCCGTCTCGATGGTGTACGCCGTCCCGGCGGCCCGCGCCGAGGGGGCGCCCACCGCCGGGTCCGACGCCGCCGCGGTCCGGTTTTTCTCCCGCGACGAGGTCGAGGCCGACGAGGACGCGTTCCGGCCCCACGTCCCCGACCGAGTCGAGTCGGTCCTCGACGCGATCTGAGTCGGCGACCGCTCGTCGCCCGCCCGGAGGATCCCGCGGCTCGGAGCTACAACCACCCCGCCTCGGCCCGCGCGACCAGTTCCGAGTCGGCCGCCCGCCAGTCGTCCTCGGCGTCGGCGAAGACTCGCTCGGCGCGTTCGCTCGCGTCCGCGACGACGGCTTCGGGGTCCGCGTCCACGAACTCGCCGTCGCGAACGATCGGGTCGCCGGCGACGAACACGTCCCGGACCTCCCGGCCGGTGGTCGAGTGGACGAGGTTCGGGACCGCGGTGTGGAGCGGCTCGGAGACGGTCGGCGCGACCCCGAGCGCGTCGACGTCGACGGTGATCACGTCGGCGGCGGTGCCGGCTTCGAGCGTGCCGACCGCGTCGGCGATCCCGAGCGCCTTCGCGCCCTCGACGGTCGCCAGCTCCAGCGCCCGCCACGCGGGCAGGGCGGTCGGATCGCCGGCCTCGACCTTCGAGAGGAGGCTCGCGGTCCGGGCCTCCCTGAGCAGATTGTGGTGTCCCGGGCCCGGCGCCTGATCGGTGCCGACGCCCGCGACCCCGCCGCGCTCGACGTAGTCGGCGACCGGGGGCACCTCGCCGTCGATCATGCCGATAGAACTCGGACACGCGAGCATGCGGGCGCCGGCCTCGACCAGTCGCTCGCGCTCGGCCGGGGTCGTCCCGTGGCAGTGGACCGCGACCAGAAAGTCGTCGACCGCCCCGTGGTCGTCGAGGGCCGAGACGGTGGTCTCGCCGTCGCCGTACCGCTCCTCGATCTGGAGGCGTTCGCGCTCGCCCTGCGCGACGTGCATGTGGACGTCCCGACCGTGCTCGCGGGCCCGGTCGCAGATCTCCCCGAGCAACTCGGGCGAGACCATATCGAGCGCCTGCGGTCCGTAGGCGGGCTCGACGAGCGGGTCGTCGCCGTACCGATCGAACAGCGCCTCCGCGCGGTCGAGCGCGGCCTCGCCCTGCTCGCGGTCGAAGGGGTAGAGCTCTCGGGGCCCGAGATCGGCGCGGTCGTCGGGCACCTCGTTGATCGTCTCGATCGCGACCGTCCGCACGCCCAGGGGCCGGTACACCTCCTCGACGAGCCGGCCGACCTCGCCCGCGTACTCGCCGATCGTAGTGACGCCGCCCCGGACCGCCTCCAGCACGCCGAGTCTGGCCCCGACCGCTTCGTCCTCGTCGGTCATGTGGTTCGCGAGCGGGCCGAGCGCGCGGTTCATCCACTCGATCTCGGGCACGTCCTGTGCGCCCCCGCGCACGAGCGTGTGGCGGGTGTGTGCGTGGGCGTTCACGAGCCCGGGCATCGTGACCGTCCCCGACCCGTCGATGCGGGTTTCGGCGCTCGCGTCGACGTCGTCGGTCGGTCCGACGTACGCGATCTCGCCGCCGGCGATCCCGAGCGCGCCGTCCTCGACGATGCCGAGCGTCTCGTCGCGAAACGTGAGTAGCGTGGTACCGTGGATCAGGGTATCCATACTCGTGATCTCGTAACCACGGCGCTTAACGTTCAGGGTGGCGGAAGACGGCGATCCGGGCACGGACGGTTCAGCCGCCGCGAAAGCCAATGCGCACAGTTTTTCAGCGTCGGCCCGGTAGAGGGAGACAACGAAATGATCTCGAAGGGCTGCGAACAGTGCGCCGAGGGGGGCAAGATGGTGCTGTTCGTCTACGGCTACTGCGACCAGCGCGACTGCTTTTACTGTCCGCTCGGCGAGAACCGGAAGAACGTCACCGACGTGTACGCCAACGAGCGGAAGGTCGAGTCCGACGAGGACGTCCTCACCGAGGCAAAGCGCATGGACGCGCTCGGCACCTCGATCACGGGCGGCGAGCCCCAGGAAGCGATGAACAAGACGTGTCGGTACCTCTCGTTGCTCAAAGACGAGTTCGGCGAGGACCACCACACCCACCTCTACACGGGCATCACGGGGGGCCGCGAGAACATGCGCCGGCTCTCGGAGGCCGGCCTCGACGAGATCCGGTTCCACCCGCCGCTGGAGCTGTGGGGCGACATGCACGGCACCGAGTGGGAGGAGATCCTCTACATCGCCCGCGAGGAGGGGCTGACCCCCGCGTTCGAGATCCCGGGCATCCGCGCCGAGGAGGAGTTTCTGGAGTTCTTAGACGAGGGGGCCGCGGAGTTCTGCAACATCAACGAGTTCGAGATGAGCGACGGCAACTTCCGCCGGATGCAAGAGGAAGGCTACGAGCTTCAGGACGGCCACATGAGCGCGGTCGAGGGCTCGAAGGAGATTCTCGACAGGATGGGCGACCACGACCGGGTCTACTTCTGTACCTCCGTGTTCAAAGACGCCGCCCAGCACCGCAACCGGATGAAGCGAATGGCCCGCAACATCCGCCGGGAGTTCGACGAGGTGACCGACGACGGCACGCTGGTCTACGGCAAGACGTGGGAGACCGAACAGCGCCTCGACGAACTCGGGGTCCCCGAGGAGTTCTACAGCGTCAAGTCCGACCACGTCGAGCTCGCGTGGTGGCTGCTCGAGGAGATGATCGACGAAGGCGATCTCGAAGAGGGCGAGATCGTCGAGCAGTACCCCACCTACGACGGGCAGGTCGTCGAGCGGACGCCGCTGGCGTAGTCGTCCGGTGCGGACGGACGAGCGTGGCGCGTCTGGCCGTCTTTCGGGTCGAGGGCGGCTTTAGACGCCGGTCGAGTAGCGTAGAATTCCGGCGACGCCGCCGAACGCCGACTGGAGCTGTTCGCCCTTCTCGAAGTCCGTGGAGATGAACTTCGTCTCGGTGCCGCGCTGTCCGGCGATGTTCATCAGGTACTCGATGGCGTCCTCGCGCTCGACGATCTCGGCGTCCTCGCCGCTCTCGCAGGTGTGGTCGGGCGTGTCCTCGCGCTGGTCGACGAACTCGAACTCCTCTTTCTCGCCGCAGTCGTAGACCACCACGTCCTTGCGGAGGTCCTCCGAGAGCAACAGCCGGTCGACCGACCCCATCACGAGGTTCTTCCGGGTCGGCTCGAACCCGTAGGTCGCCTTGTTGCCCTCGTGGAGCTGGCGGAAGAACTCCTCCATCTCCTTTTTGTCTTTCATCACCTCGGCGTCCGCGAGGGCGTCCTCGGCGTTGTCGACCAGATCGTAGAGCCCCGACTCGTCGGTGTAGGCCACGTCGAACTTGCCGAGCACCTTCTGCTGGATCTCGTGGTGGAGGTAGTCGCCGTCGAGGAACTCGTCTTTGGTCGGCGAGGGGCCGCCGACGAGCACGCCGTCGATGTTCTCGCGCTCGGGGACGAACAGGTCGTTGGCCATCTCGGCGACCTCCTGATAGAAGTTGTCGATGGCTTCGAGCCGCAGGCGGGCGAACCGCTGGGCGGACTGGCCCCCTTTCCGCTGTTTGCCCGGCACCAGCGACGAGGCGGACTTGACCGGCTCGACGCGCTTGCCCCGGAGCCAGCCGACGTTGGCCTCGCGCCGGTCGAGCACGATGAGGCCGTACAGCCCCTTGTCGGCCAGCATCTGTTCGAGGGGGTCGGTCAGGAACGCCGAGTCGCAGTGGTACCGGAACGACTCGATGGGTTGGGGCGGGTCTTCGAGCACCTTCGTGACCATGTCGGTCCGGCCGCCGCCCGAGTCGATCGCGCCGCTGAAGATGACCAGCCCGTTGTCCGGCGGGAAGGTGTCGTAGTAGCGGAGCCGGTCTTTGATCGAGGTGAGCGCGTCCTGAACGTTCGTGCGGGTCTGTTTGGACTTGATGTTGCTCGCCTCGCTGTGCTCTTGGGTGACGTGGGCGACCACGTCGCTGATCTGCTTGTCCGGCGGGATGTAGATCGTTACGAGCTGGGTCCCCGAGCCCTCGTAGTCTTTGAGGTCCTCGATGACCCTTCGGAACTCGTATTTTTTCCGGTCGGACTGCTCGTCCTCCTGCTCACTCATTGCTACGTTGTAGGCCCTCCAGAGGGTAAGTAACCTTTGACCTGCGAGCCGCGCGTTGCGGCCGCACGCGCCCGATTGGAACACGCTAGAGGCCGCCCCGGGCGGTGACCGGACCCCGCGTCTGTCGCGCGTCGGACGCGCGGCGCGCGCCGCGGCCGAATCGGGGCGAACGCGTCGGCGATCACGGAGTAATTTTATATGCGCATCGTGGTTCGGTTGGGACAACGAATATCATGTCCGACACGGTTTACGCGATAGCGAGCGGGAAAGGAGGTGTCGGAAAGACGACGACCGCGATCAACCTCGGCGCGATGCTGGCCGACCGGGGCCACTCGGTCGTCGTCGTCGACACCGACCTCGGGATGGCGAACCTCGCGGGCTTTCTCGACTTCGACGTCGAGAGCCCGACCCTCCACGAGGTGCTGGCCGAGGAGGCCGACGCCGACGAGGCGATCTACGAGGCGCCCGGCGGCATCGACGTCCTCCCCAGCGCCACCGACATCGAGGCGTTCGCCAAGTCGAACCCGGCGAACCTCACCCACGTCGTCGAGCCCCTGCGCGAGGCCTACGACTACGTGTTGCTCGACACGGGCGCGGGGGTCAGCTACGACACGCTGGTGCCGCTGGCGCTGGCCGACGCCACGCTGTTGGTCGCCACCCCGGACGTCGCCTCGGTGCGGGACACCGCCAAGACGGGCGAGCTCTCGGCCCGCGTCGGCACCGAAGTCGTCGGCGCGGTGCTGACCCAGCGTTCGAGCAACATCCTCAACGCCGACGACGTGGAGTCGACGCTCGGCACCGAGGTGCTCGTGGTGGTGCCCTCCGACGAGGCGGTGCCGATGGGCATCGACGCCGGCCGACCGCTCGCGTCGTTCGCGCCGAACGCGCCGGCCGGGCAGGCCTACCGGGAGCTCGCCGCGGTGCTGATCGGCGACGCCGAGCCCGACCCGGAACTCGAACTCGACGAGCAAGAGCCCGACGACGACCGAGTCACCCCCGAGACGCTGACCGAAGGCGTCGACCGCGAGGTCGAAACGCCCCTCGCCGGCGCCGAGGTGGCCGAGAACGTCCGGGAGGCCGTCGACGGCGACGAGGACCCGCGGGGCCTGCTCGGCGGCGAACTGGCGAAGGCGGCCGACGAGATCCGACGGGAGGCCGCCGGGGAGGCCACGCCGGGCGAGGACGAGGCCGCCGGGGACGACGCCGCGGAGCCGGTCCCCGACCCCGACGAATCGCGCTCCGCCGCCGACGAATCGCGCTCCGACGTCGACGAGTCGCTGTTCGACGTCGACGACCGGCGCCCGGACGAAGCCGGGGCAAGCGAGGACGGGGCTCCCGACTCGGCGAGCGCCGAGGGATCGGACGTGGCGCCAGCCGACGACGTCGACGACGACGCCCGGAGCGTCGACGACCTCCTCGAACAGCACCTCGACGAGGACCGACTGGGCGACGACGAGCCGACGTCTGAGGGGGCGTCGGCCTCCGAATCAGGTGCGGGCGGCTTCGAGGAGGGGTCGGCGATCGAGACCGACCCCTTCGAGGACGCTGAGGAAGGCGGTGATCCGTTGGCCGAAGACGACGCCGACGGTCCGCTCGCCGAAAACGAGGGCGGCGATCTGCTCGCCGAAGACGACGCCGACGACCCGTTGGCCGACGCCGAGAAATCCGACCCGCTCTCCGAGGCACGCGAGGAGGCCGGACTCGATTCGGAGGTGGATGGGACCGACCCGGCCCCGGACGCGGATGCGAGCGGTCCCGACGACTCGACGCCCGACGCGCTCGACGCCGAGTCCGAAGCGGTCCCGTTCACCCGCGACCGCCCCGACACCGGCCCGTCGACCGACGACGAGTCCGACCCCGACGCGACCACGGACGCCGAAGAGAGCGACTCTGACGACGACGCCGAGGCGAGCGACGGGGTGCTCGGGCGCCTCGGCTCGCTGTTCCGCTGACTGGGACACCGAGCGCTCGCCGTCCCGCGTCGAGTGCAGGGTCGAGACGCCGGCCCTGCTCCGGCGCGGTGGGGTCCGTTGGGCTCGTGGCGATTCTGGTCGGCGCCGCCGGCCGCCGGGGGCGTTCGGCGTTAAGTTCCCGGCTCGATCACATCGACCGCGGCGCGGCCACGCCGAGCACGCCCAGCGCGTTCCCGACGGCGTGTTTCGCCGCCGCGACGAGCGCGAGGCGTGCGTCCCGCAGATCGTCGTCGACGTCGTCGCGGAGCACCGGACACTCCCGGTAGAACGTGTTGAACGTGTCGGCGATCTCGCGGGTGTAGGTCGCGACGACGTGGGGTTCGAGGTCCTCGGCGGCCGCCTCGATCACCGCGGGGAAGCGCGCGACGACTTCGAGCAGTTCGCGCTCCGCCTCGGCGTCCAGCACCGAGGCGTCGACGCCGGCGAGGGCGCCGTCGGTGTCGGCCGAATCGAGCCCGGCCTCTTCGAGGATTCCGCAACAGCGGGCGTGGACGTACTGGACGTACGGCGCGCTCTGGGCCTCGAAGTCGAGCGCGCGGTCCCACTCGAAGGTGATCGCCTTCGCGGGCTGTTTCGAGACGATGTCGTACCGAACCGCGCCGATGCCGACCTGCTCGGCGATGCGCTCGACGTCGTCGTCGGTCAGGTCGTCGTCGCGGATCCGGTCGTCGAGCCTGTCTTCGACCTCCTCGCGGGCGCGGTCGACCGCCTCGTCGAGCAGGTCGTCGAGGTCGATGCCCGTGCCGGCGCGGGTCGACATCTTCCCCTCCGGGAGGTTGACGTACGAGTAGATGACCTGCCGGAGCTGGTCGGTGTCGTTGTCAAGCAGGTCGAGCGTCGCCCGCATCTGGTCGGCCTGGAGCTTGTGGTCCTCGCCGAGCACCGTCACCGCGCGGTCGTAGTTCTGGAACTTCCACTCGTGGTGGGCGAGGTCCCGGGTGGCGTAGAGAGTGGTGCCGTCCGACCGGAGGAACACGAAGTTCTTCTCGATGTCGTAGGCCGCCAGATCGAGTTGCCAGGCCTCGTCCTCGTAGACCGCCTCGTCGAGGTCCTGAAGCCGGTCGACCACGTCGTCGACCGAGCCGTCGCGGATGAACCGGGTCTCCTTGACGAACTCGTCGAACTCCGCGGGGAGCCGCCCCAGGCTCTCGCGCATGCCGCCGAGCACGGTGTCGACGACCTCGCCGACGCGGTCGTAGGTCTCCTCGTCGCCGGCTTCGAGCCCCTGCATGATCGCGGTGATCTCCTCCTCGGCGGCCTCGACCTCGTCGGGGTCGCCGTCTTCGAGCACCTCGTTGCCTTTCCGGTAGTAGCGCACGAGGTCGTAGTCGGCCTTCTCGCGCTCGGGATCGGGCAGGTCGTCCTCGTCGAACGTCTCGTAGGCCCAGGTGAACACGGCCATCTGGCGCCCCGCGTCGTTGACGTAGTAGTGGCGGTCGACGTCGTAGCCCGCGAAGTCGAGCACTCGGGCGACCGCGTCGCCCACGATGGGGTTGCGCGCCCGGCCGACGTGGACCGGGCCGGTCGGGTTCGCGGAGGTGTGTTCGACCACCGCGGACTCGCCGGTGGGGTCGAGCCGGCCGAACGTCTCGGACTGGGCCGCCTCGACGGTGCCCTCGTAGTAGGCGTCGCTCGCCCGGAAGTTGACGTAGGGGCCCTGTGCGGTCGCCGCCTCGACGAGATCGTACTCGGCGGCGTCGATCTCGTCGGCGATCCGGCCGGCGACCTGCGGCGGGGGCGCACCGACCTCGCCCGCGAGCCGGAACGCCGCGCTCGCGGCCAGCACGGCGTCGACGCCCTCGGGCGGGTCCTCGATGCCGAGGTCGTCTGTCGGGAGGTCGAGCGCGTCGAGCGCGGAGGTGAGCGCCGCCGCCACCTCGTCGCGGAACTGGAGATACATGCTACGAGCTTTTCGACCGGCGGGTAAATGGGTTTCTGAAGCGTGTGACCCCGTCCGCGCGGTCCGATCCGACGCCGACGCGCCGGCGCGAGTCGCGGACGAACCGGTTAGCCGTGGGCGTCGGCGCTCGCCGACGACGCGGCCGGCCCGGTCAGTCGGCGTCCGAGCCGAAGACCCGGGGCATCGCGACCGTGGTCCGCTCGGAGAGCACGTACGCCGCGACACCGAGCGCGACGACGCCGACCGCGAGCAGGGGCAGCGGCGAGACGTCGTACCCGCTCGCGAGGAACAGCCCCGTCGCGACGGTGCCACAGAGAAGCGCGTACGGGATCTGGGTGTTGACGTGGTCGACGTGGTCGGCCCCGGCGAACATCGACGACATCACCGTCGTGTCGCTGATCGGCGAGCAGTGGTCTCCAAAGAGCGACCCGGTGAGGATGGCGCCGATCGCGCCCGGGAGCGGCGCCCCGAGGTTGAACGCGAGCGGGACGGCCACCGGGAACATGATCCCCATCGTCCCCCACGAGGTGCCGATGCTGAACGAGATGATGGCCGCCGCGACGAAGACCACCGCGGGGAGGAGCTCGGGCGTGATGACGCCCTCGGCGACGGCGACGACGTACTCGCCGACGCCGAGCGCCTCGCTGACCGACCCGATGGTCCACGCCAGCGAGAGCACGGCGACCGGGAAGATCACCATGCTGAACCCCTCGAAGATGGAGTCGCTGACCGCCTCCAGCCCGACGCGGGCGTGCCCGACGAGGATGGCGAGCAGGAGTCCGCAGGCCGAAAAGACGCCCCAGAGGATGGCGTCGGCGGTCGCGGCGTCCTTCAGCGCCTCGACGGGCGCGACGCCCGGCCACCCGCCGGAGGTCAGGAGGCCGAGTCCCGTGACGGCCACGAGCGCGACGATGGGCGCCGCGAAGTACCACCAGCGCGAATCGACGTGGTCGGGCGTCACGATGTCCTCCTCGCGGGTCTCGAGCAGGGGGTCCGCGTCGTCCCGGAGGACCTTCCCCGTCTCCTTCGCGCGGGTCTCTGCGCGCTTCATCGGGCCGAAGCTCCACCCGGTGGTGACGGTGATGAAGACGAGCACCACCGCGAGGAGGCTGTAGAACCGGAACGGGATGCTCTGGAGGAACACCACGAACGCGCTCTGGTCGATGCCGAGCGCCGAGAACTGCTCTTTGATGAGCCCGACCTCGAAGCCGACCCACGTCGAGACGACGGCGACGCTGACGACGGGCGAGGTGGTCGAGTCGAGCAGGTATGCGAGCTTCTCGCGGCTGATGTCGAACTTGTCGGTGATCGGCCGCATCACCGATCCGGTTATCATCGTACTCGCGTACGAGTCGACGAAGATGAGCATTCCGAGGATGCTGGTCCCGAGCTCGGCCTGCCTGCGGGTTCGAATCCGGGCGATGATGCGCTCGGCGAGGGCCTTCATCCCGCCAGAGAGGAATATCATCCCGAGCATCGCTCCGGAGAGGAACGTGAACAGGAGGAGTTTGCTGTTGAACGATGCGGTGATGTTGTCGATGACCAACTGGAGGGAGTAGGCCGCCCCGGTGATCGGGTTCCAGCCAACCAGAATGGTCGCACCGATCCAGATGCCCGCAAACAGCGACAGCAACACCTGCCTGCTCACCAGCGTCAGCACGATGGCGAACAGCGCCGGCAGCAGGCTGATGATGCCGTACGTTTCAGATGCCATTACGCTCGGGCAGTTTCCAAGTAGGAAAGTTAAAACTTGTTCAATTGCACCGCTCGAAATAGATAGATAATCAACAATTCCTCCCCGATCGGCAGACTCGACACAACTACAGTGTCGCAAACGGCCCGGTCGCGGGGCGCCTCGACAGTGCCCTCGTAGTAGGCGTCGCTCGCCCGGAAGTTGACGTAGGGGCCCTGTGCGGTCGCCGCCTCGACGAGATCGTACTCGGCGGCGTCGATCTCGTCGGCGATCCGGCCGGCGACCTGCGGCGGGGGCGCGCCGACCCCGCCCGCGAGCTCGCCGCCGCGCTCGCGGCCAGCACGGCGTCGACGCCCTCGGGCGGGTCCTCGATGCCGAGGTCGCCTGTCGGGAGGTCGAGCGCGTCGAGCGCGGAGGCCAGCGCCGCCGCCACCTCCTCGCGGAACTGGAGGGACATGCTACGAGCTTTTCGACCGGCATAACGGGGCTCCTGAACCGCGTTACCCCTCGAGCGCGGCCCATCGGAGCGCGTCGGCAAACGCGAGCGCCGAGTCGTAGCGCTCGGCAGGGTCGGCGGCGAGCGCGCGGGACGCGACGCCGGTGAGCTCGCCGCCGCGATCGTCGGCGAGCAGGCGGTCCGCGAGCGCACCGAGCTGGTAGACGTCGACGGTCTCGGGTGCGGGGTCGTCTTCGGGCGGAGCGGACCGATCGGACCCGTCCAACCCCGCGGCGAGCCCCCAGTCACCCACCAGAACGTCGTCGCCTGCGATCCAGACGCTCTCGGGGGTCAACCGCCCGTGGACGGCGCCATCGCGGTGGGCCCGGTGGACCGCTTCGGCGGCCGCGGCGACCGCGCGGGCGATCCACTCGATCGACCGATCTGCCGCGCGGGCGTCGAGCGTCGTTTCGACGGGGTCGGTCACCGCCCACGGCTCGGGGTCGACGCCCCACGCCCGCACGCTGAGAACTCCCGAGGTGCCGAGATCGCTCCACGTCGCGAGCGCGTCGGCGAACGCGTCGTCGTCGACCGCGTCGCCGTACCGGTGGAGCGAGACCCGCTGGTCGGCGGGCGTCCGGGCTCGTCGAACGTCAGCGAGGGCGGTCTCGGCGATCCGTTCGCCGGGTTCGAGGTCGCCGATGTCCATCGACGCGTCGGGAGTCGAGTCGTCTCGACCGAACCGGCGGTACGCGCCGGCGAGCACCGCCGCGCCGACCGCGCCGCCGACCGCGAGCCCCGCGGTCGACGAGAGGGCGCGGTAGGCGTCGTAGAGCGGCGTCGACTCGGGCGGCGAGACGGCGAGGACGGTCCCGGAGACTGTCCCGAGATAGAGCGTTCTCCGGTCGAGGCGGGGGAGATACGTCAGTTCCCCGGGGTACTCGAACCGCCACTTCGGCGCGCCGGTATCCGCGTTCACCCCGTACAGCCCGTCGTCGTGACTGTGTACGACGGCGGTGCCGTCGGCGATCCCGATCAGGTAGGCGGCCGCCTCGCGCCCGGTCGCGAACCGCCAGCGCTCGGTCCCGTCCGCCGGCGCGAGCGCGGCCACGAACCCCTGCCCGCTGGCGTACACCGCGTCGCCGACCCGGCGCGGCCGCCAGTCCAATTGGGCGCCCGCGTCGAACCGCCACCGCTCGGCGCCGTCGGACGGCGAGACCGCCCGGACGACCGACCCGTCGTTGAGATACGCGCCGTCGTCGGTCACTGTCCCCGGGAGGCCGTAGGCCTCGTCCTCGCCGGTCGACACGCGCCAGCGTCGGGTCCCCTCCCGGTCGAACGCGTGGAGGGCCGCCCGCGCGGCGTCCCAGACGAACACGCGGTTCTCAGTCGCGCCCGCCGTCGAGATGTGGGGATAGGACGAGCCGTAGCCGGCGTCCTTGACCGGCTGAAACCGCTCGCGCCACCGGACGCGGCCGTCGGCCGCCGAGAGCGCGTACAGTTCACCCTCCGTCGTGCCGAGGTACGCGCGTTCGCCGTCGGACACCAGATCCGTCCAGGGAAACCCCTCGGCGTCTGTGAACCGCCACCGCTCCCGACCGTCCCGGATCGAGAGCGCGACGATACCGCCGTCACGCTCCACGAGGACCGTTTCCGACAGCGTCCCGTAGACGGCGGGGTTCTCGCTCCCGTCGAAGCGCCACCGGACCGCCCCGGTCGCGGCGTCGAGCGCGACGAGCCCGCTCGCGTCGACCACGAGGGCCAGCCCCGCCGCGAAGACCGCGTAGGGGCGAGTCTGGGAGCCGCGGCTCTCGACCTCGTACCGCCAGCGCTCCGCGCCGTCGGTCGAGATGCCCGCGACCCCTCGCTCGGTGACGGCGGTCAGCACGCCGCCTGTCGCGCCAAGAAGCGTCGCGGAGTCGCCCGCGTCGGTCGACCACCGAACCGTCGCCTCGGGGACGAAGGGGTGGTCGGTGATCGCGTCGGTCGCGTTCGTCACCTGCCAACTGCCGAGACTCGCGGCCGAGGCGGCGAGGCCCGCGCCGAGGAGCTCGCGTCTGTTGGGGGACCGCGTCATCACCGTAAACCGGTCACTCGACCTACATTTCACTTCCTATCCGGGGCGACGGCCAGAACACCGACACCTTTTGGGCGTCGCCCGCATACCACGGTCCACCATGAGCGACTCGTCGGGACCCAAGCAGGTGGACTCTCCGGACTACCACAGCGAGAACCACACCGCGGCCCAGACCTGCGGCTGGACCGCCAACGCCCTGCGCGGGGAGGGCAAGTGCTACAAGAACATCTTCTACGGCATCGAGTCCCACCGGTGTATCCAGATGACGCCGGTCGTCAAGTGCAACGAGCGGTGCGTCTTCTGCTGGCGCGACCACGCGGGCCACGCCTACGAGCTCGGCGACGTCGAGTGGGACGATCCCGAGGCGGTCGTCGACGCCAGCATCGAGCTCCAGCAGAAGCTCCTGTCGGGGTTCGGCGGCAACGACGAGGTCCCCCGCGAGGTGTTCGAACAGAGCATGGAACCGCGCCACGTCGCGATCAGCCTCGACGGCGAGCCGACCCTCTACCCCTACCTGCCCGAGCTCATCGAGGCGTTCCACGACCGCGACATCACCACCTTCCTCGTCTCGAACGGCACGCGCCCCGAAGTCATCCGGGAGTGTGACCCCACCCAGCTGTACGTCAGCGTCGACGCCCCGGAACGGGCCACCTTCGACGAAGTCGTGAAGGCCATGGAAGACGACGCGTGGGAGAAGCTCGTCGACACCATGGACGTGCTCGCGGACAAAGACGAGACCCGGACCGTGCTCCGGACGACGCTGGTGGGCGGGGAGAACGTCCGCCATCCGGAGTGGTACGCCGGGTTCTACCGGCGGGCCGACCCCGACTTCGTGGAGCTCAAATCCTACATGCACGTCGGCGAGTCGCGAGACCGCGTGGCGCGGTCGTCGATGCTCGACCACGACGACGTCGTGGCGTTCGCCGAGGAGATTCAGGCCCACATGCCCGACCACGACTACCTGAAGGAGGTGCCGGTCTCGCGGGTGGCGCTGTTGTCGAAGACCGACGAGACGTGGGTGCCGAAGCTGAACAAAGAAAGCGACTTCTGGGCGCGCGACCCCGTCACCGGCGACTGACTCACACCCGTTCGAGCTCCTCCTCGGTCGCCTCGCTCTCGACGTCGCCCGTGTTTCGCGTCTCGGTCGGCTCGAACAGCAGGACCTCGACTTCCGACGGCGCGACGGGTCGGTGTTCGACGCCCGCGGGGACGACCAGCAACTCGCCTTCGCCCAGCACCGCGTCCTCGCGCTCGCGGAACTCGACCCGGAGTTCGCCGGTCCGGACCAGAAAGAGCTCGTCGGCCTCCTCGTGGGAGTGCCAGACGAACTCCCCGTCGAGCTTGGCGAGCTTGACCGCCTGTCCGTTGAGTTCGGCCGCGATCCGCGGCGACCAGTGGTCGTCGAACGAGTCGAACGCCGCCTCGAGGTTCACCGTCTCCATGAGCGAGGGGTGGCGCTCGACCCGGAAAGCTCTGGGGGCGGCCCCGAAGGGAAACGACTACGTGGTGGCGGACCCGACTTTCACGTCCGACGGCGCGCGCCTCTCCGTTCCAATTCTGAGAAACGTACCGCATCCGTTATCCTTAAACCGCGAGCGACCGGAGTTTCACCTATGTCAACGACCCAGCCGCGTGCGGTCGGCTACGACGAGCTCGCGGCGCTGAAGCTGCTCGCCCTCGACGGCGGACTGGAGGGCGAAGTCAAGATCTCGTGCTCGGCGCTCGCCGAGCGCCTCGACGCGTCGAACCAGACCGCCTCGCGTCGGCTCCAGGGGCTCGACGAGGCCGGGCTGGTCGAGCGCGAGATGGTCAGCGACGGCCAGTGGGTCTCGGTCACCGAGGACGGCGAGTGGGCGCTCAAACGCGAGTACGAGGACTACCGGCGCATCTTCAAGGGGCCCGCCGGCGTCGACCTGACCGGCACCGTCACCAGCGGGATGGGCGAGGGCCGCCACTACATCTCGCTGTCGGGCTACATGGCTCAGTTCGAGGATCGACTCGGCTACGAGCCGTTCCTCGGCACCCTCAACGTCGAACTGACCGACGAGAGCGTCCGCGCCCGGTCGGCGATGGAGGCCATGGAGCCGGTGGCCATCGACGGATGGGAGGACGACGAGCGAACCTACGGCCCCGCTGTCTGCTACCCCGCCGTGGTCGAGACGCGAGACGGCGAGACCTACGAGCAGGCCCACACCATCGCGCCCGAACGCACCCACCACGAGGACGACCAACTCGAGATCATCGCCCCGGACAAGCTCCGCGAGGAACTCGGACTCGACGACGGCGACCACGTCACCGTCCACATCGAGGAGGGGCCATGAGCCGCGCCGCCGCGGGCGTCGAGGCCGCTGTCGAGGCGTTCCGGGAGGGATCGCCGGTGCTCGTCCACGACGCCGCCGACCGGGAAGGCGAGACCGATCTGATCTACCCGGCGGGCGCGGTCGGCCCCGCCGACGTCTCCCGACTGCGCAACGACGCCGGCGGCCTGATCTGCGTCGCGCTCGCCGACGAGGTGGCCGAGGCGTTCGACCTGCCGTTCCTCGAAGACGCGCTCGACCATCCGGCGAGCGCGAGCCACGATCTGGGCTACGACGAGCGGTCGTCGTTCTCGTTGCCGGTGAACCACCGGGACACCTACACCGGGATCACCGACGAGGACCGCGCGAGAACCATCGCCGAACTCGCCGCGGCGGCCGCCGATCCCGACGGCACCGACTTCGCCGCCGAGTTCCGCGCGCCGGGTCACGTCAACGTCCTTCGGGCGGCCCCGGACCTGCTGGCCGACCGCGAGGGCCACACCGAACTGGGAATCGCACTGGCCGCCGCCGCGGACCGCGAGCCCGCGGTCGTGGTCTGTGAGATGCTCGACGACGAGACCGGCGGGGCGCTCTCGCCGGCCGACGCCCGGGCGTACGCCGACCGGTACGGCTTCCCGTATCTGGAGGGGTCGGACATCGTCGGCTACGTCGACTGAGCCCGCGTCGATTCGCGGTGCGAACCGTCAACACTCATTACGGAGGCGTGCGTTCGTCGGGACGTATGAGCTTCGACGAGATGGACGTGGACACGATCTGGATGGACGGAGAGTTCGTCGACTGGGAGGACGCACAGATCCACGTCCTCACGCACGCACTGCACTACGGAACCGGCGTCTTCGAGGGCGTTCGCGCCTACGAGACCGAGAACGGCACCGCGATCTTCCGGTGGGAGGAACACCTCGACCGGCTGTACAACTCGTGTAAGCCCTACGACCTCGACATCGGCTACGATCGCGAGGAGCTGACCGAGGCGACCGAGCGGCTCGTCCGCGAGCAGGACCTCGGTTCGTGTTACATCCGCCCGATCGTCTTCTACGGCTACGACAGCCTCGGTGTCAGCCCCGGCGACAACCCGACTCGGACCGCGATCGCGGCGTGGCCGTGGGGCACCTACCTCGGCGAGGACGCCCTCGAAAACGGCGTCGAGGTGATGGTTTCGTCGTGGCGCAAGCACGCCTCCAGCCAGATCCCGACCAACGCCAAGACCACCGGCCTGTACGTCAACAGCATGCTCGCGGGCGAGGAGGCCCGCCGGAACGGCTTCGCCGAGGCGATCGTGCTCAACAAGGAGGGCGACGTCGCGGAGGGGCCGGGCGAGAACCTGTTCATGGTTCGTGACGGCGAGATATTCACCCCCGGGCTCGCCGAGAGCATCCTCGATGGCATCACCCGCGACACCGTCATCACGCTGGCCGAGGAGCGGGGCTACACCGTCCACGATCAGGCGACGATCTCGCGGGGCGAACTCAACACCGCCGACGAGCTGTTCTTCACCGGGTCGGCCGCGGAGGTCACGCCGATCCGGCGGGTCGACAACGTCGAGATCGGCGACGGCAGTCGGGGCCCGGTGACCGAGGAGCTCCAGACCGCCTTCTTCGACCTCGTCGAACGGCGCACCGACGACCACGACGAGTGGTTCAGCTACGTCGGCGAGTAGTCGTCGCCGTCGACGCGTAGTCGAGCGAGTTCGATCGCTCGCTCACCGCGAGGGCGGCGATTCGGCGGTCTTCTCGTCCTCGACGTCGATGGGGATGCCCGACTCGCTTGTCTCGCCGAACCCCGCGCTCAGGACCCGGGTGAGCGCGTCCTCGACGCTCTCGTCGGTCTCCTCGAAGCGGCTGGGCTCGACCTCGACCACGAACCCGGTGGTGATGTTCGGCGCGGTCGGCAAAAACAGCATCTCGCGGCCGTCGTCGGTGGTCTTGCCCGTCTTGAACGCGGTCATCCGCATCCCGTTCCACGTCTCGAGTTTGACCGGGGCCTGCAGATCGGTCGTGTCCGAAAACGCGGTCTCGGCCGCCATCTTCGAGGCGTTGTAGATGACCCGGAGGCCGGGGACCCGGTTCATCACGCCGTCGATGATCCCCTCGACGAGCGAGCCGACGGCGGTCCGCATCATGTAGCCGACGCTCAACACGAGCAGGCTGAACACGATCAGGACGGTCAACACGCGCAACGACTCGGGGGTCATGTCCTGGAGGAACGGGAGGCCGGCGATCTTGAGATAGAGCCACGCGACGATGTAGGTCGTGACCATGATGGGCGCGAGAACGATGAGACCGCTGGCGATGTCGCGTTTCCACGAGGACATTTGTAGGCAACATCCGACCCCAGGATTATAAACTAGATGCTATCGCGAGCCCGCCCGATCGCGGAGTTCACCCGCCGATGATCGCCCGGGCCGCGAACAGGAGGTTCTCCTTGCGCTCCATCACGCGCCGGTAGAAGTACGACAGCCACTTGCCGCCGTACGGGACGTACTGGTAGACCTCGTACTCCTCGGCGAGGTCGTACTGGGCGTCCTCGCGGACGCCCATCAGCATCTGGATCTCGAAGTCGGTGCCGTACTCGTCGTGGAGGTCTTTCGCCAGCGAGATCATCGCCGGATCGTGGCTCCCGACCGCGATCCCGCCCTCGAAGTGCTCGAACATGTACTCGAGGTACTCCTCGTAGGCCGCGTCGACCGCCGATTTCTCGGTGAGCGCGACCGATTCGGGCTCGTCGTACGCGCCCTTGACGAGCCGAACCTTCCCCGGCACGTCCGCGAGTCGTTCGAGGTCGTCGGCGGTCCGGTGCAGGTTCGCCTGAATGCAGACTCCGACCCCGCCCTCGTGTTTGCGCGCGAGCTCCTCGTAGGCGTCGAGGGTCGCGTCGGTCGTGGTGTGGTCCTCCATGTCGATCCAGACGAACAGGTCCCGTTCGGCGGCGTGGTCGACGATGCGCTCGACGTTCTCGCGGAACACCTGCGTCCCCGCGTCGAGCCCGATCTGGGAGGGTTTGACCGAGACGCAGGCGCCGAGGCCCGACCCGTCGATTCCCTCCAACAGCCGGAGGTACGCCTCGGCGTCCTCGTCGGCGGGTCCGCGGTCGTGGTAGTGTTCCCCGAGCAGATTCAGGATGACCTTGACGTTTCGGTCGTTGAGCTCTCGGGTGTGGTCGAGCGCCTCGGCGGGGGTCTCGCCTGCCACGAACTTGCTCGCGATTGGCGGGATCATTATCGGGGCTTAGTACCCACTTGACTTATACGATGGGCATTCGAAGCCCCGTCGACGACCGTCTCAGATCGTTTCTCCCGGCAAAACGCTCCGGCTTCGGTTCGGACAGACCGAAGCTATCCGACGCCGAAAGGGGCCGTTTGCTGTTGTCAACTCTGATTACGCGCCGAAACCGTGCTCGAACGGTCACGTTACGCTGGGACCGCCGAGACCGCTTCGGATCGCCGCCGCGAGCGTCGCATACTCGAGTAAAGCCGAATTTCGCCGTTTAAGCCGGATCTTACAGTTGCAACGGCCAACGACGTTTTCCGTCCAACCGGGTATAACCGCAGTCGGATCGCACCCGACCAGCGATCGCGACACAGACCCATGCAAGAAAACAGCATCTCGTCCGAGTCAAGCGACACAGCGCTCCAAGACGTCGGTGCCGGTGGCGAAGGGTACATGTTCAACAATCAGTTCCAGCCGGACGCTCAGTTCGTCGTGGTGACGCCCGCATTGGACTGGGCGCCCGAAGGGGCCGGCGAGGGACAGTTCGGGACCGCGTTCAACACCCGGATCGTCCAGTACGTCGGCGCGGCCAACCAGTTCGCGTTCCTGTTCCCGTACGAGGACGCGGAGGTCTCGGAGGGCCAGCGGTACACGCTCGGTGGCGACTGGGCGGACATCGAAGATCAGGCCGACGACGGCACCGTGAACTTCGTGAACGTGACGTTCAATCCCGCGTAGACGACTCAACCATGACAGACAACGACACCACGCTCGATCCGATAGTGAGTGAATCGACGCGTCGAACGTTCCTGAAGGCCGGTGCGGTCGCGTCGGGAAGTGTCGCGCTCGGCTTCTCCGGATTCGGGAGCGTCGCGGCTCAGGACGACGCCGGCGGTGTGGGAGTGATGCTCAACAGCCAGTTCTCGGGCGGCGCGCGGTTCACCGTCGCGTCCGACTCACTCGGCTGGGCGCCCATCGAGAGCGAGTTCGACGGGACGCAGTACGACACCCGCGTCATCAACTACGACTGGTCTTCCGGTGCGTACGCGATGCTGTTCGTCCCGCAGGAAGCCGGCCTGCAGGAGGGCGAAGCCTACGAGTTCAGTACCGGTATCGAAGCCGTCGACGTCGACGAGGGAGTGCTCGACGGCGACCTCCTCTTCGACGACGCCGGCGAGGTCGGGCTGGTCGGGGTGGAGTTCTCGCCGATCCAGTCGGACGCGACGGCGAACGGAAACCAGACGACGGGCGACGAGACCACCGGCACCGAAACGACCGCTCTCGAGACCGCGACGACCGAACCGACCGAGTAGCCCGATCGACCCTCTCGGTCGTCGGCGATCAGGCGTCGCGCGCGCCGACCCGGTGGTGTGTGACCGTCTGGGCCGCGAGCCCCCCGATCAAAAAGACGAGATTCCGGATCGGCGCCCCCAGATCGAACACCTCGACGCGGAGCTTTCGCTCGAAGACCGGCCAGAACGGACTGACCGGCTGTGTTCCCGGTAGCAACACGAGCACGTCGGCGACGACGTGGCTCGATGTCCCCACGAACAGCCCGATGGCCGCCCAGACGAAGACGGCGTTCGCGGTGAGCCTCACCGACCGCGGTTCGCCCGCGACCCGGACATACGCGACGAACGCGCCGGCCGCCAGCACGCCGCCGCCGACGCCCGCGACCGCCGCGAACAGGAACGTGTGGGTCACGCCGTGATGGGTGACGTACGGGAGGTGGTTGTCCAGATCCGGGAGGAGACCGACCACCAAGACGAACGCCGAGACGACGGTGCCCGGTTTCCGACCGAGGACGAACGGGATCGGGACCGCGAACAGCATCGCGACGCCGTAGTGACCCGCGGGATACATACCGGATTTTGGTACTGCCCTGAGGCGGTTAACAGTTACCACCGTCTGGCGATCCGCCGGGCTCACGGTCGGCCCAAGAGGTCGAGTCGGTCGAGCCCCCACGCCCCAAGCCCGAGGCCCGCGATCAGCGCCGTCCCGAACAGGAACAGGGGCAGGACTCGCCCCGGGAGCGGCCCCTCGAACGGGCCGAACGCCAGCTTCCAGACCGCATACGAGGTGAGCGTCGTCCCCACGAGCACCGCGAGGGGTTCGATCGCGTCGGACATCTTCCAGAGAGCGACGACCTCCGTCCGCAAGGGGGCTACGGCCGCTCGTCGACCGCTCCGAACTCCCGGCGCTTAAGGTCTCGGCGTTCGCGTACTCGGTCATGAGCCTCTTCGAGACGATCGCGGTCGCGCTGTGGGCGATGCTCCCCGCCTACGTGCCGAACAACGCCGCCGTCCTCGCGGGCGGCGGCCGCCCCATCGACGGCGGTCGGACGTGGGGTGACCGGCGACTCCTCGGCGACGGGAAGACGTGGCGGGGGACGGCGGTCGGCGTCGCGGCGGGCGCGGCGCTGGCGGTCGCGCTCTCGGCGCTCGCACCGGCGGCGTCGGCGGCTGTCGGCGTCGATTTCCCGACCTTCCCCGCCGCGGTCGCGGTCGCCCTGCCGGCCGGTGCGATGGCGGGGGACATCGCCGCCTCCTTCCTGAAGCGCCGGACGGGTCGCGAGCGCGGCGCGGCGTTCCCCGGGCTCGACCAGCTCGATTTCGTGGTGTTCTCGCTACTGTTCGCGTTCGTCGCCGCGCCCGCGTGGTTCGGCGCGGTGTTCACGCTCCCGGTGTTGGCGGTCGTGGTCGTCGCGACGCCCCTGTTGCACGTCGGGACGAACGCCGTCGCGTACGCCCTCGGGCTGAAAAACGAGCCGTGGTAAGACGACCTTTTAGTGCGGGCGCGCCACGAGCGCCGCGCCCTCCCAAGCGCTCGATCAAAAACACCGGGAGAGCTTCGCTCTCCCGAGCCTGCGTTCACTCCGTTCACGCAGACACGGCGTCACCGCCTCAGTCACACCTTTGCTTCGCTCGGGTGTTTCTTTGACGGTTCCTTGGTCCGCTCGCGCGTCGCGGTCCGAGAGAGCGACGCTCTCTCGTCATCACGAAAGGCGATGCCTTCGAACAACTTCGCTCCTCGCTCGCGGTAGTGTGGGTCATCCCCAACTGAAACGTTCGGCCGAGCGACCCGGTCTGACTTAGATTCGCTCCGTAGATTTATAACCGAAGCCGGGACCAACTCGGGGAACGCCGATGGCTCCGAAACGCATCCTCCGAATCATCGCCTTCGCGTTCGCTGTCGGTCCGTTCGGTACCCTCGTTCGAGCGGAGCCGACGCAAAGGGCACATTTTTTCACGCCCGCCGCCCCCACTACTCTCCGATGGCCAACGAGGAACTCATCGCGGCGCTCAGGGAGGCCGAGGCGGTCAAGTACGGCGAGTTCGAACTCTCTCACGGCGGGACCAGCGACTACTACGTCGACAAGTACCTGTTCGAGACCGACCCGCGGTGTCTCGAACTCGTCGCCGAGGCGTTCGCCGAGCGCGTCGGGGAGACGAAGCTCGCGGGCGTCGCGCTCGGGGCGGTGCCGCTGGTCGCGGTCACCAGCGTCGAGACCGGCAACCCCTACGTCATCGCCCGCAAACAGCAAAAGGAGTACGGCACGGCCAACCTCATCGAGGGCCGACTCGACGAGGGCGAGGAGGTCGTCGTGCTCGAAGACATCGCCACCACCGGCCAGAGCGCGGCCGACGCCGTCGAGGCGCTCCGCGAGGCGGGAGCGACCGTCGACCGGGTCGTCGTCGTCGTGGACCGCGAGGAGGGCGCAACCGAGAACCTCGCGGAGTACGACGTCGAACTCGAATCGCTGCTCACCGCCTCGGAACTGCTCGACGCGGAGTGAGTTGGTCGATTACGCACCTCTGGTCTATCTCTGCTGGAATCACTTCGAGGTATTCAAGTTCGTGGGATGAGTGTGGCGGGGTATGAACCGCGCAGAGAAGGCGAACCTCCAGTTGCGGGCGGTCGCCGTGCTTCGGATGCTGAAGGAGACGCGAACGTACGACGAACTCGCGGCGGTGACCGACCTCCCGGCCGGCGATCTGAACCGCTACGTCAACGGCCACGTCCTGCCGAGTCTCGACCGGGCCGAGGAGATCGTCGGCGGCGTCGGCCGCGACGAACTGGCGGCCGAACTCGAGGCCCGCGTCCGGGTCGACGGCGAGGGGTACGTCGACAACTCCGCGGTCGTGTTCGACCAGTCGTTTCTCGATCTGGTCGCGCCGGTCGCCGCCGAGGCGTTCGGGTTCGACCGCCCCGACGTGGTGCTGACCGCCGCCACCGACGGCATCACCCTCGGGGCGGCGATGGCCGACTACTTCGGCGCCCGGGTCGCCTACGCGAAAAAGTCAAAGGAGACCGCCGTCGAGGAGTTCATCGAGTCCCGCCAGCGCCTCCAGTCGGGGATCGAACTCACGTACTACCTGCCCGCCTCGGCCATCGACGCCGGCGACACCGTGCTGGTCGTCGACGACCTGATCCGGTCGGGCGAGACCCAAGAACTGTTGCTCGACATCGCCGAGCGCGCGGACGCGAGCGTCGGCGGCGTGTTCACGCTCATCGCCGTCGGCGACGAGGGACTCGAACGCGCCGAGGGCCGGACCGCCGCTCCGGTCGGCGCGCTGACGACGTACGAGGCCTGACGCCGACCCGGCGCCGTTCGCGGGCCGCGTGATATCCATATTTGTGTATATGTGGGGTTTCTCTATGGTAACGGTTAAATAACGCGTCGGGAGTATGCTCACTCGTGCATTATGGGAGCTAACGACGCTACCGACGAGTCGTCGGGTGCGCTGGCGGAGTACTTCGACTTCGAGGAGCACGGAACCGACCTCCGGACGGAGATCCTTGCGGGACTGACCACGTTCCTGTCGATGAGCTACATCGTGGTGGTCAACCCGGACATCCTCGCGGCCGCCATTCAGATCGATGGCGTCGGCCCCGACCGGACGTTCCAGATGCTCGCGGTCGTGACCATCATCGCGGCCGCGGCCGCGACGCTCGTGATGGCGCTGTACGCCAAGCGGCCGTTCGCGCAGGCGCCGGGGCTCGGGCTCAACGCCTTCTTCGCGTTCACGGTGGTGCTCGGGCTCGGGATCGACTGGCAGACCGCGCTCGCGGCCGTCGTGGTCGAGGGCGTCGTCTTCATCGCGCTCACCGCGGTCGGCGCCCGCGAGTACATCATCCGGCTCTTTCCCGAACCGGTCAAACTCGCGGTCGGTGCGGGCATCGGGCTCTTTCTCGCCATCATCGGACTGGAGGAGATGCGGGTGGTGGCGGGCGACGCCGCGACGTTCCTGACGTTCAATCCGGTGTTCGCCTCCGATCCGGTCGCGATCGTCTCGGTGGTCGGCCTGTTCGTCACGCTCGCGCTCTACGCCCGGGGCGTTCGGGGTTCGATCGTCTCGGGCATCGTCTTCACGTCGGTGCTCGGCTACGCCGTCGCGTGGCTGGGCTACTCGGCGTACCCGGCCGACGCCGACGCGCTCGCGGAGATGGGCGTTACCCTCGTCGACGTCGCGCTCGCGCCGAACGCACCCGTCACCTACGACGCCGCGAGCTACAACATCGCGCCGCTCGCCGGCGCGTTCGTCTCCGGGCTCCAGAACATCGAGGCGTTCTCGTTCGCGCTCATCGTCTTCACCTTCTTTTTCGTGGACTTCTTCGACACCGCGGGGACGCTCACCGGCGTCTCGCAGGCCGCGGGCTTCCTCGACGACGACGGCAACCTCCCCGAGATGGACAAGCCCCTGATGGCCGACGCGGTCGGCACCACGGTCGGCGGCATGCTCGGGACCTCGACCGTTACGACCTACATCGAGTCGGCGACCGGCGTCGAGGAGGGCGGTCGAACCGGCATGACCGCGCTCGTGGTCGCACTGCTGTTTCTGGCCTCGCTCGCGGTCGTGCCCCTCGCGGTCGCGGTCCCCTCCTACGCCTCGCACCTCGTGCTCGTCGTGGTGGGAGTCATCATGCTCTCGAACGTCGCCGAGATCGCGTGGGACGACATCACCTACACCATCCCGGCCGCGCTCACCATCTTCGTGATGCCGTTTACCTTCTCCATCGCCTACGGCATCGCCGCGGGGATCATCTCGTACCCGATCGTGAAGCTCGCGGCCGGTGAACTCGGCGACACTCGTCCCGGCCACTGGGCGCTCGCCGCGGCGTTCGTCCTCTACTTCTTCGTGCGCACGAGCGGGCTCCTCGCCGGTAGCGTCTGACCCGACGCCCGGATCGTTCTCGTTTCGGGCCGCTTGTCTCGGCGGGACACGCCGGTCGACGAGTACGGCGGGGTTCGGCGGCCGTCGCCTCGATCGCGACGAGCGTCCGCCGGCGAGGCCGAGCCGTGAGGACCGACTCTCAGTCTGACGTACATTTAACGGGCACCGCGTCGTCACGGCCGGTATGAACCTCGGCTCCGTCTCGCGCTCGCGGCGGTGGCTCGTCCGGATCGCGGTGGCGCTGGTGGCGGCCGCGCTCCTCGCGCCCGCCGCGATCTCCGGCGCCACGTACGTCCTGACCGACGAGGACCCCGGAAACCTCCGGGCGTCTGTCGAAGAGCCCGCGAACGGCACGACCGTCATCTCGATTCAGGGCTTTCACTTCCAGGGGATGGCAAACGAGAACAAGCCCGCCCGCCTCGTCGCGGTCGGCCCCCGCGGCGACGTCGAGTGGGTCCACAACGGTTCGGGGTTCGACGCGACGTGGTTCTACGACGTCGACCCGCTTGAGGACGGCCACCTGCTCGTGACCGCGACCGCCGCCGACGAGACGCTGGTGTACGAACTCGACCCCGACACCCAAGAGCGGATCTGGACCGAACGCCTCCCCATTCAGGACACCCACGACGTCGATCTGATCAACGGCGACCGACTGCTGGTCGCGAACATGCGCGAGGCCGGGAAAGACGACCGCCTGTTCGTCTACGACACCGCCGCCGACGAGATCGTCTGGGAGTGGCACTTCGACGACCACTACCCCGAGTCGGTCGGGGGCTCGTCGAACGACTGGACCCACGTCAACGACGTCGACAAGATCGGCGACGGCGAGTATCTGGCCTCCCCCCGGAACTTCGATCAGGTGATCGTGGTGAACCGCTCGACCAACGAGATCGACGCGCGACTCGGGAGCGACGACGACCACGACACGCTGTACGAACAGCACAACCCCCAGTACCTCGAAGGCGCGGGCGGGACGCCAACGATTCTGGTCGCTGACAGCGAGAACGACCGGATCGTCGAGTACGCACGGGACGCCCGCGGTGCGAACGGTTCGAGCGCGTCGGCGTCCTCGGACGGCGAGTGGACCCGGACGTGGAGCGTCGGCACCGACGGGCTGAGCTGGCCCCGGGACGCGGACAGACTCCCCGACGGTGACACGCTGGTCGTGGACACGATGAACCAGCGCGTGTTCGAGATGACCCCCGAGGGCGACGTGGTCTGGGAGTTCCACGCGCCGTGGGCGCCCTACGACGCCGAGCGCGTCCACCTCGGCGACGAACCCGGCGGGCCGACGATGCGGGAGCTGAACGCCTCCGGAAGCTACGACCTGAGCGGTAGCAGCCTCTCGGTCGGCGACAGCGAGGGCGTCGCCTTCTGGATCGACGAGACGTTCGGGGGGACGCCGGTCGAGGCCCAGGCCACCTCCGTCGCCCGGACGTGGGCTCACGTCACGCCGTGGATCCGGCCGGTGTGGATGACCGGCTGGGAGTTCCTCGCGGCGATCGCCGCCGGAATCGCGCTGGTCGCGTGGGGCGCGGGCGAGGCGATCTACCAGCGCCGTCGGCTCCGGACCGGCCTCTCGAACGCCCTGAGGCGGGTGTCGGAGTTGGGAGGGCGGTAGTCCGGCGAGCCGACGGTCGCGTCACGACCTTCCGACACCATCACGTTCTTTGCTCGCAAGCGACTACGCGCCCACATGACGAACCTCGAACTGTACGAACTCGAAGGCTGTCCGTACTGCGCGAAGGTCAAAGAGAAGCTCGACGAGCTCGGTCTCGACTACGAGTCTCACATGGTGGCCTCGTCGCACTCCGAGCGCACCGAGGTCGAGGCGGTCAGCGGCCAGACGGGCGTCCCCGTGCTGGTCGACGAGGAGCACGGCGTCGAAGGAATGGCCGAGAGCGACGACATCGTCGAGTACCTCGAGGAGACGTACGGCGATCAGGTGGCCTGAGGACCCCCGGATCGGTCCGGGCGCGATCCGCCGGCAGTCCGAACGCGCTTTCTGACCTCTGCACTCCGCGGAGTGGCAACAAAGGCTACGTGGCTCCCGCCAGTGCGTTCGACCGTGGTGGAACGCTGGGAACGCACGATAGAGACGATCTGGGTTCGGGGGGAGTAGCGTGGGAGACGCCGAAACGACGACCGAGGGCGACTCCGAGGAGTCGACGACCGAGCAGACGCCCTCGCCGGACATTCTGGACTCGCTCATCGAGAGCGGGCTCCACGAGATTCGCCGCGAGCGAAACGGGCTTTTGCTGTCTGGCTTCTCTGCGGGCCTCGACATCGGCTTCGGGCCGGTGCTGATGGCGGTGATTCTCACTCTCTCGACCGGAGGGTACGGCGACCTCGGGACGGAACTGCTGGTGGCGAGCGCCTACGCCGTCGGCTTCATTTTCGTCATCATCGGTCGCTCGGAGCTGTTCACCGAGCACACGACGCTGGCGGTGCTCCCCGTCGTCGACGGGCGGGCGTCGCTCGCGGGACTGGGGCGGCTCTGGGGGCTGGTGTACGCGGGCAACATCGTCGGCGGGGCGGTGTTCGCCGGCCTGCTGGTCACGCTGATGCCCAACCTCGGGGTCGCCTCGCCCGGGGCGTTCGAAACGATCGCGCACAAGCTCGTCGATCACGACCCCGGCTGGCTGTTCGTCGCCGGGATCCTCGCGGGCTGGCTGATGGGACTGCTCGCGTGGCTGCTCACCGCCGCACAGGAGACGATCAGCCGACTCGCGGTCGTCTGGCTCGTCACGGCCTCGATCGGGCTCCTCCACCTCCCGCACTCGATCGCGGGCAACGTGGAGGTGCTGTTCGGCGTGTTCGTCTCCTCGGGGGTATCGGTGACCGATTACGCGACGTTCCTCGCGCTCGCGACCGCGGGCAACGCGATCGGCGGGGGCGTGTTCGTCGCGCTGTTGAAGTACGGTCACGTCGTACGGGGCGGGGGCTGAGTGCTCGCCCGGACCCGGAGAACGATCTGTCCCGGGCGCTCAGGCCGGTTCCTCGGCGCGCTCGCGGATCAGCTTTCGCAGTTCGTCGGGATCGTCGATCTCCTCCAGTTCGTCGCGCTCGACGAGCCCGGTGCCGTCGACGTTCTCGCGGTTGGCCTCGTCGACGAAGTAGACCGATCGGGTGTGGGCGACCTCGCCGATCGAGGACATGATCCGGGCGCGCTTCTCGGCGGCCTTGGTGAACGCCGAGTGGCCGGTGAGGACGTTCTCGTCGCTGTCCTCGTCCTCACTGACGGTCTTGAACGGCGCCCGAACCGTGGGGTGGACCTCGAAGCCCGCGCGGGTCAACACTGTGACGATGCGCTCGTCGTCGCTCTCTGGCTGGGGGTCCTCGGGCGTGGGGTCGCCGTCGCGGACCTCCTCGGCACCGTCGAGCACCTCGACCGGGCTGGTGAGGTCTCCCTCGAACATCTCTTCGAGCTCGAACGCGACCTCGACGCTCGCGTTCATCCCGTCCTCGTACTTCGAGACGGTGCGCCGAGAGACCCCGAGCTCGGAGGCGAGCTGGCCGAGGCTCCAGCCGCGCTCCTCGCGCTCGTCGCGGAGCACGTCGCCGTCGATGTTGACGTAGAGGCCGCCGGGCGCGGCGTAGACCAGCGGCGCCAGTCCCTCGACGAAAAGCTCCATCGCGGTGTCGGGACTGAACACGGGGACGCCGTGGCGAAAGTAGACGACGCCCGGTTCGAGGTCCTCGTCGCGAGTCCGTAGACCGACGACGAGCGGCGTCGCGTCGAGGTACTCCCCGAGCCGACGCATCTCCACACCGGTCGCGCCGTCGAGCGCGTCGACGTTCGCCAGCACTTTCAGTAACAACAGGTCGCGGCCGCGCCTTGCGGCCACGTCGAAACTCTTCGGTCGAATCGCGCACCGGTCGCTCACGGAGAACCCCGCGTCCTCCAGCATCGCAGTCACGTTCCCGACCAGTGCAGACCGGGACATATCCGCATGTAAGTGATTCCCCTATATATGCGTTGTGTCGAACGTATCCCGACCGCTGCTTGCGATTGGACGCCGCCACGGCGGTACATTCATATTGGAAGACGGACGGCTCCGAAAGCCGTTAGTCCGACACGCCCCTACCGCCGACAGTGACGGTCATCGGCATCGACGACACCGACTCTCGGGAACTCGGGATGTGTACGACCTACCTCGCCGCCCGGGTAGCCGAGCGGGTCGGCGCCGAGCGACGGCTCCTCGTCCGGCTGAACCCCGCTGTCGAGCACAAAACTCGGGGCAACGCGGCGCTGGCGATCCACACCGACGCCGACCCCGACGACGCCTTCGAGGTCGCCCGCGAGGCGGTCGCCGAGGCGGCCGCGACCGACGACCCGCGGACGAACCCCGGGCTGGTCGTCGCGCCCGGCGACCCCGGGGCGGTGCCCGATTCGGTCGCCGCGTTCGCCCGCCGCGCGGTTCGCGAGCGGCTCGACGTCGAGGCGGCTGAGGCCGAACTCGACGCCGCGGGCTACCGCCACGCCGGCTGGAAGGTCGGTCGCGGGAAGATCGGCGCGCTGGCCGCGGTCGGCGCGTGGGCGGGGCTGGGCCCCGCGCCGGACGCGAACGGCGTCGACCGCGACGGCTCGAACGCCGCCGACGGCCCGGGGGGCGAGTGGACTTACGAATGTATCACCTATCGGGAGCGCGACCGGTGGGGAACGCCCCGGGAGGTCGACGCCGACTCGGTGTTCGAAGCCGCCGACGACGCCTACCCCGTCGTCTGGGACACCGTCGACCGCGAGACGGGCGAACTGGTCTGTGTCCCCCACACGCCCGGCCCGATCCTCCACGGGATCCGCGGCGACGACCCCGACGCCGTCCGCGAGGTCGCCGAGGCGATCGAGAGCGAGCCCGTCGAACGCCGGGCGGTGTTCGTCACGAATCAGGGCACCGACGCCCACCTCCGAGACGCCCCGCTCTCGGCCGCCGCGAACGGCCGCTCGTACCGGACGACCGGGACCGTCGTCGACGACCCGGAGACGAGGCGGGGCGGCCACGTCTTCTTCGCGATCGAGGACGGCGAGTCGCGCCTCGACTGCGCCGCCTTCGAACCGACCAAGCGGTTTCGCGACCGGGTCCGCGCGCTCCGGGCCGGCGACCGAATCACGGCCTGCGGCGAGGCGTCCGAGGACACCCTCAAACTGGAGAAGTTCGCGGTGCGGTCGCTGAACCGGACGGAACTCGCCACCCCGGACTGCCCGGACTGTGGCCGGTCGATGGAGAGCGCCGGAGCGGGACAGGGCTACCGGTGTCGAGACTGCGCGACGACCGCCGACGGCAAGATCGAACGGGCGGTCGACCGGGAGATCGAACTCGGGTGGTACGAGGTGCCTCCCGAGGCCCGCCGACACATCGCCCGGCCGCTGGTCAGGGGCGGGTTCGACGCGCCGACTCACCCCGAGCGATGACCGCGACGGGCCGACGTCCGGGGATTTCGATCGGCGTCGACCACCGGCCGTCATTCCGACCTCGCGGCGGCGTCCCGAAAAGAGTTAAACCCCGCACCCGTACGCCCGGCTAATGCTGCTGGTCCTGTGTGTGGACCTCGACGACGACCTCGGCCGGAAGACCGACTTCGACACCCCGGTCGTCGGTCGGGACGACGTCGAGCGCGCCGCCGTGGCGCTCGCGACCTCCGACCCCGAGGACAGCGACGTGAACGTCATGTTCGAGGGCGTCCACCTCGCCGACCGCATCGACGACGAGACGGTCGAGGTGGCGGTCGTGACCGGCGTCGACGGGAGCGACGTCGCCGCGAATCGGGCGGTCGGCGAGGAGGTCGACGAGGTGCTTGCCGGGCTCTCGACCAGCGAGGAGGTCCGGGCGGTCATCGTTACCGACGGCGCCCAAGACGAGAGCGTGATCCCGGTCGTCCGATCTCGGGTGCCGGTCGACGGCGTCCGGCGCGTGGTGGTCCGGCAGGCCCAGGACCTCGAATCGATGTACTACACCATGAAGCAGGTGCTCGACGACCCCGAGACCCGCGGGACCGTCCTCGTCCCGCTTGGCATCCTGTTGCTAATCTACCCGCTTGCGGTCATCTCCGACTGGCAGGGGTTGCCCGGCGCGGCGGTGTTCGGCATGACCTCGGGACTGCTCGGCCTCTACGTCCTCGGCCGGGGGCTGGGCGTCGAGCGCCTGCTCGACCGGGCGGCCGAGAAAGCCCGCACCGGGCTGTACGCGGGCCGTGTGACGCTCATCACCTACGTGGTCGCGACCGCCCTGCTGGTCATCGGCGGGGTTCGCGGGGTCGAGATGCTCGAATCGGTGAAGGCCGGGAGCGACGCCCCGGTCGGACCGATACGCGTGCTCGCGTCGCTGGTCTACGGGGCCGTGACGTGGTTCACCGCCGCCGGAATCACCACCAGTCTCGGTCAGATCACCGACGAGTATCTCGCCGACCGCTTCCGGTGGCGCTACCTCAACGCCCCGTTCTACGTCGTCGCGATCGCCGCGGTGCTCCACGCGGTCAGCGCCTACTTCCTCGGGCGCGTCCCGCTGACGTATCTGGCGGGGATGCTCACTGTCGGCACGTTACTCGGCCTCTCGAGCACGCTCGCGTTCGCGGTCGCCGAATCCCGCCAGTCGCGGCGGGCAGAACAGGTCGGCTAGCGCTCGCGGGTCACGACGAACGACGCGAGGTCTTCGAGGTAGCCGGTCGCGGTCTCGTCGGGGGTCTCGGCCCGGTCGAGGGCGGCCAGCGCGGACTCGGACTGCTCGCGAGCGAGGTCGTTGGCCGCCGCGGCGTCGAGGTCGGTCACCTGCACGATCGACGGCCGGCCCATCTCGGCGTCGGTTCCGGTCGGCTTCCCGAGTTCCTCGGCGTCGGCGGTCGCGTCGAGCACGTCGTCGCGGATCTGGAACGCCACGCCGACTCGCTCGGCGTACTCGCCGAACGCCTCGACGGTCACGGGGTCGGCGTCGGCCGCAAGCGCCCCCAGTTCGGCGGCCGCCCGGAACAGCGCGCCGGTCTTCCGGCGGGCGAGTTCCATGTACCCCTCTCGGTCGGTCGGCCGGGCGACCAGTTCGGTCGCCTCGCCCTCGCCGAGTTCGACCATCGCGTCCGCGACCGCGACGGTCGCTCGGGGGTCGGACGAAAACAGCTCGAACGCCTCGCCGATGAGCCCGTCGCTCGCGATGATCGCCGGCGCGTACCCGAACTCGGCCCACGCGCTCGCGGTGCCACGGCGGGTGTCCGACCGGTCGATGATGTCGTCGACCACGAGCGACGCGTCGTGGACCAGTTCGACGCCCACCGCGAAGTCGACTGCGGCCTCGGCGACCCCGCCGGCGGCCTCGCAGGACAGGACGGTGACGGTCGGCCGGACGCGCTTTCCCCCCGACAGCGCGACGTGGCGGACCTCCTCTGAGAGCTCCGTCGGCTCGACCCGGTCGAGGACCGCTTCGAGGCGCTCCTCGACCAGCGCCCGCCGGGACTCGGGATAATCCATCGGCCGGGACTCAGGACCGGCAAAACAAGTACGTGACGATAGCGGAGCGGTTCCGTGACGGTCGCTCCGCACCCGCTTTCGCTCTCGGTCGCGTTGCTCGCCGCGGACACCGCTCGGCGCGGAACGCTCGATCAAAATCCCGGCCGCGAATGTCCCGAGCGGCCGGCGATCGATCCTCCCCGGATCGGTCTGGAGGCGTTACTCGAACTCCTCGATGAGTTCGGGCACGACCTCGAACAGGTCGCCGACGACGCCGTAGTCGGCGATGTCGAAGATGGGGGCGTTCGGGTCGGTGTTGACCGCGATGATCGTGTCCGAGCCCTTCATCCCGGCGACGTGCTGGACCGCCCCGGAGATGCCGATGGCGAGGTAGACGTCGGGGGTGACGACCTTCCCCGACTGGCCGACCTGCCGGTTCTTGGGGAGCCAGCCGTTGTCGACGATCGGTCGCGACGACGACAGCGTCGCGTCGGTCGCCTCGACGAGATCTCGGATGAGATCGAGGTTCTCCTCCTCCTCGATGCCTCGGCCGATCGAGACGATGAAGTCGGCCTCGCTGATGTCGACGTCGCCGCCGCCGACCTCCTCGAAGCCGGTCACCGTCGAGCCGGCGTCGGTGTCGATGTCGACGTCGAACTCGGCCACCTCGGCGTCGCCGACGCCGTCTGCGGCGGGCCACTCCGCGCCGCGGATAGTGACCGCCGTCCGGTCGCCGCCGACCTCGACGGTCGTCTCGACCTTCGAGCCGTACATCTCGCGGGTGACTTCGAGCCCGTCGTCGTACTCGAAGCCGACCGCGTCGGTCGCCAGCGAGAGGTCGAGTCGGTTAGCGACTGCGGGGGCGAAGTCGAGCCCGTTGACGCTGTTTGCCATCACCAGCACTTCGGGGTCGAGTTCGGCGTGGAGCGCCTCGACGGCTTGGGCGTAGACGTCGTGGTTGAACTCCTCGCCCTCCGAGACAGTGTGGATGAAGTCGACGCCTTCGCGGTTCAGCTCGTCCGCGAACTTTTCGGTGTCGCCGCTGATGACCGCGACGTGGAGGTCGCCGCCGGTCGCGTCGGCCAGCTCCCGGCCCGCGGTCACGAGCTCGTAGCTCACGTCTCGGAGGTCGCCGCGGCGGTGCTCGGCGACGGCCAGCACGTCGCTCATTCTGCCACCCCCTTCTCGCGGAGGACTTCAGCCAGTCGCCCGGCGGTCTCGCCGGCGTCGCCCTCGAAGAGCTCGGCGTCGCTCTCGCTCTCGGGCTCGTACATCGAGGTGAGGGTGAGATCGCTCTCGACGGCGTCGGCATCGAGCCCGACGTCGTCGAGGGTCTTTGGCGCGATCTCCTTGCTCTGGGCCTGCCGGATGCCCCGGAGGCTGGCGTACCGGGGCTCGTTGATCCCGGTCTGGATGGTGAGCACCGCGGGGAGCTCGATGTCGGTGAGCTCCTCGACGCCGCCCTCCAGTTCGCGGTGGACGTGTGCGACGCCCGCCTCGTGGTCGTAGTCGAGGGCGTTGACGACCGCGCCCCACTGGAAGCCGAGGTGGTCGGCCAGCGAGACGCCGGTCGCGCCGAACGCGTCGTCGCCAGCCTGCACGCCGGAGAGGACGAGATCGGGGTCTTCCTCCTCGACGACGGCGGCGAGCATGTTGGTCTTCGTCTCAACGTCGAGCAGGTCGACGTCTTCGAGCGCGTCGTCCCACACTCGGACGGCGCGGTCCGCGCCCTTCGCCAGCGCCATCCGGATGGTTTCGTCGGCCCGCTCGGGCCCGATAGTGACCGTCACGACCTCGTCGGCCGGACCGTCCTCTTTCAGTTGGACGGCCTCCTCGACCGCGTAATCGTCCCACTCGTTCAGGTCGTACTCGAGGTAGCGTTCGTCTACCTCGGTCCCCGCAATCTCGAAGTCGTCGGCGACTTCCGCGACCTCTTTCACTGTCACCAGGACCTTCATAATAGATGTGTCTCTGGCACGGAGGTAAACGCTTTCGAAACGCACGACGCGATGCCGGTAGTTTCCGAGCTACTCGGTCACGTCCTCGTCCGGGAGGGTGATGAGGTTCTCGCGGCCGATCCGGAGCTTGTCCACGTCGCCGTTGTCCGCCATCTTCGAGAGCAACTGGGAGACTTTGGCGTTCGACCAGTTGGTCTCCTTGACGATGTCGGCCTGCTTCATCCGGCCGTCGTTCTCCTCGAGCAGTCGGAGGACTCGCTCCTCGTCGCTCAACAGTTCCGGATCGGGCTCGGCCTCGTCGTCGCTGTCGGTCTCCTCGGCGGTCGCGCCGCCCGTAGTAGCGTCTTCGGACGGCTCGTCCGACGCGGCGTCGGCGATGTCGGCCTCCGACAGGTCGGGAGCGTCCTCGCGGCGAGTCCACGCGTACGCGCCGGTCCCGCCGGCCAGCACCAACAACAGCAAGACGACTCCCGAGAGGCTTCCGACGTCGGGCAAGCCGCCGCCCGGCGATCCGGGGGTCGTCGAGGCCGGGTTCCGGGGCTCGTAGGAGACCTCGATCTCGCCCGGCTCGAACGACTCGGGGCCCTCGTAGTGGAGTTCGTTGACGTTCGAGACGCCCTTGTTCGGGGGCGTGTTCCGCACCACGTAGCTGTCGGGGCCGTCGATGACCAGCGACTGGTCGCGGGTCAGCTCCGGGAGCCAGGTTCCGGACGGCGTTCTGAACGCGTCGTCGACGACGACGACTCTGTCTTCGACTCGCGAGAAGTTCGTCCAGGTGAACGACAGCGTGAGCCGGCCGACCGTCCCGTTCTCGAGGAGCCTCGCGGACCGACTCGCGTCGCGGATCGCCATCTTTCGGTCGGGGGCGGCGCGGGACCCGATGCGTTCGAACGTCTCGCTGGTGACCCCGACGTCCGTCTCGCCGCTCTCGTACTTCTCGGCGAGCTGTCGGAACGCCGCCGTCTCGTTCTCGTCCCGGAGGGCGAATTGTGTCGTTACCGTCCAGTCGGCGTCCCCGGTCTCGCGGAGGGAGACGCGCATGATCGTTTTGTCGTGGGTTTCGTTGGTCTCCGTCGCGGTCTCGCTCTGTTGGAGGGGCGTCGCGGTCAGCTCGTCGGTCGACTGGCCGACGCCAGCGGCGGCTCCGGCGACGGGACCGAGGGCGAGGAGGGCGACGAGGAGGGCGGCGAACCACCGCATACAGTCGCGTGAACACGCCGACAAGAAAATACTTTCTATCCGGAGATAAAACGTCAGCGCGCTCCGTGAAACGTCTCGGGCGCTCTGATGGCGTCCCGGCGGAGTTCATACTTTCGTGCGTATTTTAATGGTGGGCGGGCGAGATGCGAACGAGATGCGAGTCACCCCCGTTATGCTGGCGTTACTGCTGGCCCTCTCTCCGGGCGCGGCGGCGGTGCAGGCGGCCGCGCCGCTGGCCTCGGCCGCCGACGACCGCGTCGGGGCGACCGACGTGGTCCGACCGGCGACGAACGAGAACACGACCGCGGTGCTGACGCTCGGCGCCGACCCCGATCGGACGGCGTTCGACTCGGCGTCGGTGTCGCTCGGACGCGCGCTCGCGGCCGATCGGGCGAGCGCCGAGACGGCGCTCAGCGTCGGCGCGCTCGACGAGAAACTGGCCGCGGCCGGAAGCGACCGCCGGCGGAAACAGATTCTGACGCGGTACCGGTATCGGATAGAGAATCACGTCATCTCACTACGGTCGGCCGAACAGCGCGCGACCGAGGCGTTCTCGAACGGATCGCTGTCGGCCACGGCGTACCTCCGGACGCTCGGTCGCATCGACGCCGAAGCCGAGCACGTCCGCCACACCGTACGGGAACTCCAGACGCGGGCACAGAAGCTCCCCGACTTCGGAATGCTGAACGTCGACACGTCGGTGCAGGTGCGGCTCATGCTCGTCGAAGGGCCGGTCCGAGACCGGATCTCGAAATCGCTCCGGGGGACGCGCGATCCGATCCGCGTCCACGTCAGCACGGCCGGACGCGGCGTCGCGCTCTCGGCGATTCGCGACGGCGAGTACGTCCGTGAGATCGCCCGCCCCGACCGGCGCGACTCGGGGACGACCGAGTCGCTGACCGTCGGACGGGCGTTCAACCTCGTCCTCGACCAGTACCCCTGGGTCCGGAACAACACCGCCGGCGGGAGCAGTTCCCAGTACAGTCCGACCGATGTCTACGACGTGACCGTGAACCACAACCACGGCAACTTCACGGCCTCGCTCGACGCCGGGACGGGTGAGATATTCAAGGAGATCCAGTACAAGCGCCTCGAAGGCCAGCGGACCCTTCCGCCGGGACCGGGCGTCCGGAACACCGCCGCGAACGCGTTCGGCACGGAGAACGTCACGCTCACCGTCAACCGCACCTACCCCGGCGGTCCGCTTCGGGCACATCTCGCGAACGAGACCGGCGCGCCCCTCGACGGGACGATCACAGTCGACGGCGAACCCGTCGGGGCTACGGGCTCAGACGGCGTCCTGTGGACGCTCGGCCCCGACGAGCAGTTCCGCGTGAGCGCGACCCACGACGGGACGACGGTCAACGTGACCGCGACACCGGTCGACATCCGCTCGGCCGAAGGTTGAAGACGGAAGCCGGGACCAGTTGGCGGCGTGTCCCCCCGCGCCGTCTCCCCCGTCTTGGGCGTCGTCTGCCTGCTCGTCGTGACGGTCGTCCTCGCCGCCGCCGTCGGGACCGCGGCGCTCGGGACCACGCTCCCGACCGACCGCCCGACGGCGGCCGTCGATCTACGCGTCGACGCGGGCGCCGACCGGCTCGCGCTCGTTCACCGCGCTGGCGAGGCCCTCGACGTGCGAGCGCTGTCCGTCCGGATTCTGATCGACGGCGACCCCCTCGACCGCCAGCCGCCGGTCCCGTTCTTCTCGGCGCGCGGGTTCGTCTCCGGGCCGACCGGCCCGTTCAACCCCGCCGCCGACCCCCGGTGGTCGGTCGGCGAGCGTGCGAGCCTCCGAATCGCCGGGACGAACGCGCCGACGATAGCGCCCGGCGAACGCGTCGCGGTCGAATTCCTCGTCGAAGGTGTAGTCGTCGCGGAGGCGTCGGCGAGGGCGTAGCTCCTCTTCGGGGACGCGAGCGACGGTGGTGATCGCGACGTTGGGATCGTACGAGGGCCCCATCTCGCGGTGCTCGACCACCCTTTTACTTCGTCGAGCGTCCACGCTCGCGGCGCTCGCCGCGGACGCCGCTCCTCGCAAAAAGCTGGATCAAAAACGACGCTCCCCTACTGCGTTCGCTCGCATCTCCGGTCGCTCCGGTCGATCGCTGACCTACTCTTCGGGGACGCGAGCGACGGTGGTGATCGCGACGTCGGGATCGTACGAGGGCCCCATCTCGCGGTGCTCGATGTCGACGTACCCCGCATCGCGGAACATCCGATCGGCCTCCTCGCGGTCGTAGAACAGCATGATCGCGTCGGCGACCTTCTGCATCACCGTCGATTCCGGGTAGTTCGGCCCGACCACGAGCACCTGTCCGCCGGGCTTTGCGACTCGGCGGATGTCCCGCAGTGCGAGCACCGGGTTGGGCCAGTACTCGATCGAGCCCGACGACCACACCACGTCGAAGCTGTCGTCGCGGAACGGGAGCCGCTCGGCGTCGCCTCGGTAGAAGCTCACCGGGTCGTGCTTGCCGAACTTGTCCCACGCCTTCTCCATCTGGTGGACGCTCTGGTCGAGCCCGTGGACGTTCTCTGTGTGTTCGAGCAGTCCCTCGGTGCCGAAGCCGGTGCCACAGCCCACGTCGAGGACCCGGTCGTCGGCCTCGATGTCGAGCATCGCCAGCGCCTCGGCACGCATCTCCTCGTTCCAGATGAACGGGTTGACGCTGTCGTACACCTTCGAGAGGTACTTGTAGAACAGCCGCGCCCGGCTCTTGTCTTCGAGGATACCCATTGGCACTATTTTTGTGCCGCTCGACAAATAATCCTGCCATTTCGCGCGGGTGAAACCGACGAGCGCACGCCGGCGCTTTCCGCAGAACGCGCTCGTGATCGCACACCCGACCGACGAGGCGGCCGGCTCCGAGGACCCCGCGTTCGCTTCGCTCACGGGGTCGCGCCAAAGGACCGTAGGTCGTTCCGCAAGTAGTTTATAGGCGCTCCCGCAACTTTCGCGTGATTAGTATGCCGAGGCCAGAGGTTCTCGAACGAATCAAGGAGGCCGAGACGGAGGCCGACGAAATCGTCGCCGAGGCCGAGGAGGCCCGCGACGAGCGCATCTCCGAAGCACGCGAGGAAGCAGAGGAGATCCGCCGCGAAGCCGACGAAGAGGCGTCCGAGCTCCACGAGGAGCGGGTCGCCGAGGCTCGCGAGGAAATCGAGGCCGAGCGCGAAGACATCCTCGCCGAGGGCGAGGCCGAGCGCGAGGAGCTCGAAACCCACGCCCGAGAGAACGAGGAGGAAGTAACCGACTACGTCGTCGACCTGTTCGAGGAGGCGGTGCATGCTCAGACCTGAACGAATGAGCAAGGTGTCCGTGACGGGCTCGCGCGCCGTCATGGACGACGTCATCGAGACCGTCCACGAGCTGAATCTGGTGCATCTCTCGGACTACGACGGCTCGTGGGAGGGGTTCGAGCCCGGCGCGCCGATCGAGGGCGCCGACGAGGCGTCGGACAAGCTCGTCACCGTCCGATCGCTCGAGAGCATGCTCGACCTCGACGAGGCCGACGCCGGACCGAGCCGCATCGTCACCGACGAGGCCCTCGAAGACGAACTCGAATCGGTCCGCACAGAGGTGAACGAACTCGACGACCGACGGAGCGAGCTCGAAACCCAGCTCCGGGAAGTCGAGGAGCGTATCGACTCGATGGCGCCGTTCGCGGACCTCGGTATCGATCTCGACCTGCTTTCGGGCTACGATGCCGTTCAGGTCGCGGTCGGCGAGGGCGACGCCGACGAGGTCCGTCTCGCGCTCGAAGCCGACGAGAACGTGCGTGAGTTCGACGTGTTCGCGGGGTCGGACACGATCGCGGTGTTCGCCTACCCCGAGTCGGACGCGGGCGACGACGCGCTCGACGAGGCGCTGGTCGGCGTCGACTTCGCGCTACTCGCGGTCCCGGACGCCGAGGGGAGCCCCGAGGAGTACGTCGAGGAGCTCGAACACGAGCGCCAGAAGCTCGAAACCGAGCTCGAAAGCGTCGAGAGCGAACTCGAGAACCTCCGCCTCGACACCGCCGGCTTCCTGCTGGCCGCCGAGGAGAAGCTCTCTATCGACGTCCAGAAGGCCGAGGCGCCGCTCAACTTCGCGACCACCGAGAACGCGTTCGTCGCGGAGGGCTGGATCCCGACCGACCGGTACACCCAGCTCGCGAGCGCGCTCGGCGATCGAGTCGGCGACCGCGTCGAGGTCGACGAGCTCGAACGCGCCGCTTACGACCGCCACGGCAACGCCCACGACACCGAAGAAGTCGAGCGCGACGAGCCCGCCCGCGAGGAGATCGCCGACGAGGACGTGGCGGCCGACGGCGGACAGGTCACGATGGGCGACGACCAGCCGCCGGTCGTCCAGGACAACCCCGGCGCGTTCAAGCCGTTCGAACTGCTCGTCGAGACGATCAACCGCCCCAAGTACTCCGAGTTCGACCCGACGGCGCTGCTGTTCCTGACGTTCCCCGCGTTCTTCGGGTTCATGATCGGTGACCTCGGCTACGGACTCCTGTACATGGGGATGGGCTATTGGCTGTACCGCAGTTTCGACAGCGCGGCGCTCAAGAGCCTCGGCGGCATCGCGATATGGGCCGGCGGGTTCACCGCGCTGTTCGGCGTCCTCTACGGCGAGATATTCGGCCTCCACCAGCTCGGCGAACTCGTCTGGGGCGGCCACCCGCCCATGAAGAAGGGACTCCAGCCGATCGAGGGCGAGTTCGCGCTGACGTGGATGGTCGTCTCGATCCTGGTCGGCCTGCTCCACATGACCGTCGGATACGTTCTCGACTTCGTCGAGAACCTACAACACAGCGTCACCGACGCCGTCCTCGAGAGCGGCTCGTGGGTCCTGCTGTTCGCGGGCATCTGGACGTGGATCTTCAGCACGCAGGCCGAGACGATGAAGCCGGGCTTCCTGTTCACCGTCTTCGACGGCGAACCGTTCGCGCTCGGCTTCGGGGGCTTCTCGCCCGCGATCGGGACCGTCGGACTCGCCATCGGCGCGGTCGGCTTCGTGCTCTACGTCGCCGGCGAGTTCAAGCACTTCGGCGGACCCGGTATCGTCATCGGCGCGCTCGAAAGCCTGAGCGTCCTCTCGGACGCGCTGTCGTACACCCGGATCGCCGCGGTGTTGCTCGCCAAGGCGGGGATGGCCTTCGTGGTCAACCTCCTGTTCTTCGGCGTGTACTCCGTGGACCACGGGGAGGGCGCCGAGTGGCACTTCATGATCGACTACGGTCCGCAGTACGTCCTCGACCACTACGAGGCGGCCTCCATCATGTTCCCCGGCCTGATGCACTCGGGCATCGCCGGCGTGCTCGGCGGGCTGGTCGTGCTCGTCGTCGGCCACCTGCTGGTGCTGGCGCTCGGGATCACCAGCGCCGGACTGCAGGCGGTGCGTCTCGAGTACGTCGAGTTCTTCGGGAAGTTCTACGAGGGTGGCGGCGACGAGTACGAGCCGTTCGGGTACGAACGGACGTACACCACGCAGGACTGACTCCCCCGCCGCTCTCCGATCGACTCTGCGTTGGCGGTTCCCCCCGTGTCTTTTCCATTGTCATTTGGTATCACAAAACCGGCTCAAGGGCCGAGACGCCCCCGCTCGTCAACTCTTTTGGGAAGCTTTATGATGGCAGTGACGGCAAATACGACTGTCCGGTTACGAGAGCAAACGGAGACAAAACCCTATGTACGAATTTGTACTCGCGTTCGTGGAAAGCAGTGTACTGCTCGCTCAAGACGGCGCCGCCAGCGGCGGCCCGGCGTTTACGGCCGAAGCCGCCGCCGCGTTGTCGGTCGGTCTCGCGGCGCTGGCCGCGGGGTACGCAGAGCGCGGTATCGGTAGTGCGGCCATCGGCGCCATCGCCGAGGACGAGAGCCTCTTCGGGACGGGCCTCATCATGACGGTCCTGCCCGAGACGCTCGTGATCCTCGCGCTGGTCGTCGTCTTCATCGTCGGTTAAACGCACCCTTTCCCCTCTTCATCAATGAGTCTGGACACGGTAGTTGAGGATATTCGAAACGAAGCCCGCGAGCGCGCGAAGGAGATTCGTTCGGAGGGCGACGAACGCGCCGCCGAAATCGTCTCCGAGGCCGAAGCCGACGCCGAGGAGATACTCGCGGAGCAAGAACGCGAAACCGAACAGACGATCGCCCAGGAGCGCGAGCAGAAACTCTCCAGCGCCAAGCTGGAGGCCAAGCAAAAGCGCCTCGAAGCCCGCCGAGACGTCCTGCAGGACGTCCGCGAGAGCGTCGAAGAGCGACTCGCAACTCTCGGCGGCGACGACCGAGAGGCGCTCACCCGCGAACTCCTCGACGCGGCGGCCGAGGAGTTCGACGACGGTGCGACGGTTCGGGTGTACGGCAAGCCCGACGACGACGAACTGCTCACCGACATCGTCGCCGACTACGACGGCTACGAGTACGCCGGCGAGTACGACTGCCTCGGCGGCGTCGTCGTCGAGAGCCAGGAGTCTCGACTCCGCGTGAACAACACCTTCGACTCGGTGTTGGAAAGCGTCTGGGAGGACAACCTCCAAGACATCAGCGGCCGTCTCTTCGAGCAATGAGCGTAGAAAAGACGGGCGGTCCCTCGAACTACGAGTACGTCTCGGCCCGGGTCCGAGCCCGGCGAGCGAAGCTGTTCGCCGAGGAGGACTACCGGAAGCTCATCCGGATGGGCCCCGGCGAGATCGCGCGGTACATGGAGGAGACGGAGTACGAAGACGAGATCAACGCGCTTGGCTCTCGGTACGACGGCGTCGATCTGATCGAGTACGCGCTCAACCGCAACCTCGCCAAGCACTTCGAGGACCTGCTCGACTGGGCCGAGGGCCGGCTCTACACCCTCATCGCCCGGTACCTCCGGAAGTTCGACGCCTGGAACGTCAAGACCGCGCTCCGGGGGATCTACTCGGGCGCCGACAGCGAGACCATCGCCGAGGACTTCACTTACGCCGGCGAGTTCGACCGGCAGTTCCTCGACCGGCTCGCGGAGGCCGGCTCCATCGAGGACGCCGTCGAACTGCTCGACGGCACGCGCTACGGCGAGCCGCTCGCCGCCGCGTTCGAGGACTACGAGGAGTCGGGCGTGTTGATCCCGCTCGAAAACGCCGCCGACCGCACGTACTACGAGGGTTTGATCGAGGGCGCCACCAAGTCCGGGAACCGCGCGACCCAGCTGTACGCCGAGTTCCTGCAGGCCGAGATCGACTTCCGGAACGTCCGTAACGCGCTCCGGATCGCCCGGAGCGGGGCCGAGATCGACCCCGAGGACTACTTCATCGAGGGCGGCGACCTGTTCGACGCGTCGGACGTGGCCCAACTGTCGGGGAACGTCGACGAACTCGTCACGTTCGTCCGTGACAGCAGCTACGGCGACGACCTCTCGGATGCGCTGAACGAGCTCGAACGAGCCGACAGCCTCATCGGGTTCGAACACGCACTAGACGCTGCACTGCTAGAGTACTCGAACCACCTTTCGCACGTATTCCCGCTGTCGGTCTGTCCGGTCCTCGCGTACATCCTCGCCAAAGAGCGCGAGGTCGAGAACATCCGCGCCATCGCTCGCGGCCGCGAGGCGGGCCTGACCGAGACGGAGATCGAAGACGAACTGGTGATACTATGAGCCAGGAGATCGCGGTCGTCGGCAGCCCGGAGTTCACCACCGGATTCCGGCTCGCCGGCGTTCGAAAGTTCGAGAACGTTCCGGACGACCGGAAAGACGAGGAGCTCGACGACGCGGTGAACCGCGTCCTCGACGACGAGGAGATCGGTATCGTCGTGATGCACGACGAGGACCTCGATCGCCTGTCGCGGCAGGTCCGCAACGAGGTCGAGACGAGCGTCGAACCGACGATGGTCTCGATCGGCGGCGGCGCGGGCAGCGGCGGACTCCGCGAGAAGATCAAGCGCGCAATCGGTATCGACCTTATGGACGAAGACGAAAACGGTGACAACGAATGAGCCAAGCAACCGAAACCGACACCGTCCGCGAGGACGGCGTCATCGAGAGCGTAAGTGGACCGGTCGTGACCGCCACTGACCTCGGGGCCCGGATGAACGACGTCGTGTACGTCGGCGAAGAAGGGCTGATGGGCGAGGTCATCGAGATCGAAGGCAACCTGTCGACGATTCAGGTGTACGAGGAGACGTCGAGCGTGGCGCCGGGCGAGCCGGTCGAGAACACGGGCGAACCCCTCTCGGTCGACCTCGGCCCCGGAATGCTGGACTCCATCTACGACGGCGTCCAGCGCCCGCTGGCGGTCCTCGAAGACAAGATGGGCGCGTTCCTCGACCGTGGGGTCGACGCGCCCGGCATCGACCTCGAAAAGACCTGGGCGTTCGAGCCCGAGGTCGACGAGGGCGACCACGTCGAACCCGGCGACATCGTCGGGACGGTCCCCGAGACCGAGAGCATCGACCACAAGGTGATGGTCCCGCCCGACTACGAGGGCGGCGACGTCGTCGCGATCGAGAGCGGCAACTACACCGTCGAGCAGACGGTCGTCGAACTCGACAACGGCGAGGAGATCCAGATGCACCAGGAGTGGCCGGTCCGCGAGGCCCGCCCCGCGGCCCGCAAGGAGACGCCGACCGAGCCGCTCGTCTCCGGCCAGCGCATCCTCGACGGCCTGTTCCCCATCGCGAAGGGCGGCACGGCCGCGATTCCCGGCCCGTTCGGCTCGGGCAAGACCGTCACCCAGCACCAGCTCGCGAAGTGGGCCGACGCCGACATCGTCGTCTACGTCGGCTGTGGCGAGCGCGGCAACGAGATGACCGAGGTCATCGACGACTTCCCCGAACTGGAGGATCCGGTGACCGGCAAGCCGCTGATGTCTCGGACCTGCCTCATCGCCAACACCTCGAACATGCCGGTCGCGGCCCGTGAGTCCTGCGTGTACACCGGTATCACCATCGCGGAGTACTACCGCGACATGGGGTACGACGTGGCGCTGATGGCCGACTCCACCTCCCGGTGGGCCGAGGCCATGCGCGAGATCTCCTCCCGGCTCGAAGAGATGCCCGGCGAGGAGGGGTACCCGGCGTATCTGGCCGCGCGCCTCTCGGAGTTCTACGAGCGCGCCGGCTACTTCCAGAACATCAACGGAACCGAGGGGTCGGTCTCGGCGATCGGCGCGGTCAGCCCGCCCGGCGGCGACTTCTCCGAGCCGGTCACCCAGAACACCCTGCGTATCGTGAAGTGTTTCTGGGCGCTCGACGCCGACCTCGCGGAGCGTCGTCACTTCCCCTCGATCAACTGGGACGAGTCGTACTCGCTGTACACCGACCAGCTCGACCCGTGGTACAAGGAGAACGTCGACGAAAACTTCCCCGATCGGCGTCAGTGGGCCGTCGACGTGCTCGACGAGGAGGGCGAGCTTCAAGAGATCGTCCAGCTCGTCGGCAAGGACGCCCTGCCCGAAGACCAGCAGCTCACGCTCGAAGTCGCCCGCTACATCCGGGAGTCGTGGCTCCAGCAGAACGCGTTCCACGACGTCGACACCTACTGCTCCCCGGAGAAGACCTACGCCATGCTCGGCGCCATCGAGACGTTCAACGACGAGGCGTTCGACGCGCTCGACGCCGGCGTCCCGGTCGAGGAGATCCAGGACATCGACGCCGTCCCGCGGCTCAACCGCATGGGCGTGCAGGACGACTGGGAGGAGTACATCTCCGACCTCGAAGACGACATCGCGGACCAGCTCCGCGCCAAATACTGAACCATGAAAGAATACCAAACTATCACCGAAATCAGCGGCCCGCTGGTGTTCGCCGAAGTTGACGAGTCCATCGGATACGACGAGATCGTCGAGATCGAGACCGAACAGGGCGAGACGCTCCGCGGACAGGTGCTCGAATCCAGCGACGGTCTCGTCGCGATCCAGGTGTTCGAGGGCACCGAGGGCATCGACCGCAACGCCTCGGTCCGGTTCCTCGGCGAGACGATGAAGATGCCGGTCACAGAAGACCTGCTCGGGCGCGTCCTCGACGGGACGGGCCAGCCGATCGACGGCGGCCCCGAGATCGTGCCCGACGACCGCCACGACATCGTCGGCGCGGCGATCAACCCCTACGCCCGCGAGTACCCCCAGGAGTTCATCCAGACCGGCGTCTCCGCCATCGACGGCATGAACACCCTGATCCGGGGCCAGAAGCTCCCGATCTTCTCGGGCTCGGGACTGCCCCACAACGACCTCGCGCTCCAGATCGCCCGACAGGCGACCGTCCCGGAGGAAGAGGCGGACGGCGACGACGAGGAGGGCTCGGAGTTCGCGGTCATCTTCGGCGCGATGGGCATCACTCAGGAGGAGGCAAACGAGTTCATGGACGACTTCGAGCGCACGGGCGCGCTCGAACGCTCGGTCGTCTTCATGAACCTCGCCGACGACCCCGCGGTCGAGCGGACGGTCACCCCGCGGATGGCGCTCACGACCGCCGAGTACCTCGCGTTCGAGAAGGACTACCACGTACTGGTGATCCTGACGGACATGACCAACTACTGCGAGGCGCTCCGCGAGATCGGCGCGGCCCGCGAGGAGGTGCCGGGTCGCCGTGGCTACCCCGGCTACATGTACACCGACCTCGCCCAGCTCTACGAGCGGGCCGGCCGCATCGAGGGCCGCGAGGGGTCGGTCACCCAGATCCCGATCCTCACGATGCCCGGCGACGACGACACCCACCCGATCCCGGACCTCACCGGCTACATCACCGAGGGCCAGATCTACATCGACCGGGACCTCAACAGTCAGGGCATCGAGCCGCCGATCAACGTGCTACCGAGCCTCTCGCGGCTGATGGACGACGGCATCGGCGAGGGGTTCACCCGCGAGGACCACGCCGACGTCTCCGACCAGATGTACGCGGCGTACGCGGAAGGCGAGGACCTGCGTGACCTCGTGAACATCGTCGGTCGCGAGGCGCTCTCGGACCGCGACAACAAGTACCTCGACTTCGCCGACGCCTTCGAGACGGAGTTCGTCCAGCAGGGCTTCGACACCAACCGGGACATCGACGACACGCTCGACCTCGGCTGGGACCTGCTCGGGATGCTTCCCGAAGAGGAGCTCAACCGCATCGACGAGGAGTTCATCGAGCGCTACTACCCCGAGGACGACGAGACCGAGACGGCAGAAGAAGTCGCGGCGGACTGACGACCGATCTCTTTTCGACCGCTCGCCGAAAGCGGTGGTGCCGGGCCGGCGGGCGTCCCCGATGTTCATACGTCAGGAGTCCTACGCTAGCGTATGACAACGCGTGGCGTGGACGGGGCAGACGTGGTGTACGTCGCCTCGGCGGCCGACACCGCGGCCGACGTCGCCGACGGGCTGGCGGCCGCGGGCGCGGCAGTGACCGTCGTCGCGTCGGCGGACGCCGCGATCCGGGCGGTCCGCGAGCGCGACCCCGACTGCGTCGTCACCGAGTTCCGACTCGGCGAGGGAAACGGCCTCGACCTTCTACGTCGGCTCCGGCGCGAGCGCGACCTCCCGGTCGTCGTGTTCTCGGACGCCGACGATCCCGCGCTCGCGGCGGCGGTGCTCGACGCCGCCGGCGCGTTCGTTCCGACCCATGACGGCGGCGTCGATCGGCTGTGTCGCCGGCTCGCGAACTGTCTCGGCGACGAGGCTCGCGTGGGCATCTCCGAGACGATGAAAGAGCGCGCGATGGACGAAGCGCCCGTCGGCATCACGGTCGCCGACGCGACACAGCCCGACGAGCCGCTCGTCTACGTCAACGAGGCGTTCGAGCGGCTGACCGGCTACTCAACCGAGCAGGTGCTGGGGCGAAACTGCCGGTTCCTGCAGGGGCCCGACACCGACCCCGAGGCGGTTCGAGAGCTCCGGGCGGGCATCGATGGGGCCGAGCCCGTCTCGGTCGAACTCCGGAACTACCGTCGGAACGGCGAGCCGTTCTGGAACCGCGTGGACGTCGCCCCGATCCGGGACGGCTCGGGAACCGTCACTCACTACATCGGGTTCCAGACGGACGTGACCCGGCGTCGACGCGCCGCGACCGCCGCGCGCCGGTGGGCCGAGGAGTGCCGCGCCGAGCGACGGACGGTCGAACACGTCCTCGACCGGGTCGAGGGGCTGGTCGAGGACGTGACCCGGGTGTTAGTCGAGGCGTCGTCGCGTCGAGCGGTCGAACGTCGGGTCTGCGAGCGGGTCGCGGCGACCCCCGGATACGCGGCCGCGTGGGTGGGGCGGGTCGACCGGACTCGCGACGAGGTTACCACGCGCGCCCGAGCGGGCGATGTCGACCGCTCGCTCGGCGATCGGTCGGTCGACCTCTCGTCCGCCGCGCCGGCCGCGCGTGCGGTCCGAACCGGGACGGCCGAGTCGGGCGAGGGGTCGGCCGCCTCGCCGGACTCAGACCCGGCCGACTGCTCGACGATCGCGGTGCCGCTCGCCTACCGCGAGACGACGTACGGAGTGTTGACGGTGTACGGGGCCGACTCGAACGCGTTCGACGCCCACGACGCGACCCTGCTCGCGTCGGTCGGGCGGGCGACCGGCAACGCGATCAACGCCATCGAGAGCAAGCGAATGGTGGCGGCAGACGAGGTCGTGGCCGTCGAAGTGACCGTCTCGGATCCGAACGCGCCCCTCACCGAACTCGCCGCGGCCGCCGGTAGCCGGTTCGAGTTCGAGGGCGTGAATCGCCGATCCGACGGGACCGTCGTGCTCTTTCTGGGAGCAGACGGCGCGGTGTCGTCGGACGTCGACGAAGACTCGTCGGTGCGGGCGATCACCGCGGTCAGCACCGATCCCGAGTGGTCGCTGACGGAGGTCTCGCTCTCGGCGGACACCGTCGTCGGCCGACTCGGGGATCTGGGCGTTCGGCTGACCGACCTCGACGCCACCGACGAGCGCGTCGCCTATCGGTTCGAGGCGCCCGGCGAACCCGTGGCCCGATCGGCCGTCGACGCCTTCGAGGACCGTTACGACGGCGTCGAACTCACGCGGTTTCGGCGTCGCGAGCGGTCGGACCGCTCGGGGCGGGGGTTCGTCCGCGACGTCCGCGACCGGCTCACGGACCGCCAACTGACCGCGCTCCAGAAGGCGTACTTCGGCGGGTTCTTCGAGCGGCCCCACCGGGTGACCGGCGACGATCTGGCCGACTCGATGGGCATCTCCCGGTCGACGTTCCACCAGCACCTGCTCGCGGCACAGCGAAAGGTCCTCGGAGCGTTTCTCGAAGACCGCCCCGACCTCGACCCGATACCACACTAGTGTGGTACGTCGCTTTCTATCCTTCAGCATTATTTACTAAGTGCTATGCCACAACCAGGTAGCGAATCGATTTGGCTCTGGCTCGGGACCGCCGGTATGTTCCTCGGGATGGTGTACTTCATCGCGAGGGGCTGGAACGAACGCGACCAGCGACGACAGGAGTTTTACATCGTCACGATATTCATCACCGCCATCGCGTTCGTGAACTACCTCGCGATGGCGCTCGGGTTCGGGCTGACGACCGTCGAACTGGCGGGCGAGACCCTCGACATCTACTGGGCGCGGTACACCGACTGGTTTTTCACCACGCCGCTGTTGCTCGTCGACCTCGGGCTGTTGGCCCGAGCGAACCGCAACCAGCTCGGCACGCTGGTCGGTCTCGACATGCTGATGATCGCGACCGGCGCGGTCGCGACGCTGGCCGCCGGAACCGGCGCGCTGGGCGAGGGCGCTCGACGCCTGATCTGGTGGGGCGTCAGCACCGGCTTCCTCGTGGTGTTGCTGTACTTCCTGTTCGGCACGCTGAGCTCGCAGGCCTCGGAGGTGTCGGCCGAGGCCCAGTCGACGTTCACTCGGCTCCGGAATCTCGTCGTCGTGGTGTGGGCGGTGTATCCCGTCTGGTGGCTGGTCGGCACGGAGGGACTCGGCGTGATCGGACTCGGCCTCGAAACGGCTGGCTTCATGGTTCTCGATCTGGTCGCCAAGGTCGGCTTCGGCTTCATCCTGCTGTCGAGCCGCAAGGCCATCGACGACGCCGCCGCGGCCGGCGGCGACCCCGAACCCGCGGCCGCGTGAGGCTCGCGGTCGCTCGCTTCGCTCGCCCGCGTGAGGCCGGGGACCGCGCCCGACCCACTCGGGTTCGGAGGACCGACGGACCGATTCGCGCGTTCGATTCCATGAGCACGATCACCTACTTCCAGTTTCACGTCGCCTTGCTGGTCCCCGCGTTGCTCGTCCTGTCGGCGATCTCGTCGGTTCGACGGCGGGCCGGATCGAGCGACGTCCGTCCGTCGGGCGTGGTCGTCGTCTCGGTCGTCGCGCTGGCGTACACGATTCCGTGGGACAACTACCTCATCGAGGTCGGCGTCTGGCGGTACGGGACCGGCGCCGTCGCGGTTCGGATCTGGAACGCGCCGCTCGAAGAGTACCTCTTCATCCTGATCCAACCGATCCTCGTCGCCCTGTGGCTCCACTACCTGAAGCGGCCGCCGAAAGCCGGTTCGGAGTCGCTCTCGGTGACCCGCCGGGCGCGGATCGCGGGCGCCGCGGCGGGACTCGGGATCGGCGGCGTCGGCCTCGGGCTCCTCGCGCGCCCGGCGACGCTGTATCTCGGCGCCATTCTGGCGTGGGCCGGACCGGTGCTCGCGCTCCAGTGGGGCTTTGGTTGGCCGTACCTCTGGCGGCGGCGACGGACGCTCGCGATCGGCGTCGGCGCCCCGACTGCGTACCTCTGGGCCGCCGATTGGCTCGCGCTCCGATACGGCATCTGGGAGCTCGCGCCCGCGTACACTACCGGCTGGAATCTGGCGGGACTGCCGGTCGAGGAGGCGACGTTCTTCGCCGTCACGAACCTCTTCGTGGTGCAGGGCTTGCTGCTGTACGCGTGGGTGCTCGACGGTCGACGCCGACCGTCGCCGACTGAAAAAGGTTAACCCCTTCGAACAACAAACGTCCCTCAAGATGGCCAAGGACGTCAAACCCACTCGGAAGAACCTGATGCAGATCGAGGATCGCATCGAGCTCTCCGAGCGGGGTCACGACACGCTCGAAAAGAAGCGTGACGGTCTCATCATGGAGTTCATGGACATCCTCGATCAGGCCCAGGACGTGCGCGCCGACCTCGAGGACGACTACGAACTCGCCCAGCAGAAGATCAACATGGCCCGGGCCATGGAAGGCGACGTGGCGGTTCGAGGCGCCGCGGCCGCGCTGAAAGAACACCCCGAGATCACCACCGAGTCGAAAAACATCATGGGCGTCGTCGTGCCCCAGATCGAGTCGAGCAAGGTCCGGAAGGGCCTCGACGAGCGCGGATACGGCGTCTTAGGAACGAGCGCCCGGATCGACGAGGCCGCCGAGGCCTACGAGGAGCTCTTAGAGAGCATCATCCTCGCCGCGGAGGTCGAGACCGCGATGAAGAAGATGCTGACCGAGATCGAGACGACCAAGCGCCGCGTGAACGCCCTGGAGTTCAAGCTCTTGCCCGATCTCAACGACAACAAAGAGTACATCGAGCAGAAGCTCGAAGAGCAAGAGCGCGAGGAGATCTTCCGGCTCAAGAAGATCAAGGGCAAGAAAGAAGAAGAAGAGAAAGAAGAGCGCGCCGCCGCCGCGGCCGAAGCCGCCGAGGACGAGGAAGTCGTCACCGCCGACGACTAACGACCGTTTGCGAGGGCGGCGCGCTCGTGGGCCGCCCTCGCAAACGCTCGATCAAAAACCGTCGTCACCCCCTTCGGGGGTTCCTCGGTCCGCTCGCTTCGCTCGCTGATCTGCGGTATTGTGCCCCGCTTTCGACCACGCTTTTCACCTCGCTCGCCGACGCTCCGATATGACCTGTCCGAACTGCGGTATCGAGCGCCTCGCGTTCGCGGTCCCGACCGACCTCCGGGAGCATCTGCCCGACGACGCCGAGCGCGTGGCGATCTGTCCGCGGTGTCTCGACCTCGCCCCGGTCGAGGACGCCCCGGCAGACCTGCCGGACTTCGCGGGAATCAGCGACGCCGTCCCCGACGGCGAGGCGGGCGCGACGATGGCGCTCGCGATCGGGCTACTCGATTCGCTGGCGCTCTACCGGAGCGAGATCGGAGCCCTCCTAGAGCGGGTCGAGCGCGCGGGCACCGACCCCCTGCTCGTGGTCGACCGGCTCGCGGCCGACCCCGACGTCGAGCCCCGGTTCGACCTCGATCGGCGCCGGACCCAGATCGAACAACTGCTGTACGGCTGAGCCCCTCGTCACGCGAACGGGTCGGGGGACGGCCGTGGCGGTCGTGCGTCCCCGAGAGTGGCCGGCTCACGGTTCGACCCCGAGACGCTGGTCGGCTTCTCGGTCACATCCATCCCGACGGTCATCATCGCCGTCTTTCTCCTCGGATCGTTTCCGGCGGTCCCGTTCGCGGTCGCGATCAGCCTCGCGCTCCACGTCGTCCCGTTCGTCGCGCTCGGGATACTCACCTACTCGGGGCTCACTGTATCCGACCCCGCCGCTCGCCCGACCTCGGTCCCGTCAGGTAGTTTCACTTTCACTCCGGATGGCTGACGTTCATATCAGTTCAAGATAAGTTAGACGTATGACTCCAGAGCTGATCCGCGGCGACCGCGCGACCGACCGATCGGACCGGACGATGCTCGACGTCTCGGACGTCGAGACCGCGCGCGTCGAGGAGTACGTCACCGAGTGGTTCCCCGACGTCGGCGACGTCTACCTCGAACGCAAGGGCGGCACGACGCTACTGATCGCCGGCGAGTAGGCCCGCGGTCCGATCGCGGCGCGGTCGCGGCCGCGGTGCAGTCGCGGTGCGGTAGCAGTACGCCATCGAGCAGTTGTCCCGCGAGCGACCGGAGGGAGCGAGCGGCCTTTTCATCAACGTTTTGCAAGGGCGCGCCTCTCGGGGCGCGCCCGCAGCAAAAGGTTGTACGTAAACGTTTAGGCCACCGGGCGACTACCCACGACCATGCCGGACTGTCCACTCGCCGACGACTGCCCGAGCTTTCAGGAGCGGATCGAGGGTATGGGGTGTCAACACTACGGCGACCGGGGCGGTGCCGAGTGGTGCCAACACTACAGCCAGCCCATCTCCGAACTCAAGACCGCGCCGGTCCAGCCGGGCGAGGAGGTGGTCGTCGATGTCGAGGACATCCACGAGAGCGGCGCCGGCGTCGGCCGGACCGAGGACGGCTTCATCGTGATGGTCGACGGCATTCTGCCCGACGCCCGCGCGAAGGTCGAGATCACGAACGTCCACGGCAGTCACGCGAAGGCCGACCCCGTCGAGCGCCTGCCGATGGACGAGGAGGCCGACGCCGACGAGGCCGACGCCGACGAGGTCGACGACGCGGCCGACGACGCCGAGACCGAGACCGACGACGAAGACGGACCGTCCCGTCCCCAACTCGGGAGCCGCGACAACTTCTGGGGCAGCTGATCCCGCTCTCGCGGGGCGCCTCGGGGTGGACAGTCCCAACGACGGCTCGCGCCGCGGGTTTTTTCGCACGGAGTGCATACACGCTACTATGAGCCGACGACGCCTCTCGGAGGGTCCCCCGTGAACGACGTTCCGGATCCCGAAGAGTTGCTCGACCGGGCCGGCTTCGACGCCGAGACGAACGTGCTGACTCAGCGTCAGGCCGTCGTGCTGGCGTTGCGCGAACACGACGTCGCGCAGGCGACCATCGCCGACCGGCTCGGCACCTCGCGCGCGAACGTCTCGAGCATCGAAGCCAGCGCCCGCGAGAACGTCCGGAAAGCGGGCGAGACCGTCGCGTTCGCCGAAGCCCTGCGCGCGCCGGTCCGAGTCGTCGTCGAGGCCGGCACCGACCTCTACGACGTGCCTTCGCGGGTGTACGACGCCTGCGACGAGGCCGGGGTGAAGGTCGACCACGCCGCCCCCGAACTCATGAAACGCGTGAGCGACGAGGCCGGCGACGCGGTCGAGAACCGCCAGATTCTGGAGGATCTCCTGATCGGCGTGACGACCGACGGCACGGTGACCGTCCGGGAGTCGCGGGAAGCCGACCGCGCGGAGTGACCCGGGCCGGCCGGCGCGCGGTCGACCGACCGGGACGCCCCCGGGAGCTTTGGGGGTGGGTTCCGAACTGACTCGCATGGAGTTCGGATTAGCGGGCGATTCGGCACTGGTAACGGCGAGTTCGAGCGGTCTCGGTCGGGCGTCGGCGACGGCGCTGGCCGCCGAAGGCGCGGACGTCGCGATCTGTGCGCGCGGCGAGGAGCAACTCGCCGACGCGAAAGCGGAGCTCGAGGCGGCCGGCGACGGCGACGTGGTGGCGGTCCGGACCGACATCACCGATCCCGACGAGGTCGAGGCGCTGGTCGAGGCGACCGTCGAGGAGTTCGGCGGGCTCGACCACGTCGTCACCTCCGCGGGGGGCCCGCCGTCGGGACGGTTCCTCGACACCACCGAGCGCGACTGGTACGAGGCGTTCGACCTGCTGGTGATGAGCGTGGTCCGACTCACGAAGGCCGCCCATCCGCACCTCGTCGAGTCGGACGCGGGCACGATCGTCAACGTCACCTCGACCAGCGTCCGGGAGGCCATCGACGGCCTCGTGCTCTCGAACGCGGTCCGGCGCGCGGTCATCGGCCTGATGAAGACCCAAGCCCGCGAGTGGGCGCCCGAGGTGCGCGCCAACGCGGTGCTCCCGGGCGCTCACGAGACCCCCCGAATCGCCGAACTCGTCGAGGCGGGGGTCGAGCGCGGCGAGTACGACAGCTACGAGGAGGGGCTCGCCGACTGGGCGGCCGACATCCCGCTGGATCGGGTGGGCGACCCCGACGAACTCGGCGATGCGGTCGCGTTCCTCTGTAGCGAGCGGGCGAGCTTCGTCAACGGCGCGTCGCTCCCGGTCGACGGCGGGACCCTCCGTAGCTGACCCGGGCGGAGACGAGTGCGGACGCGTCGACGACGGTCCGCTACTCCGAGCGCTCTTGGCGTCAGAATCGCGATATCCTCCGTCTGGATGATGAACCAACCCCCGAGAGTTAACGCCCGCCGAAGCCGCGGATCAATCCCGGACGCCGCGAGCCAAAGGGTGCCGTATCGGCGGCTCGTCCTGTTTATCGGTCCTCGGCCTCGGCCGACTCGACCCCATTTCCGTCAGTGGCCAGCGGGCGATCGTCGCCGGTCTCAGTGGCCGACTCGGCGGCCGATTCGTCTGATGGGACGGTGGGATCACCGGTCGCCACTGTGAACTCCCCGAGGAGCGTGTCGAGTTCACGCGATTTCTCAGAGAGCGTCTCGACTTCGCCGGTGACCTGACTCAGCGAGGCGGTCTGCTCCTCTGCGGCCGCGGACACGTTCTGTGCCTCGGCGGAGGTTTGTTCGCTGATACTGGCGACTTCACTCGTCATCGAGACGACTTCCTCGGTCGTGGTCGCCTGATCTTCGGTGGCCTCGTGGATCTCTTGGATGCCATCGTTGGCCTTCTCGACGTCTTCGACGACTTCTTCGAGCGTTCCGAGGCCCTCGTCGATAGTTTCCATCCCCGCGTCCACCCGGTCGCGCATCTCTTGCATGTCCTCGACCGTATCGGAAGTCGACTCTTGTACTCGGTCTATCAGGTCACCGATCTCTTGGGTGGCGTCGCGGGTGTCCTCGGCGAGGTCTTTCACCTCGCTGGCGACGACCGCGAACCCCTCACCGGCTTCGCCCGCCCGTGCGGCCTCGATCGAGGCGTTGAGTGCCAGCACGTTGGTCTGCTCGGCGATGTCGTCGATCATGTCCACGATCTCACCGATCTGATTCATCTCGTCGCTCAACTGCTCGACGGTCTCGACGGTCTCGACCGTGGTCTCCTCGATGCGGTCCATTTCGTCCATCGCCTCGTCGGAGAGTTCCCGACCGGTCGCTCCCTTCTCGGCGGCCTGTTCGGAGAGGGAAGCGACCTGATTCGCTGAGGCCGCGACCTCCTCGATGGTCGCCGAGAGGGTACTCATCTCGTTGGTAACCTCGTCGACGTGTTCTGACTGCTCGACCGCTCCCGCAGAGATGTCCGCGGTGGATTCGGCGACCTCCTGACTCGCGTTTTCGACCTCCTCGGCTCCGGCGCTCGCCTCCTCGCTGGCGTTGGCTACCTCGACCGAGAACGCCTTGATGCGGCCGATAGTCTGCTCGAGGTCCTCCATCATCTCGTTGAACTGTTCGGCGATGTGTTCCATCGCCTCGCTCTGGCTCTCGGCGTCCATCCGTTGTGTCAGGTCGCCGTCTGCGGCCTTCTCCATGACGCCGCCGAACTCCGCGGCCTTCCGTTCGAGCGCGTCCGTGAACGATTCCAGTTTCTCTTCGCGCTCCTTGGCGTTCTGGCGGGCCTCTTCGGCCTGTTGTTTGGCCTGTCTGGCGGCCTCGCGCTGTTTCTCGGCCTGCTGTTTGGCCTCCTCGGCCTCCCGGCGCTCCCGTTCGGCCTCCGCGACGACGTCTTTCATGTCTTCGACGACCGCGAGCGTCGCGGTCCCGCCGATGGCGAACACGGCGACCGTCGCCGTCATTAGCGGGGCGGTCGCCAAGTTGAACACTTCTGTGTAGATGCCCGCCTTCTCTAACATCAAGCTGACCGTCCACGTAGTACCCAACGCCGAGGCGAAGACGAACGTCATCCAGAACGCCGACTCGGTCTCGCTGTCGCGGTAGTTCAACAATCCGATGACTACCGCCCCGGCGAATCCGAGCGCACCGACCGCGTCGAAGACCGGATTGAGTCCGACCATCTCACGATCCCTCCGTTTCGATGACTTCGTTCCGGCGCAGGTACGCGGCCCAGAGGAACGCGATCCCGGCGGCCCCGACGCCGACGCCGTGTTCGACGAGGTCCAAGACCGTCCCGAGGACGATTGCCTCCAGATTCGTCGCGACCATCCCCACGACCAGGAGGAGGTAGCCCACCGTGAACCACTTCGACTCGTCTCTGTACTGGAGGACGACCGGCACCAGACCGATCACGCTGACGATCAGTCCGACCACTTCGAGCGGTTGTAATTCAGACATAGGTCGATTGGCAGTCGTCGGTCTCGGTCGTAGCGGCGCCGTTCTGTGGTGCCCGTGTGCCAGCGTCGATAGGAGCGTTCGAGTGATAGCTTCGCATAACTGTGTTTGTCGCTATATTTTGAAGTCGCCTCGCTGTTCGATTCCCCAACTTCATGTAAAGAACTTCGACACACCACTTATAAAATCGAGGGTGAAATTATCAATAGTAAGATGGCACTCTTGCTCATGTTATTTTAAAGCACGAAATAGTTACCTAACTTTATTTTACATTCCAGATATACTTATCAGTCCCCGACTTCGATGGATCACACACCCCGCCGACGGCAGGTCTGATGGATCCGCCTCAGCTTTCTATCTTTTCGACGATCTTCTGGGCCTGCTCGCGGGCCTTCCGCTCGCCGACGTGCTTCTCGATCAGGACGCTCTGGACCTTCCAGTCGTCGCCGCCCGTCTCCTCGCCCGTCCGGACCTCCGCCCCCGCCGAGACGTCTTGGGCCGCGTTCGTCGCCCAGTCGGGCGTCCGGATCGTCTTGAACCCCTCGGGATCGCGAAACCGGACGTGGATGTACTCGTCTTCGGTTTCGACAGCCTGAACCTCGGGTGACTCGGCCATACGCGCGGCTTCGGCGGCCACCCTCAAAGTCCGACTGGCCGGGTCGCCGGATCACCTCGCGCCGTCGCCGTCGGTGGCGACCGGCCGGCCGTCCTCGGTCGGGTGCGTCGGATCTCGCCCGTCGGTCGCCACGTCGAACTTATCCAGTAGCGAGTCGAGCTCCAGGGACTTCTCCGAAAGCGTCCGGACTTCGGCGGTCACCTGACTCAGCGACGAGGACTGCTGTTCGGCCGCCGCCGAGACGTTCTCGGCCTCCGTGGAGGTCTCCTCGCTGATCGAAGCGACCTCGCTCGCCATCGCGACGACTTCCTCGGCCGAGGTCGCCTGATCCTCGGTCGCGTCCCTGATCTCCTGGACGCCGTCGTTGGCGTCCTCGACCGCTCGGACCACCTCGTCGAGCGTGCCCAGTCCTTCGTCGATGGTTTCCATCCCGGTTTCGACCCGATCTCGCATCTCCTGCATCTCCTCGACGGTCTCCCCGGTCGAGCGTTGGACTCGTTCGACGAGTTCGGTGATCTCCTGGGTGGCGTCGCGGGTGTCGGCGGCGAGGTCCTTGACCTCTTCGGCGACGACCGCGAAGCCCTCGCCGGCCTCGCCGGCGCGGGCGGCCTCGATCGAGGCGTTGAGCGCGAGCACGTTCGTCTGCTCGGCGATGTCGTCGATCAGTTCGACGATGTCGCCGATCTTGGCCACCTCCTCGTCGAGTCGTTCGACCGTGTCGACGGTCTCGGTCGTCGTCTCCTCTATCCGATCCATCTCCTCTATGGCCTCGTCGGACAGCTCTCGACCCGTCGCGCCTCGCTCGGCGGCCTCCGCCGAGAGGCTCGACACCTCGTCGGCGGAGGCGGCCACCTCCTCGATGGTCGCCGAGAGGGTACTCATCTCGCCGGTGACTTCGTCGATCCGCTCGGACTGCTCGACCGCGCCGCTCGATATCTCGCCGACGGATTCGGCGACCTCCTGACTCGCGCGCTCGACCTCCTCGCTCGCGGTGCTCGCCTCCTCGCTGGCGTCGGCGACCTCGTCGGAGAACTCCTGGATGCGACCGATGGTCCGCTCGAGATCGTCCATCATGGCGTTGAACGAGTCGGCGATGTCGCTCATGGCCTCGCTCTGGCTTTCTGCGTCCATCCGCCGAGTGAGGTCGCCCGCCGCCGCCTCCTCCATGACGTCGCGGAACTCCACGGCTTTCCGTTCGAGCGCGTCGTTGACCGCCTCGGCCTCCGCTTGGGCCTCCTGTGCCTCGGTGCGGGCTCGCTCGATGTCGGTGATGAGCGTTTCGAGGTCGCGGCTCATCTCCTCGAGCGACTCCCCGAACTCGCCGGGCACGTCCTCGTCTAACACCGGCGCGTCGAAGTTCTGGGCGGCGAGCGCGTTCGTCTGCTCGGCGGCGGTGTTCAGGAACGCCTTCATCGACGCGAACGCGTCGATCACCTCGCCGACCTCGTCGATGCGGTCGGTTTCGTCGATCTCCACGTCGAGGTCGCCGTCGGCGATCGCGCTGGCCTTCCCCGAGAGGTCGTCGAGCGAGACGGCGGTTCGACGACCGATCGTGAGTCCAACGACGACGAACCCGAGGGTGAAAACGCCTACGAGAGCCACGATGGCCTGCTCTATCTGGGATTTGAGGGCGTAGGCGCTCGACTGCGGGACGTGCATCAGGACGACCCAGTCGGTCCCCTCGACGGGGGCGAACGCCATGACGTGGTCCGAGTCGATGACGCCCTCCATCGGGCCCATGTCCATTACTCCGGACTCCCCGCCGAGCCCCTTTTTCATCGCCATCGAGTCTTTGCCCATGTACGTATCGAGGATCCGGCCTTCCCGCTGTGCGAACACGACGGTCCCCTCCGAGTCGACGACCTGCGTGAAGCTCCCCTCGTACGGTCGCTTGAACAGGTCCGCGACGTGCCCGGGGTCGACGGTGATCAGGACCGCCCTGTCGGGCGCGTTCGGAACCGGACTGACGAACGCGATGGTCGACTCGTTGTGGCTCCGATACGGACCGGACACGAACACGTCGTCGGCGCTCTGTAGGGCCGAGACGTTCGCCAGCCACGGAACGCCCCGCTCGGCGAGGTCGGCGCCCACCAGTTCGTCTTCGGTCCCGCTGATGACCCGTCCGGAACTCGTGTTGAGGTAGCTGATGCCGTGTACCTCGTCCGGTAGCGCTTCGAGTTCGGTCTCGAACGTCGACCGAATTCGGTCGGCGTCACCCGAACGGACCGCGACTCCCTCCGAGAGCAACCGCGTCGTTCGCTTTCGCTCGCTCTGCCACTCCTGTAGTTGATCGGCCGACAACTCGGTTATGGTCTTCGCCTCGTTGTGCTTCTCGTCGGTGAGCTGGGCCGACACCTCGCCCTGAATCCAGAATCCCACGCCCGCGACGACCGCGAGCGTGAGGAGCACCACCGCGGCGAACTTTCTGAGATAGCTCTTCCGTACGAAACTGAGCGTCTGTTCATCCATCCCCGTGAAAATTACTGATTACTGGCATGTCATAGAACCTTCGTCGCAGTTATCAATTCTGATAGCAGATCAGCCATGTTGAACGAAAATCGTAGACTCTCGATCGAGTCGGGACGGACCGAACGCGACAGGGACCGACGTCTCGCCCGAGCCTCGACACCACGGCACCGAACCCGGTTCGATCGCCCGTCTCAGAACCGCCCCCGTTCGCGAAGCGCGGCGACGACCTCGCGGACGCGCTGGGCGTCGTCTTTCGGGACGACCACCACTCGGTCGCCGGCGGCCGCGACCACCAGTCCCTCGACGCCGACCGCGCTGACGTGTGCGCCGTCGAGGCCCGCGACCACCGTCTCCTCGGCGTCGATCGTGAGCGCGTCGCCGAGGACCGCGTTGCCGTCGGCGTCGGTCTCGACGACGCGCTCGATCGCGTCCCACGACCCCACGTCGTCCCACTCGAAGTCGGCGGCCACGACGTAGGCGTCGTCGGTCCGCTCCATCACCGCGTAATCGACGCTGACGGGCTCGACCGCCCGGAACCCTCGCTCGGGATCGCCGTCGTCGAGGGCCTCGACCAGCGGCGCGAGCGGCGAGTCGCGGGCCGCCCGGAGCAAGGCCTCGGGCGTCCACGCGAACAGCCCGGCGTTCCAGTAACAGCCCGCGGCCACGAGTCGCTCTGCGGTCTCGGCGTCGGGCTTCTCGCGGAACCGAGCGATCTCGGCGTACTCGCCCCTCGACTCGCCCGGCTCGATGTAGCCGTAGCCGGTCGCTGGCCGCGTCGGTTCGACGCCGAACGCGACCAACCCCTCCGTTTCGACTGCGGCGCGGGCCGCGGTCCGGGCCGCGCCGGCGAAGCCGTCGCCGACGACGTGGTCGCTCGGGACACAGAGCACCACGCAGTCGCCGTCCCGATCGGCGGTCGTCTCGCCCTGCTCGCCCGTCTCCGGGGCGGGCCCGTTGCGTTGCTCTCGGACCCGGTGGGCGGCGTACGCCAGCGCGGGGCCGGTGTCTTTGGCGTCGGGCTCGACGATGACCCCCGCCCCGGGAACCGCCTCGCGGACGCGGTCTGCGTGCTCGGCGGTCGTCGAGACGTACACCTCGTCGGCGAACCCGACGCGCTCGACGGTCCGAGCGAGCAGCGACTCCGACCCGCCGAGCGCGAGGAACTGCTTCGGCCGATCCGCCCTGCTCGCCGGATAGAGCCGGGTCCCGGTGCCGCCGGCCATCACCACCGCGACGATCGGGCGGGCTACCACGTCTCGACCCGTCCGTCGCGAACGTCCTCGACACACCCCTCGCAGTCGGGGTGGTCGGCGTCGAAGCAGGCGGGGCGGGCCGCCGCGTCGAGCGAGACGGCCCGACGCTCGGCGTACCGCCGACAGACGATCTTCGCGCGGCCCTCCTCGTCTTGGGGGAGGTCCGCGAGCGCGGCCTGCCGGCCGTCGCGGTAGGCCCGTTTCGCGTCGGCGACCTGTCGCCCCGCGGACCTGAGCTTGGCGCGGAGGAAGCTTTCGAGGCGGTCGTCCATGTCGGTTCATGTAGGGCGTGGGCGTAGAAAGGTTTGTTCGTCGATCGGCTCGATCGAACGGATTGTGCCAACCCCACGATTTAGGGCGGCCCAGACCGACCCTCGAACCAGCGATGCTCCCGTCGATCGACTCGTACTTCGTGTTCGTCGGCGCGGCGGCGGCGCTGATTCTCACGCCCGGCCCCGACACCGTCTTCGTGCTCACGCAGGGCGTGAGCGCGGGCAAGCGCGGCGGCGTCGCCTCCGCGCTCGGGGTCAGCACCGGAATCCTCGTCCACACCGCGGCCGCCACGCTGGGACTGGCCGCCCTGCTCCGGACCTCGGCGCTGGCGTACGCCGCGGTCAAGTACGCCGGCGCGGTCTATCTCCTGTATCTCGGTGCGAAGACGCTCCGATCTGGCGGGGAGTTCGACGTGCCGACCGCGACCGACGCCTCGCGGGCCGACCCCGACCTCCGTCGGAGCTACCTCCGGGGCGTGACCGTCAACGTCCTGAACCCGAAGGTCGCGCTGTTCTTTCTGGCCTTCCTCCCGCAGTTCGTCGACGCCGGGGCCGGCGCGCCGACCGCGATGATCGCGCTCGGTGGGACCTACGCCGCCCTGACCGCGCTGTATCTCGGCGGGGTCGGGGTGGCGTCGGGCGGCATGCGGTCCGTTCTCCGGACCCGGCCTCGGTTCGCGGACGGCCTCCGATACCTCTCGGGGTCGGTGCTGGGGGCGCTCGGCGCCGCGCTGGCGCTGGACGCGTGACCCCTGCGGGACCGGCACAGAGGGCCAGAGCGCTTCAGTTTCACTTTCACTCCGGCCTCACCGAGCTTTTTATATCATGGCGCACTAACCGTTCGCACGTCTCCCGAAGAAAACGACGCGGAGACAGATACACCCATGAGCGATGTGCGCCAGCACGCCGAAGAGATACGCGAACAGTTCTCCGAGCACCTAGACGTCACCGTCGACGAGGTCGAACAGCGCCTCGACAACCTCGTCAACGAGTACCGAGTCCCCCTCGAGGAGGCTCGCCGGAGCGTCGTGAGCCACTACCTCGACGAGGCCGGCCTCGACCGCGACGAGATCCGGAGCGGCGGGGGCGGCTCCGAACAGGTCTCCGTCGAGGACGTCGACGAGGACGAGCAGTGGCTCAGCCTCACCGCGAAGGTCGTCGACCTCTGGGAGCCCCGGAGCGACGCCGTCGGGCAGGTCGGTCTGCTCGGCGACGAGACGGGCACGATCAAGTTCACCAAGTGGGCCGACTCGGACCTCCCCGAACTCGAGGAGGGCGCGGTCTACCACCTCGGCAACCTCGTCTCCGACGAGTACCAGGGTAACTACTCGGTGAAGCTCAACCGCACGACCACCGTCGCGGAGGCCGACGAGGACATCGAGGTCGGCGACGACACCGCCGAGGTCGAGGGCGCGCTCGTCGACATCCAGAGCGGGAGCGGCCTCATCAAGCGCTGTCCCGCCGAGGACTGCACCCGCGTCCTCCAGAACGGTCGGTGCTCCGAGCACGGCGAGGTCGAGGGCGAGTTCGACCTCCGGATCAAGGGCGTCCTCGACGACGGCCTCGAAGTCCACGAGGTCATCTTCGACAAGGAGGCGACCGAGGAGTTCACCGGTATCGGCCTGCAGGAGGCCCAGGACATGGCGATGGACGCGCTCGACACGACCGTCGTCGCCGAGGAGATGCGCGAGAAGACCCTCGGGCGGTACTACCGCGTGAGCGGTCCCACGATGGGCCGGTATCTCCTCGCCGACGAGGTAGAGACCCTCGCCGGGCCGACGGACGCCGAGGACGTTCTCATCAAAGCGAGGTCGATATAATGAGCGGAACCCCGACCAGAGAGGTCGCGCGCCGCGTCTTCGCCGACGAGTTCAACGACGCGACCCACACGTTCAAAGAGTCCGACGAGGAGCGCGCCCCGGTGTACGTCCTGTTGCCGACCGGCGAGCGAGCCAACCGCGTGTTCATCGTCGGCACCCTCACCGAGACAGAAGACGTCGGCGAGGACAGCGAGTACTGGCAGGGCCGCGTGGTCGACCCGAACGGCGACCCGTTTTTCGTCTACGCGGGCCAGTACCAGCCCGAGGCCGCGAGCATGCTCAGAGAACTGGAGCCGCCGGCGTACGTCGCCATCACGGGCAAGCCCCGGACGTACGAGACCGACGACGGGAACACCAACGTCTCCGTGCGACCCGAATCGATCACGCTGGTCGACGCCGCGACCCGCGACCGCTGGGTGGTCGAGACCGCCGAACAGACCCTCGACCGGATTCAGGCCTTCGACGACGAGACCAACGAGTACGCCCGAATGGTCGAAGACGAGTACGACCTGCCGCTCGACCGCTACCGCGAGACGGCCATCGCCGCGCTCGAAAGCCTCGAAGACCAGCAGTCCGACGCCGACGGGAACGACCCCGACGGCTCGGACGAAACCGAACTCGAGCCCCAGACGTAGCCGGGGCCCGATCCGCCGATTCGACAGCCGACCGGCTCTCTGGGGGTAGGGACGACGTCGCGGCCGGAGCATCGGTGACCGAACAGCCCAGCGGCCGCGCTCGAAAACGCGCCCGGGTGGTACCAGCACCCGAACGCTGGGCGTGTCAGCTACGAGTAGCCCAATGGCAACCCATACGTCACGATTACAAGAAGGTACCGAGACCGTCTCCGGGCCGCACCTCGGCCGCGGCCGTGACGGCGGGCCCGACCACCGCTACTGGCGGTGCGAGCGCTGCGGGCTCGAAAGCACGGATCCGGACCTCCGCGAGGGGTGTTTCCGGTGTGGAGACGACGAACTGCAACGAGTCTCGACGAGCGAGCACCGCGACCGGCCCGGCGTCTCGGACGCGAGCGCCCGCCGACGACGCGGGGGAGACGATGCCCGACGAGCGTGAGTCCCCGAGCGCGGGGTGGCGCGGCGTGTGCCGCGAGATGGCGGTCGACACCGGGATCGAGGCCGCGACCGCGCGGTGTCCGGACTGCGACCGACCGTGTCCGAACGTCGCGGGCGACGCCTACGACTGTGTGGCCCACGGACTGTTTCGCCCCGGCGAGGACCGGTCCGAAGACTCCGCCGACCCGAACGACCGGATTCGCGGGACGGCCGATTAGCCGCTGGCGGTTCCGGCCCCGCAGACGAGGACCGGGCGGTCGGTCTCCAGCAACACCTGCTGGGTGACGCTCCCGAACAGCGCCTTCCCGGCCGGCGTCCGGCCTCGGGGCGCGAGCGAGACCAGATCGGCGTCGAGGTCGGCGGCGGCCTCGAGGATCTCCTCGGCGGCGGGGCCGCTCGACTCGGCGTACTCGATCTCGATGCCGGCGTCCTCTAAGTGTTCGGCCGCCCGCCGGACGGCGGCGACCTGGTGGACCGACGCCCCTTCGGTGTTGTCGGTGAAGTCGTGAAAGAGGGTGACCGCCATCGCCGCGGGGTCCCGGGGCAGGTCCGCGATGGCCCGAGCCTGTTCGATCGCTCGCTCCTCGTCGTCGCCGATCGCCGCGAGCACGCGGTACATACCCGCGAATACGGCCGCTTCCGCCATAAGTGTGGAACTCGACCGTCGGTCGGCGGCCTCGACCGATTTTCACGAACTGAGATTCGGGTCCCCTATTAAACTGTTTTCCCGAACGAGTATCGCATGTGAGGTGACCGCCGATGTCCACTCGTACACTCGAAACCGAACTGCTCGGGCGGCGTACCGACTTCGAATACTCCGAGACGTGGGTCGGGTACGCCCTGCTCGCGCTCCGCCTCGTGATGGGATGGACGATGTTCTACGCCGGCATCACGAAGGTGCTCGACCCGTCGTGGTCCGCGGAGGGGTTCCTCCTCCACGCGATCCCGGAGGGCAACCCCTTCACCGGCCTCTGGACGACGCTCGCCAGCGACTGGCTGTGGCTCATCGACCCGCTGAACCAGTGGGGCCTGACCCTCGTCGGGCTGGCGTTGCTCGTCGGGGCGTTCGTCCGATGGAGCGCCTTCTGGGGCGCGGTCATGATGCTGTTCTACTGGGCGGCCAGCCTCCCGCTGGAGAACGGCATCGTCATCGACGACCACATCGTCTACGCGATGTTGCTGTTCGGGCTCGGCGCGTTCGGCGCGGGCCGAATCCTCGGGCTCGACGAGCTCGTCGAGGACGCTGGCATCGTGCAACGAAACCCGTGGCTCCGATACGTCCTCGGGTGACGACGGGACGATGCCGGGTTTCACCGCGCTCGTCCTCGCGCTCGACGCGGTGCTCATCGCGCTCGGCGGCGTCCTCGCGTACTTCGCCCAGCAGGCGTTCCGGCGCACCGAGTCGCCGGGACTGCGGGTGGTCGCGATCGGCATCTGCGTAGTCACCGTCGGAACCGCGCTGCCCGGCGTGGCCGCGCTGGGCGTCGGGCTCGCGCCCGCGCCGAGCCTGCTCGCGGGCACCGCGGTCGTCACCCTCGGGTTCGTGGTACTCGCGTACTCGCTGTACGCCGAGTATCCCGGCGACGACGGCCCGAGGTGACTATTCGAGCGGGTCGCCGACGGCGCTCTCGACTCGTTCTTCGAGTAGCCCCGACGCCACCAGCGCGTCGGCGCGCTCGATGTCGTCGTGGATCGGTCGGTCCTCGACCAATCGGGGCACGGCGTCTCGGACCGCCTCGTACGCCGCGGCCGTGCCGGCGCCGTGGGCGAGGTCGTCGGGCAGGAACTCGGCGGCCTGCGCACAACAGAGCAGTTCGATCCCGACCACGGTCGTCGCGTTCTCGACCGCCGCGCGGGCGTCGAACGCGCTCTGGGCGCTCATGCTGACGTGATCTTCCTGATTGCCGCTGACCGGGGTGTTGTCCATCGAGGGCCGGCCGGTCGCGCGGTTCTCGTTGACGAGCGCCGCCGCGGTGTACTGGGCGATCATGTACCCCGAGCGCAGGCCGCTCGCTTCGGTCAGGAACGGCGGCAGGTGTGACTCCTGGACGTTCGGGTTCACCATCCGGTCGACCCGGCGCTCGGAGATGGCCGCCAGTTCGGTGATCGCGTTGGTGAGGTAATCGAGCGGGAGCGCCAGGGGATCGCCGTGGAAGTTGCCGCCCGACAGCACTGCCGCGCTCTCGGTGCCCGAGGCCCGCGGGTCGGCGTCGGCGGCGTCGAAGATGAGGGGGTTGTCGGTCGCGCTGTTGAGTTCGACCTCGACCGCCTCCCGGAGGTGGGCGACGGCGTCCCGGACCGCGCCGTGGACCTGGGGCGCACACCGGATCGAGTAGGCGTCCTGCACCCGGTCGCAGTTGCGGTGGGACTCGACCACCTCGGAGTCGGCGGTCAGGCGCTTGAGGTTGCGGGCGGTCTCGGCGTGGCCCTCGTGCGGGCGGACCCGAGCGATCGCGTCGTCGGCCGAGGCGGTGGTTCCCATGGTGACCTCCGTCGTCAGCGCGGCCGCGACGTCGCCGGCCCTGATCGCCCGCTCGGCGTCCACGACCGCGAGCGCGGCCAGACCCACGCTGAGTTGGGTCCCGTTGATGAGCGCGAGCCCCTCCTTTGCCTTGAGGGTCAGGGGGTCGAGGTCGGCGGTCGCGAGCGCCTCCTCGCCCGGCAGTCGCTCGGTGTCCGTTCCGGACTCGACGTCTGCCTCCCCTTCGCCGATCAGCACGAGCGCGAGGTGCGCCAGCGGCGCAAGGTCGCCGCTCGCCCCGAGGCTCCCCCGAGATTTCACCACGGGGTGGATCCGCTCGTTGAGCGCGGTCGCGAGGTGGTCGACGACGACCTCCCGGACGCCCGAGTGGCCCTTGACGAGCGCGTTGAGCCGGCCGAGCAAGAGCGCCCGGACCTCCTCGCGGCCGAGTTCGCGGCCCGCGCCCGCGGCGTGGCTCCGGACGAGGTTCAACTGGAGCTGTTCGATGTCCTCGTCGGGGATGCGCTCGTCGACCAGCTCGCCGAAGCCGGTGTTGACGCCGTAGACGGCCTCGCCGCTGTCGACGACCGCCTCGACGCGCTCGCGGGCGACCCGGACCTTTTCGCGGGCCGCGTCCGGGACGACGACCCGGGCGTCCTCGCGGGCGACCCGGGCGACGTCCTCGGGCGTGAGGCGCTCGCCGTCGACCTCGACCGGATCAGGCACGGTGGACCACCTCCCCGTCTTTCAGCACGGTCCCGACCGCGTTCACGCCGAAGTTGTACGGGACGTGGACGTAGGTCGGGGCGTCGAGCACCGCCAGATCGCCCGGCGATCCCTCCCGGAGGGTGCCGACGCCGTCGTCGAGATCGAGCGCGCTCGCGGCGTTTGCGGTCGACGCCACCAGCGCCTCGGCGGGGGTCAGCCCCATCTCGACGCACGCCAGCGACGCCGCGAACCCCATGCTCTGGCTGTAGCAGTTGGGGTTGAAGTCGGTCGCGATCGCCACGTCCGCGCCCGCCTCGACGAAGGCCCGCGCGTCGGCGTACTCGGCGCCGAGCCCGAACGCGGTCCCCGGGAGCAACACCGGCACCACGTCGGCCTCGACGAGCGCGTCGACGTCGTCGGCCGTCGAGTGGAGCAGATGGTCGGCGCTCGCGGCCCCGACCTCGGCGGCGAGTCGGGTGCCGCCGATGTGCGCCAGCTCCTCGGCGTGGACCTTCGGCGTCAGGCCCGCCTCCGCGCCGGCTTCGAGCACGCGTCTGGACTGCTCGACGTCGAAGACGCCCTCCTCGCAGAACACGTCGCAGAACTCCGCGATGCCCTGGGAGGCGACCGCCGGGAGCTGGTCGTCGACGACATCGTCGACGTACTCGTCGGCGTCCCGGTCGGCCGGCACCGCGTGGGCGCCCATGAACGTCGCCACGACGTCGACGGGGTGGCGGTCGTCGGCCCGGTCGAGGACTTCCAGCATCCGGAGCTCGGTCTCGGTGTCGAGGCCGTACCCCGACTTCACCTCGACCGTCGTCGTCCCGTGGGCGAGCATGGTGTCGAGGTGGTCGAGCAGGTTCGACAGGAGTTCGTCGTCGCTGGCCTCCCGGGTCGCCCGCACCGTCCGGAGGATGCCGCCGCCGTCTTCGAGGATCTCCTGGTAGGTCTTCCCCCTGAGTTTCGCCTCGAACTCGTCGGAGCGGTCGCCCGCGAACACCGCGTGGGTGTGGGGATCGACGAACCCCGGGATCACGGCCTTCCCCGAGGCGTCGACCGCGTGGGTCGCGTTCTCGGGCGGGAACTCGCGGGTCACGGGTCCGGTCGGGCCGACCCGGGCGACCGCGCCGTCCTCGATCGCGATCGCCGCCTCCTCGTAGACGCCGAGGCTCCCGTCCGGTTCGACCGTCACGACCTCGCGGGCGTCGTGGACGACCGCGCTCACCGTCATGGCTCGGCCCCCGACTGGCGCGCGCTCAGGAGGTGGGCGATCGCTCGCGCGCCGGCGCTCGCGGTCAGAGCCGCCGACCCCTGCTCAAGGGGCGGCGCACACTCCACGACCTCGAAGCCGGCGAGGCGGTCTTCCTCGCCGAGCAGTCGGAGCATCCGGAACAGCTCTCTGGTCGTTATCCCGCCGGGCGTCGGGGCGCTCACGCCGGGCGCGGCCGCGGCGTCGAGCACGTCGAGGTCGACGCTGACGTAGACCCGGTCTACGCCCGCCACCGCGTCGAGCGCGCGGTCGACCGCCCCGATCTCGTCGTCGCCGACCTCCTCGCTGGTGACGACCTCGCCGCCGCGCTCGCGGACGAACTCGGCGTACGCCGTCGAGGTCTCGAAGTGGCGCGCGCCGACGCAGGCGTAGGCGTCGAGCCCGGCGTCGTAGAGCTGGCGGTAGGGGCTCCCGCTGGTGGGGTCGTCGCCGACGTCCCGCACGTCGAGGTGGGCGTCGAAGTTGACTACCCCGAGCGACCCCTCCGCCAACAGCGGCGCGGCGTTCGGGTACGTCATCGAGTTGTCCCCGCCGAGAAAGACCGGGAAGGCGTCGGCGTCGTGGACCCGTTCAGCGATGGTCCGGACCCGGTCCTGAAGCTCCGCGACCGACTCCGGGGACGCCTGAAAGGTCACGTCGCCGAGGTCGGCGACCGACCCGACCGGCCCGGCGTCGAAGTGGTGGGTCTTGGTGCCGGCCAGTCGCTGGCGGAGCGCCGCGGGGCCCTCGGCGGCCCCCTTCCGACCGATGACCGCCCGGTCGAACGGCTCGCCGACCAGCGCGGCGTCGTAGCCGTCGGCGTCGTCGATGCTCGCGAGTTCGACTACGTGGCCGAACTGTTCGTCGTTGGCGTCGGTTGAGGTGCCCATCCAGTCGAAGGTTCGTGCGAGTTCGGTCATTCGTCGGTCCCGTCGCGCATCGGTACGGCCACGCCCGAGGCGGCGGCCTCGTCGATCGCCTCGTCGTAGCCCGCGTCGGCGTGGCGGATCACGCCCATTCCGGGGTCGGTGGTGAACACCCGACGGGCCTTCTCGGCGGCGAGCTCCGAGCCGTCGAGCACGACGTGGTTGTTCGTGTGGAGCGAGTTCCCGATGCCGACCCCGCCGCCGTCGTGGACCGACACGATGTCGGCGCCGGCCGCGCAGTTGACCAGCGCGTTCAGGATCGGCCAGTCGGCGACCGCGTCCGAGCCGTCGCGCATCGCTTCGGTCTCGCGGTTGGGGCTGGCCACGCTCCCGGCGTCGAGGTGATCGCGAGTGACCACGATCGGGGCCGAGATCTCGCCGTCGGCGACCAGCTCGTTGATGCGGAGCGCGAACGCCGCCCGCTCGGTGAGACCGTCTTCGGCGGCGTAGCCGAGCCAGCACACTCGCGAGGGCAGTCCCTGAAACTCGACCTGCTCTTGGGCGAGGTCGATCCACCTGTGGAGGCGTTGTTTCTCCGGGAACAACTCCTTGACGGCCTCGTCGGTCCGGTGGATGTCGGCCTCCTCGCCCGAGAGGGCGGCCCACCGGAACGGCCCCTTGCCCCGACAGAAAAGCGGCCGGATGTAGGCGGGGACGAACCCGGGGAAGTCGAAGGCGTCCTCCCGGCCGCGGTTCTCTTTGACCTGCCCGCGGATGTTGTTGCCGTACTCGACGGCGACCGCGCCCCGGTCCTGGAGTTCGAGGATCGCGTCGACGTGGCGCTCCATCGTGTCGAGGCTCTCGGCCCGGTACGTCTCGGGGTCGTCCTCGCGGAGTTGGTCGGCCGCCGCGACCGAGTAGCCCGACGGGTAGTACCCCTCGAGTTCGTCGTGGGCGCTGGTCTGGTCGGTGACCACGTCCGGGACGAACTCCCTGTCTATCATCCCTTCGAGCATGTCGGCGGCGTTGACGTGGACGCCGACCGAGTAGGGCTCGCCGGCCTCGGCCGCCGCCCGGGCCTTCTCGATGGCGGTCTCGACGTCCTCGGCTTTCTCCTGGCAGTAGCCGGTCTCGATCCGGCGGTCGATGCGGTCCTCGTCGACCTCGGCGGCGATGCAGACGCCGTGGTTCATCGTGACCGCGAGCGGCTGAGCCCCCCCCATCCCGCCGAGTCCGCCCGTGACCACGATGCGCCCGCGGAGGCCGTCGTCGTCGGGGAAGTGCTGGCGGCCGAGTTCGGCCAGCGTCTCGTAGGTGCCCTGGATGATGCCCTGCGTCCCGATGTACGCCCACGATCCCGCGGTCATCTGGCCGTACATGATGAGCCCCTTCGATTCGAGCTCGTGGAAGTGCTCCCAGTCGTCCCAGTTCCCGACGATGTTGGAGTTGGCGATCAGCACGCGGGGCGCCCGTTCGTGGGTCCTGAACCGCCCGACGGGCTTGCCCGACTGGACCAGCAGCGTCTCGTCGTCGTCCAGCCCGCGGAGCTCTCCGAGGATGGCGTCGTAGGCGTCCCACGACCGGGCCGCCCGTCCGGTCCCGCCGTACACTACCAGTTCCTCGGGCTTTTCGGCCACCTCGGGGTCGAGGTTGTTGTTCAGCATCCGGAGGGCGGCCTCCTGTCGCCACCCCTCACACTCGATGTCGGTCCCGGTCGGCGCGCCCTGGTACTCGCGCCACTCGTCGCTCGGGTCGCCGATCCCGGCGTCGTCGGCGTCGTCGGCTTCGGTCGCTTCGGACTGGCCTTCGCTCATACGTTCGTGTTCGGGCGCGACCGGCAAATAGCTGAACCCCGCCCCTCGGAGGGTGATTTAAATGAGTCGGGCGCGAATCCCGAGCCGAATGCACGAGGCGCTCCTCGGGATCGACCAGCCCGGCGCGTACGCCGACGCGACCGCCGGAACCGACACGACGGTCGAGTTGTGGTGCAACGACCACTGCGACCTCCTCCACGTCAGCGGCGGGGCCGACTCGGACGCCGGGAGCCCCGCCGGCCGCGGGACGCGGACCGACGCCAGTGCGACGGGGGCCGATCGCGACGCGGACGCGGGCGCGACGGCGGTCGTCGCCCACGTCGAGGCGACGGTCGGCGTCCGCGAGCGCCTCGTCGAGGACGGCCAGCGACTCCTCATCACCGACGACTGCCTGAAGTCGTCCGACGACGACCACATCGAATCGGTGCTCGCCGACCACGGCTGTCTGCTGGTCCCGCCGCTGACCTACGCCGACGGGACGAAGTGGTGTCGCGTGCTCGCGCTCGACCCCGCGAACCTCACCGGGTTCTACCGGGCGGTGGCGGCCGACCACCCGGTGACCGTCGAGTCCAAGCGCGAGGTCGCGTCGGTCGCGGCCGACCGGCCGCTACTCACCTTCCAGTCGGCGTTACCCGACCTCTCGGCCCGCCAGCGCGAGGCGCTCGCGACCGCGACGGAGTTTGGCTACTACCGGATCCCGCGCGATACGACCACCGCCGACCTCGCGGCCGAGATGGGCGTCGAGCGCCGCACCTTCGAGGAGCATCTCCGGCGCGCGGAGAACAAACTGCTCGGCGCGATGGTCGAGTACTTATAAGAGCCCGAGCGCCGCGACCGCGTGGGTCATCCCCGCGACGAGCGGGACGACGTCGCGATACCGGATCGGAACGTCGCTGGACGCGTCCGGCTCACCGGGCGCCGCGTTCACTCTGCCGGTAGCTCGATCCCCTCGGCCGCGAACCGGACGCTCGTTCGGCGGAGGTACTCCGATCGGATCCGCACGAGCGCCTCCCGGGAGGGCCGGTCGATCCAGAACCGGGTCTGGACGCCCGCCCGGCCGGCGTCGAGGTCGACGACCCGGACCGACGGCGTCGGCCGGTCGAGGATCTCCTCGTGGCGCTCGGCCTCGGCGACCAGCATCTCGGCCACCCGTCCGAGGTCGGCGTCGTCGCCGACGTGGAAGGTGTACGAGACCCGCCGCGGGGACTTGGCGACCGCGTTGACCACCGCGGAGGTCGCGAGCTGGGAGTTAGGAACCGTCAGCAGTTCGTTGTCGAACGTCCGGATCCGGGTCACCCGGAAGCTGATGTCCTCGATGACGCCCTCCCTGTCGCGCCACTGGATCCAGTCGCCGATGTTGAACTCCGGGTCGGTGACGATGAACACGCCGCTGACGAGGTTCGAGGCGATGTCCCGGCTCGCGAACCCGGCGGCCACCGTCAGCGCGGCGACGACGGTCGGCGGGATCGACAGCAGGTAGCCGTAGTCGGCGACGTCGAGCGCGACCCGGAGCGCGACGACGAGGACCCCGACGCGGATTCCCTTCACGAGCGCGTTCGCCGCGGTCCGGTTGATGCGGGCGTCCAGCGTTCGCTCGACCAGCGGTTCGAGCACCCATCGCCCGACCGCGTAGACCGCCGCGAACGCGACGGCGAACTCCCCGACGCTCCACGCGAGTTCGATGTACCTGTCGGTCGGGAGCTCCGACGGCTCGGCTCCGGGTGCGACGCCGCTCACCGACCGACACACGCCCCGAGCCCCCCTGAACATTCCGGCCGCTCAGTCGGTCTCGCGGACGGCCGTGTCCTTCGGCGCCTCTCGACGGCGCGCTGTCACCCGCGGTCGCCCGCGTCGCGTCTGACGAACGCTTAAGTGGCGAGCCCTGCGAACTGTCACCAAGATGGGCAACAAGAACAAGACGATCTCCTTCCGGGTCAACGAGGACTCGTTCGAGACGCTCCGGGAGATCGCCGAGGAGCGGGACCTCTCGCTGTCGGCGGTGTTCCGCGACTACGTCGACACGCTGGTCGCCCACGACGGTCGGGTGAAGGTCGTCCCCGAGAGCGAACTCGGCGAGCAGGCCGACGGCGAGGAGTTCCCCCCGAAGGTCGAGGTGTCGAAGAGCTTCGTCCGCGAACACGAACGCCTCGAACTCGAAGCCGAACACCTCCGCGAACAGCTACAGGAGTACAAGCAGTACGTCACCCGGCTTCAAGAGCAGGCCGAGGGCGACGGCGGCGTCGAGGAGGTCGTCCAACTGGAGGAGCTCGACGACGAACTCGACACCGACGAGACCTATCGGCTGGGTTAGCCCGACAGCCGGCGCTTCTTCTGGCGGGCCTCCTCGGCGGTCTCGCGCTCGCCCTCCACCGCCGCGAGCTCTTCGACGGCTTCGAGAGTCCGGACCGAGTTGTCGAGAAACGAGAGCACGTCGCCCGGATAGGCATACACCATGTAGTCGTCGGTCATCACGTCCACGATGGCTTCGGGGCCCAGCCCCTCCTCGCGGAGTTCGAGCAGGTAGCGCATGAACTTCCGCTCGGGACAGCCACAGTAGGGGTTGCTCTGACAGTCACAGTCCAGAAAGTCCTCCGCGAAGTCGAGCACCCGCTCTTGGGTGGTGTCGTCGAGTTGCGCGAGGTTCTGGCCCTGAAACAGCATGTCGAGGGTCGCGCCCTTGAACGCTCCCTTGGGGATGTTGGTCTCGAGCTGGGAGCCGATCTGGCGGTGGTTTTTGACGTATATTTTGTCCGTAATCGCCACTGTTAGCCCCGAATATGGCGCTCGGACGCAAAAGCGTGTCGTCGTCTCGCTCCGGCCCGAACGCGTGAAAGCGTCCCAGTACCGCCGCGAGTCGTAACGTATTTTAATCCCACGAGGCTAGGTCCGGATGCGTGTCCGGGTTGGGGTAGTGGACCATCCTTCAGCCTTGTGGAGGCTGAGACGCGGGTTCGATTCTCGCACCTGGACCTTTTCGACGCGAACCAAACGGCCAGTACTGCGAAACCCGCTTCGAGAGTTCCGAGTATCGCAGAAGAGATCGAACCCTGCGAGTCGGGTGTCGTCTCTCTCCGTCACCGCGCGGCCGACTCCCGCCGATACAGCCCGACGATGACGGCGATGAGACCGACCTGCGCGAGTTTGTCCGCGATTCCCAGCACCGAGAACGCCGGCGCGTTCACCAGATACCACGCGACGATCTGGATGCCGGTGAACGGGAGTCCGAGGAGGTACACCAGCCGACGGCGGTAGCCGACCGCGACCGCGCCACCGCCGGCGAAAAAGCCGACGCCGGCGAGCAGGAAGCTCCAGCCCATCGGAGTTCCGAGAAACGAGACGCCGAGCACGAGATGTATCGCCCCGGTGACGGCGGCGAGCGCGATGCCCGCCCACTGGAGCGCGGTCACGTCGCCGAGATCGAGGCCGCCACTCTGATTGGTGGTACCGATACCCATACAAGGTCGTGTCGCTTCAGTCACTTAAGACGGGAGGGTCTCGGCAACGAGGTCGCGCAGGCGGCGATGGAAGCGCTCGCTCGCGAAGCGGTCCCGCGCCAGCGAGGGCCTCGCGTCGCTCTCGACGGCCGCCGAGAGCTTCGCCGCCGCGTCCGGGGCCGACTCGTAGAGCCGGCGGTCCTCGCCCGCGAGCACGTCGCGCTGGCCGCCCGAATCCGGCGCGAACGCCACCATCCCGGCGGCGACGTACTCCGCGACCGTCATCCCGAAGTGCTCGTCGGGCTTGGCGTTCAGGCCGTACCTGTGGGTCGTCAGCAGAGTTTCGAGTCGGCCCCGGGGCACGTCGGTCTCGACCGTCACATGCGACCGGGCGGCCGCCGCGCGCTCGACGCGCTCGACGTACGACCGGTAGGCGGGCGCGGCCGACCCGACGACGTGGAGGTGGAGGTCGGGCCCGCGCTCGCGGACGGCGTCGACGATCCGGATCGCGTCGAGGGTCCGCTTGTCCGGCGCGATCCGGCCGGCGACCACCACCCCGTTCTCCCGGTCGGCCCAGTCGGCGCCGCCCGTGATCGGATCGACCGGCGGGTGGACGACGGCGGGTCGTCGGTCGTACCGCTCGGCCACGACGTCGGCGGTCCACGAGGAGTTCGCGACGAGCGTCGCGTCTCCGGGGAGTCGACCCCCGCCCACGCCGGCGAGGCGACTCCAGAGCGCGTCGAGCCGGGGGGCGTCCTCGTCGCCGACCGCCCGACCGTTGAACTGCGGGTAGTGGACGTACTGGACCGACGGGATCGGCGGCGCGAACTCGTTTGCGGTGCTGACCGCGGCGTCGTACCCGTCGGCGTGTCGCCGGAAGAACCGATCCAGCAGGACGCTCCGGACCGCGAGTAGCGGTCCCGCCCGGTCGGCCGCCGTCGCGAAAGCCCGGCCGAGGAGGCGGTCGCCGGGCGGCGTCCGGACCGGAACTGCGGCGTCGGTGTCGAACAGCCGATTGAGCCCGGCCAGCGGCGGGTGCGAGAGCGTGAACAGCGTCACGTCGTGTACCTCCTGGAGCGCCTCGCAGACGTGCAGACAGACGGCGTCGGCGCCGCTCCGGAGATCGAGGGTGTTGTGAACGACCGCCAGCCGTGCCATACGAAAACGACGGGCTCGCACGGCAAAACTCCGACGTTCCGGCGCCGGCGTCCGTACCGCTTCCACAACCGTTTTTATCGATTGGTCCTGCGCTACTGTATGAACGTTGTGACCGAGAGCCACGGTACCGGCGTCCGCGGCCGGTTCGCCGGCGCGATCGCGCCATGAACTGCCTGTTCGTCGGCGCCGGCGAGGTGGCGCGCGAGTACGCCGCCGGGCTCGCCGACACCGATCTGGGGCTCGCGGCGGTCTGTGACCTCGACCGCGAGCGCGCGGAGGGGCTGGCCGACGAGTACGGCGCGACCCCCTACGCGGACCTCTCGGCCGCGATCGCGGCCGAGCAGGCCCCGCTCGTTCTCAACCTCACCGGCCACGCGGCCCACGCGCCCGTCACCCGGACCGCGCTCGAAGCCGGCCGCCACGTCTTCAGCCAGAAGCCCCTGGCGATGGACGCGACGGTCGCTCGCGAACTCGTGGCGCTCGCCGACGAGCGGGGGCTCTCGCTCGCCTGCGCGCCGACCAACCCCGCGGGCGGTCCTCAGCGCCGGGCGGCGACCGCGCTCGCGGACGGTCGACTCGGGACGGTCCGGTTGGCCTACGCCCACGCCCACGTCGGTCGGGTGACCGAGTGGCACGACGATCCGGAGTCGTTCCTCCGCGTGGGGCCGCTGTACGACGGAGCGGTCTACCCGTTGACCCTGCTGGTCGCGTGGTTCGGCCCGGTCGAGCGCGTCCGCACCGCCGACGCCGCCGACCCGTGGCCCGACCGGGAGGCCCGACGGCCGGAGCGTCCGAGCCACGTCGAGTCGACTCTCGGGTTCGCGTCGGGGCCGACGGTCAGGCTGACCGCGAGCCTCTACGCGCCCCACCGGAGCCGGGAGTTCAACGCCCTCGAACTCCACGGCGACGACGGCTCGGTGTACCTCCGGGACGCCGGCGCGATGACCGACGGCCCCGACCTCGTCTCGTTCGGCCGACGGGGCCGCGAGTACGTCTCGGTGCCGCCCCAGCGACCAGACGGCGATCGGGCGTTCGTCTCCGGGCCCGCCCGGTTCGCCGCCGAGATCCAACGCGGTCGCCAGACGCTCCGGACCGCGCGGCGAGCCGCCCACGTCGTCGCGACGTGCAACGCGATCGAGCGCGCCGCCGAGTCCGGATCGCCGGTCTCGGTCGACGCCGACGCGCCGCCCGCCGCCGGCCCGCACCCGCCCGAGTTCGGAGCCGAGTCGCGGTCGGACGCCGCGATCCGATTGCCGCCGGTCGGGGTCGGGTGCGCGCGCTACCGCGACGGCGAGTACGTCGACCGCCGGGACTCGATCGCCGCGGCCCTCGACGCGGGCTACCGGCTGCTCGACTCGGCGGAGCTGTACGGTAACGAGGCACGTATCGGCGATATTCTGGCCGCACCGGGGTCTCCTGATCGATCGTCGCTCCACCTCACGAGCAAGGTGTGGAACACGAACCACGGTCACGTCGCGGAGGCCTGCGAGACGACCCTCGACGCGCTCGGGATCGACCGACTCGACTCGTATCTCGTCCACTGGCCCGACGCGTGGGCGTATCAGGGGCCGCTCGTCGACCTCGCCTCCCGGCCGGTCGACGAGCAGGAGGCGCTGACGTTCCCCCGCGACGAGGACGGCGAGATCGTCGCGGCCGACGTGTCGCTGTCCGAGACGTGGCGGGCCATGGAACGACTGGTCGACCGCGGGCTGACCCGAGCCATCGGCGTCTGTAACGTCTCGGCCGATCGCCTCGCCGACCTCGTCGAGCGCGCCGACGTCGAGCCGTCCGTGGTGGAGGTCGAGACCCACCCGCTCGAACCTCGGCGGGACCTCGTCGCGTTCTGTCACCAGCGAGGGATCCGGGTGCTGGCCCACACGCCGCTGGCGTCGGGCGAGCTGGTCGGGAACCGGACGGTGGCGTCGGTGGCGGCCGACGCCGGCGTGGGGCCCGCGCAGGCGGCGCTGGCGTGGAACGTCCACCGCGGGGTCGTCCCGATCCCGTCGAGCACCGACGACGACCACCTCGTCGAGAATCTCGCGGCCGGCGCGGTCCGGCTCGACGCCGAGCAGATCGCGCGACTCGACGGGCTGTCGGGCGCCGAACGATCGGCCGCGGGGTCCGACGCGTGAGCGAAGCGACCCGTTCTCCGCCCGGCGACCGGGTCCGGATCGAGGTCGCGGTGTCGGCGCTGATCGCGGGCCTCTGGCTGTTCGCCGGACTGCGAGTCACCGCCGGTCACGCCGACCCGCCGACCGCGAGGCGGTGGTTCGGCGTGGCGGGGGCGGTCGTCGTCGCGGAGCTCGCGTACCTCCGGCTCTCGCTCGACGCGTGTCGGCCCGAGTCGGGCGCCACTCGTCGCCGATCGCTCGGGCTCGCGAACGTGGTGACGCTGTGTCGGGGCGGGCTGTTCGCGTCGGTCGCGGGGTTCCTCGCGGTCCCGTCCGCCGGCCCGCTGGTGTGGGGGCCGTCGGTCTGCTACGGCGCGGGCGTCGCCCTCGACCGACTCGACGGCGCCGTCGCCCGGACTATCGGTCGCACGACGGCGCTCGGGGAGCGCCTCGACCTCGCGTTCGACACGCTCGGGTTCGTGGTCGCGCCGCTGGTCGCGGTCGCGTGGGGCCGGCTCCCGGTGTGGTACCTCTCGCTGTCGGCGGCCCGCTACGTGTTCAAGGCCGGGGTCGCGTGGCGTCGACGCCGCGGGCGACCCGTCTGTGACCTCCCGGAGAGCCGGCTCCGGCGGCCGCTGGCGGCGCTCCAGATGTGCTTTCTCACGGTCGCGCTGGCGCCGGTGGTTCCGGCCGGCTCCCTGCGGGCGGTCGCGGCGGTCGTGCTGGCGCCGTCGCTGACCGTGTTCGCCCGCGACTACCTCGCGGTCTCGGGTCGGCTCCGGTCGACGCGTTGAAACGTAATCTTCAACAACAGTCGGCCCAACTAGGTGTGTGTCCTGTACTCGTTTCACGACCGGGTCGAGCGGCGTTCGGGGGACCGGCTGAGATGAGCGAGCGCGCACGGTCGCTGTACTTCGAGGCGCCCGGCGAGGTCGCGCTCCGCGAGCGGGCGGTCCCGGAGCCGGGTCCCGAGGAGGTTCGGGTCGAGACCGCGATCTCGGCGATCAGCGCCGGGACCGAACTGCTGGTCTACCGCGACGAGGTGCCGACCGAGATGGCTGTCGACCCGACGCTGGAGGCGTTCGACGGCGACTTCTCGTTTCCGGTCAGCTACGGGTACGCCGCCGTCGGGACGGTGACCGCCTGCGGCGATCGGGTCGACGACGCGTGGCGCGGCCGGTCGGTGTTCGCGTTCAATCCCCACGAGTCGCAGTTCCTCGCGGCCCCCGACTCGCTGATCCCCGTCCCCGACTCGCTGTCGGCGACCGAGGCGGCGCTGTTGCCGACCGCCGAGACCGCGACCAATCTCGTCCTCGACGCCGCGCCGGCGGTCGGCGAGCGGGTCGCGGTCCACGGCGCCGGCGTCGTTGGGCTGTTCACGATCGGCCTGCTCGCGGCGTTTCCCCTCTCGTCGCTGGTCGCGGTCGACCCCCTTCCGGGTCGCCGGAACCTCGCCGCCGAACTCGGCGCCGACGAGACGCTCCACCCCGACCGTAGCGACCGACTCGGCGATCGCCGGGACGCCGACGAGCCGCCGGGGCTGGACCTCGCGGTCGAGATCTCGGGCCGGCCCGCCGCGCTCGACGACGCGGTCGACGCGGTCGGCTACGACGGCCGGATCGTCGTCGGCTCGTGGTACGGCCAGAAGCGCGCGGACCTCGACCTCGGCGGGGAGTTCCACCGCGCCCGGATCGACATCAGTTCGAGTCAGGTCAGCACCATCGCGCCCGATCGACGCGGCCGGTGGACCACCGACCGCCGGCTCGACGCCGCGGTCGACCTGCTCGAACGGGTGCCCGTCGAGGAGATCGTGACCCACCAAATCCCGTTCGACGAGGCCCCGCGGGCCTACGACCTCCTCGACGGCGCCGACGCGGGCGAGGGGTCGCCCCTGCAGGTGCTTTTGACCTACGACTGAGCGATCCGCGACTACCCGGAGAACTAAGAGCTGAGCACCCTAGAACCGGACCGTGTACGAACTGTCCGTCTCTCGCGACTTCGTCGCCCAGCACTTCCTGACGGTGCCCGACCCGGGACCGGAGGGCGAGGTTCACAGCCACCACTTCGAGGTCGCGGTCCGGTTCGCGGGCCCCGAACTCGGCGAGTACGGCTACCTCGTGGACATCGACGCGGTCGACGAGGCGCTCGACGCGCTCGAAGCCCGCTACCGGGACGCGCTGTTGAACGACCTCCCGGAGTTCGCCGACGCGAACCCGAGCGTCGAGCGGTTCGCCCGCGAGTTCGGCGACCGGCTCCTCGCGGAGCTCGACCCCGAGACGCCAGACCGGCTCGCGGTCCGGATGTGGGAGGACGACGCCGCGTGGGCGAGCCACGAGCGGTCGCTCTGAGATGGTCGACGACCACGCCCGGATCGACTACCTGAACGCCAAGCGCTCGGTCGACGAGCGCGCGTTCGCGCGGTCGGTCCGCGAGCGACTCCTCGCGGCGCTCCCCGAGCGCCCGACGGTGTTCGAGGCCGGCGCCGGCACCGGCGTGACCGTCCCCCGACTGCTCGAGTGGGGCGTCGAGGCGGGTCGCTACCGGGGGGTCGAACGCGCCGAGGCGCTGGTCGAACACGCCCGGACGGCCCGCGCCGCCGAGCTCGAGGCGGCCGGCTACGACCCGGTCGAGACCGACCGCGGGTTCCGGGTCGAGGAGCTCTCGGTGGCGTTCGAGGCCGGCGACGCGCTGGCGGCCGTCGATGGCGTCGACGCCGGCCTCGACCTGCTCGTCGCGCAGGCGTTCATGGACGTGGTCGCGGTCGAGCCGGCGGTCGCCGCGTTCGAGCGCGCCCTCTCGCCGGGCGGGCTCGCGTACTTCCCGATCACGTTCGACGCCGGGACCATATTCCAGCCGAGCCACCCCGCCGACGACGCCGTCGAGCGGGCGTACCACCGCGCTATCGACGCCCGGGAGAGCCGGGACAGCCGCGCGGGCAGACGCCTCCTCGATCTGCTCGGGCGGGCCGACGGCGACCTGCTCGCCGTCGGGGCCTCCGACTGGGTGGTCCGGCCCCGCGACGGCTCGTACCCCGCCGACGAGGCGCTGTTTCTGTCGTGCATCCTCGACTTCGTCGCCGACGCGCTCGCGGGCGGCGAGGTGGCCGAGTTCGACGACTGGATCGAGACCCGCCGCGACCAGCTCGCGGCCGGGGAGCTGAGCTACGTCGCCCACCAGTACGATCTGCTCTACCGGGCGCCCTGACGCCGGTCGGGGGCGGTCCGGGGGGCCGTACGCGGTCGTAGCGTCGGTCTGTCGCGTCACAGTCGCGTCCTGTGGCGGGGAACTCGCCCCATAACAAAGTCCGAACCCGCCAAAGCAACTGACGCGCCCGGCGGCTCGGGCGCAGTAACAGGACGGCGACGTCCGGCGGAGCCGGAGGCGCTGGTGGCGGGCTGGCCTCCCGCCGTCGTGTCACCAACCCTCCCACGAAAGTTCTCGTTCCGGGTCGCCGTCACTCTCGGTATCTCTCCTTTCGGTTCCGTTCGACGCCGAGCGGTCTCCCCGTTTCGCGGACGGCCGGCGGGGCTTCCGAGCGACCTCGACGGCGGACTCCGGCCTAGAAGTCGCCGAGCCCGGTCTGGACGTCCTCCTCGGCCGGGACCTCCTCGATCACGTCGGGCGAGTCGTTCGCGGGGTCGTTGACCGCGTCCGAGACCGGGTAGGCCCGCAACTCCTCGGCGGGGAACGGATCGAGCAGATCGACACCGCCCTCGCGGAGCCAGCGGCCCTCCTCGCCCGGCGAAAGCATCACCGGCATCCGGTGGTGGATCGGCTCGACGACCGCGTTGGGCTCGGTCGTAAGGACGGTGAACGTCGGGTCGTCGGCGCCGGTCGAGGCGTCCGCGCGGGCCGGCTCCCACAGCCCCGCGAACGCGAACGGCTCGCGGTCGGCCCGCTCGATCCGGTAGGGCTGTTTGCCGGTCGGGACGGGTTTCCAGTCGTAGAAGCCGTCGGCGAGGACGAGACACCGCCGCTCGGCGAACGCCTCTCGGAAGCTTGGCTTGTCGGCGACCGTCTCGGATCGGGCGTTGATGTGGCCCGAGCCGTCGCCCCACTCGGGGACCAGCCCCCACGTCGGGAACCGAATCTCGTCGGGGGCGTCGTTCAGGACCGCGGGGTGGTCGTCGCCCGGCGCGACGTTGTACCGCGGTTCGAGCGGTCGGACCGGCTCGGCGTCGAAGCGCTCGCGGACGCGCTCGGCCGAGGCGAAAAGCGAGGTTCTCCCACACATCGTCTCAGAAGGGCTGTTCGGTCTCGCGGGTCGGCTCCTCGGCGGGCGTGACCTCGCTGATCCGGCCGGTCTGCTGGATGACCTCGAACGCGGTCATCAGGTCGGTCCGGGAGATGAGCCCCGCGAGCTCGCCGTCGTCGTCGACGACGAGGAGCCGGCCGATGCCGTGTTGCTGGATCCGCTCGAACGCGGTCATCGCGTCCTCGTCGGCCCGGATCGTCTTGAGCTCCCGGGACATCACGTCGGCGACGGTGTAGGCATCGCGCTCGACCTCGTTGACATCGCGAGCGTCTTCGAGGGTCACCATCCCGACCGGCTCGCCGCTCTCGATCACGGGGAAGCCGGTGTGGCGCTCGCGGAACATCGCCTCCAGCAGGTCCGAGACCGACGTGTCCGGGGTGACCGCGTCGAGCTCGTCGACCTCTGTCATGACGTCGCGCACCCGGACGTTGCGAAACGCCGTGCTCATCACGGTCTGTTGGGCCTCGCTGGTCGCGCCGACGTAGATGAAAAACGCGATCCCGATGAGGACGATGTTGAACTGGAGCAGTCCGAACAGCCCGAGCAACACCGCAAACAGCTTGCCGACCTCCGCGGCGATCCGGGTCGCGTCGGCGAACGGCCGGTTCCGGGCGAGCAGTGCCCGGAGGACCCGCCCGCCGTCCATCGGGAACCCCGGCAGGAGGTTGAACGCCGCGAGCACGAGGTTCATCAGCGCGAGGTAGCCGAACACGAACCGGACCGTCGGGAGTCCGGTCGGGATCACGAACAGCGCGGCGTACGAGAGCACGCCGAGCGCGATGCTGACCGCGGGGCCCGCGATGGCGATGGCGAACTCCTCGCGCCACTCCTCGGGCTGGTCGCTGAGTTGCGCGATGCCGCCGAAGATCCAGAGCGTGATCGAGTCGATCGGGAAGCCGTATCTGATCGCCACCAGCGAGTGGCCGAGTTCGTGAAGCACCACGCCGGCGAACAGCCCGACGGCCGCGACGGCGCCGAGCACCCACTGCGTTCCGTCGGCGGTGAGCGGGCCGGCGTCCAGATCGAGCGCCCACAGCATGTTCAGGTTCTCGACCCACAGACCCACCTGTGACCCGATGAGCCACGCGAACACCGGGAGGATGAGGAGAAACGTCAGGTCGAGCTTGATCGGAATGCCGAACGCCCGACCCACTGTGAAACTTCGCATACCTGTGGGTTACCGTGGCAGACCCTTAACAGTATTTGGTCGCCCGTTCGGGGGCTTCGTGGGACGACAGTCGGCCATCCCGGCGGTCTGTGCCGGCGGTTCGACGGTGGCCCGGGTCGGTCCCGTCCGGCGACCGTCAACCCAAGTATTCAAGAGGCCCCCGGAGACAGTCACGAACAACGTGGCAGACACCGAGTACTGCAGACGGACGGCGGTCACGGGTCTCTCCGTGTCTCCGACGGACGCCACACGGCTCCGCGAGCTGGTTTCGGAGTGGAAACGCGGCTGTCAGCTCGCGGTCAACGAGGCGTGGGGTGTCTGTCACACGCGGAGCGAGGTCCAACAGCTCGCGTACGACGAACTCCGCGAGCACACCGACCTCAGTAGCCAGCACGCGGTGTTGGCGACCCACCGAGCGGCCGAGGCGATCAAACGCGCCGGCGAGTCGGGGACCAAACCCGAGTTCACCAGCCCGACCGTCGCGTTCGACACCCGCACGATGACGGTGTTCGAGGACCGCACGGTCAGCCTCACGACCACCGACGACCGGGTCCGGTGTGACCTCGATCTGCCGGCCGACGGCGGCTACCAGTCCCGATACCTCGACGGCGAGGAGTGGGAGCCCGCAAAGAGCGCGCTCCGCTACCGCGACGGCGAGTTCGTCTTCCACCTCGGCTTCCGGACGCCCAAGCCCGCCGTCGACCCGCCGACCGAGGGCGCGACCGTGCTCGGGGTCGATCTGGGCGTCGAGAACCTCGCGGTCACCAGCACCGCCCGGTTTTTCCCCGCGGGCGAACTCTCCCACCGCCGCGAGGAGTTCGAGCGCGTCCGGGAGTCCCTCGAAGCGACCGGCACCCGGAGCGCGTCCCGGACTCTCCGGCAGGCGGGCTACCGGACCGACCAGTTCGTCACCCATCGGCTCCACGAGATCGCCAACGGCATCGTCGAGGAGGCGACGCGCTACGACTGCGAGCTCGTCGCCTTCGGCAAGCTCGCGGAGGTCCACGACCTGCTCCCCGAGGCCGACCCCTTCCACGAGTGGCTGTTCGAGCGGCTCCTCTCGATGGTGGAGTATCGCGCGGCCGCCCGCGACATCGCCGTCGTGGAGGTCAACCCCGAGTACACCAGCCAGCGGTGCATGGAGTGTGGGTTCACCCACCCGCAGAACCGCGACGTCGAGGCCGGCCACTTCGAGTGTCTCAAATGCGAGGCGTCGGCCAACGACGACTACAACGCCGCCAAGAACATCGCGTTCCGGTGCGTGCGACGCGGCCCGCTCTCCTCGCGCGGGCTCGGCGCGGCGGCGTGTGCGCTCCAGTCGGGCGTCGTGACCCCAGACGACGGGTTCACGCCGTACGCGGAGCTGTCAGACCCGCCGCTGTCGGACTGACGCGCTCGCCGACCGAGCCGACCTTTTAAGCGCTCGCGTGCGTAGGACATCCGTATGAGCGAGCAAGTCGAGTCGGTGATCCGGCGCGGAGACGACATCGAGTACGAGAACGTCGGCGCGGCCGACGGGATGCGAAAGGGCGTGCTCGTCGCCGAAGAGCACGGCGCCCCGAACTTCGCGATCCGGCGGTTCGAACTCGACCCCGGCGCGTCGGTCCCCGAGCACACCAACGACGTCGAACACGAGCAGTACGTCCTTGCGGGCGAGTACGTCGTGGGGATCAGAGAGCCGTCCGAAGCCGACGGCGAGGAGTACACCGTCAGCGCGGGCGACTCGCTGCTCATCCCCGCCGGCGCCGTCCACTGGTACAGAAACGAGGGCGACGAGTCCGGGGCCTTCCTCTGTGCAGTTCCGAACGGCGACGACGAGATCGAACTGGTGGAGTAGCTACTCGTACTCCGGCAGCGAGACGAGCGCCGAGATATCCGCCGAGATCCACGCCTCGGAGACGCGTCGGTCCTGCATCCGCACGGTCGGGCGGCCGTCCGTGGCGTCGTCTATCTGTAACTGGACTTCCTCGTCGAACCGCGCCGGCAACTGCTCGTTTTGGCTCCCCCGCATAGGTCTGGTACGTCCCGCGGTTGCGACGAAGCGGGCTTTGTTATTTGCCGGTTGCCGAACGGAATTGTGACGATAACGAACCCGTCGGGGGAGTTATCCCGAGCTTACCGACCGGTATCGTCGCGTTTCGGGCGGTCGCGACCCGCCCGGTGACGGTCGTCGACGCCGCGCGCTCGGCGGCCGACCGACCGTTCCGAACCGCTCAAATACCGCGAGCCACTATCGGGTGGTGTGTCGAAGCAGGTCCCGCAGGTGGACACGCTGTTCCTCCACGAGCAGTCCGGCGACTACGTCGCGGTCGTGAACCGCGACGGGTCGCGCGTGTTCCGCGCGAAGCTCGAACTGAAACAGACCGACGCCGGGCCCCGCCCCGGGAAGCTCCGGGTCCAGCGCGGGTCGAGCGAGGAGCTACGCGACCCGGACCAGTTCGTGGAGATCGCCCGCAGGGCCGACCGCATCCGGATCTCCGAACAGACCCCGTCGTCGAGTCGAACGGAGCTACGGGAGATGCTCGACGGCTACCAGCTCGACGCCAAGGTCGTCCGGACCTGTCGGCTGTGTGCGTCGAGCGGGCGCTACTCGCCGATCACGAGCGAGACGGCCATCGACGCCGGCGAGGAGTACATCTGTCCCGACTGCGCCAAAGAGGAGCTAGAGCGTGAGCTCGCGTTCCACGGCGACCTCACCGGGCAGGCCCACGACCGGCTCGAAGACCTCCTGCTCGAAGTGCAGGACCTCGAACGCATCACGAACCTCCTGAAGGGACAGCTCGACCCCGACCTCACGAAGTTCGACGAGATCAGCGCCAACGTCGAGGACGTCGAGACGGTCCCGGTCGACTCGCTCGGGCTCCACCCCGGCGTCCAGAACCTCCTCGAAGACCGCTTCGAGGAGCTGTTGCCCGTCCAGAGTCTGGCGGTCCAGAACGGCCTCCTCGACGGCGAGGACCAGCTCGTGGTGAGCGCCACCGCGACCGGCAAGACCCTCGTCGGCGAGATGACCGGCCTCGACCGGGTGCTCGACGGGAAGGGCAAGATGCTGTTTCTGGTGCCGCTGGTCGCGCTGGCCAACCAGAAACACGAGGACTTCGAGGAGGAGTACGGCGACCTCGTGGACGTGACCATCCGGGTCGGCGCGAGCCGGGTGCGCGACGACAGACAGGCGTTCGACCCGAGCGCGGACGTCATCGTCGGCACCTACGAGGGCGTCGACCACGCGCTCCGGACGGGTCGGGATCTGGGCGACATCGGGACGGTCGTCATCGACGAGGTCCACACCCTCAAAGAACAGGAGCGGGGCCACCGCCTCGACGGGCTCATCGCCCGGCTGAAACACTACTGCGAGACCCGCGCCGAGCGCCGCGAGGCGTACGACGGGGCGCAGTACGTCTACCTCTCGGCGACGGTCGGCAACCCCTCCGGGCTCGCCGAGTCGCTCCGGGCGAACCTCGTCGAGTACGAGGAGCGGCCGGTCCCGCTCGAACGCCACGTCACCTTCGCCGACGGCCAGGAGAAAGGCGACATCGAGAACAAACTGGTCAAACGCGAGTTCGACAGCACGTCCTCGCAGGGGTATCGCGGCCAGACTATCATCTTCACCAACTCCCGGCGGCGGTGTCACGAGATCTCCCGGAAGCTGGAGTACAGCTCTGCGCCGTACCACGCGGGCCTCGACTACGGCCGTCGGAAGACCGTCGAGCGCCAGTTCGCCGATCAGGACCTCGCGGCGGTCGTGACGACCGCGGCGCTGGCGGCCGGGGTCGACTTCCCGGCCTCGCAGGTCGTGTTCGACACCCTCGCGATGGGGATCGAGTGGCTCTCGGTCCAGGAGTTCCACCAGATGCTCGGGCGAGCGGGCCGGCCGGACTACCACGACCGCGGGAAGGTGTACGTGCTGGTCGAGCCAGACGCCGCCTACCACAACAGCATGGAGATGACCGAAGACGAGGTCGCGTTCAAGCTCCTGAAAGGCGAGATGGAGAACGTCCGGACGCTGTACGACGAGAGCGCCGCCGTCGAGGAGACGCTCGCGAACATCACCGTCGCCGGCACCGAGACCAAGCGGCTCAACGAGCGGATGATCGGCGAGGTGCCGACCAAGCACGCGCTCGGCAAGCTCCTCGAATACGGCTTCATCGACGGGCTCGAACCCACCGACCTCGGTCGGGTGGTCACCAGCCACTTCCTCGCGCCCGACGAGGCGTTCAAGATCCTCGACGGCATCCGGAAAGACACCGACCTCTACGAGATCGCGGCCGAACTCGAACTCCACGGCGACGAGGAGTGAGACCGCCCGCGACCGCCATCTGGGCGCGACGACCGGGAGCGTCTGACGCTCGTCTGCCGGAGTTTCATATGCGGTAGCTGCCAATGCGTTGATAATGGCCACGGCAAACCCCGAGAGCTCCGAACGCGCGGTCGCGCCCAAACACGAAGCGTACCACGACCCGGACGGCGACGCCGCGCTCAGCACGACGGTGATCAACGCGGTCGCGGCCGCCGAGGGCGTCGACCCGACCCACCGGAACCTCCAGTTGTACGACGCGCTCGATCTCGAAGCGCTCGACTCGCTGTTCGAGCGCCGCTCGCGCGGGGACCACTGGCGCTTCGAGTTCGGCGTCCACGATCTCGTGGTCGTCGTCCACGGCGACGGCTGTATCGCGGTGTACGACGACCGCTGACGCTCCCGACGCTCGCCGCCCGGTCGACGACCGACCGGGCGCTCGACGCTCGCTGAGGGGGATCGCCGTCGCCGTCAGTCCGCACTATTTTTGTTCACCCGCCGAGACGTATCCGCCGTGGTACTCCCGGAGCTGACGGCGGGTGTCGGCGGCATGCATGTCGTCTTCCTCGTCATCCTCGTCGCGCTTGTGCTGTTTGCCACCGAGCCGGTTCCGATCGACATCACCGCGATCGGGATCATGGTGGCGCTGATGGTGCTCGAGCCGTGGACCCGGGTCTCGCCCGCGGAGGGCGTCTCGGGGTTCGCCAGCACTGCCACCGTGACGGTGCTCGCGATGTTCGTGCTGAGCTACGGCGTCCAGCGTACCGGCGCGGTCCAGATTCTCGGCCGGAAAATCGCGGCGTTCACCGGCGACGACGAGGGCCGCCAGCTCGGCGCGACGATCGGCGTCGTCGGCTCTATCTCCGGGTTCATCAACAACACCGCGGCGGTCGCGATCCTGCTTCCGATGGTGACCGACCTCGCCCACGAGGGAAAGACCTCCCCGTCGAAACTGCTGTTGCCCCTGTCGTACGCCTCGATGTTCGGCGGGACGCTCACGCTCATCGGCACCTCGACGAACATCCTCGCCAGCGACCTCTCGGCCCGGCTCGCGACACAGGACCCCGCGGCGTTCGGCGAACTCCACGCGTTCTCGATGTTCGAGTTCACCGCGCTCGGGCTGATCGTCTCGGGGGTCGGGACGGTGTACCTGCTCACGGTTGGCCGGTGGCTCACCCCCGCACGCATCCCGCCCCGCGAAGACCTCACCGAGGAGTTCGAGCTCGAAGAGTACCTGACCGAGGTCGTCGTCGAGGACGACTCGCCGCTGGTGGGCCGGACCGTCGCCGACGCGCTCGCGGAGACCGACTTCGACGTCGATCTCGTCCAGCTCATCCGGGGCGAGACGACGTTCGCCGAACCGCTCGGTCCCAAGGAGATCCAGTCCGGGGACGTGTTCGCGCTCCGGACCGACCGCGGGACGCTCGTCGAGCTCATCGACGCCGAGGGGCTGGCACTGCTCCCCGAAGTCGACGTGACCGACGCCGAACTCGAGGGCGGCGACGACACCGGCCTCGCGCGAAGCCTCGTCGAGGTGGTCGTCGCGCCCCGGTCGTCGCTGGTCGGCGAGAGCCTCGCCAGCGCGAGCTTCCGGGACCGGTACGACGCGACGGTGCTCGCGCTCCGGCGGGGGCCCGAGTACATCCGCGAGCGCATGGACCACGCCGAACTCCGTGTCGGGGACACGCTGTTGGTGCAGGCGACCGCCGACAGCGTCTCGCGGCTGAACGCCAACCGCGATTTCATCGTGGCCCAGGAGATCGAGCGCCCCGACTACCGGGAGTCGAAGATCCCGCTCGCGCTCGGGATCGTGGCGGCGGTCGTCACGGTCGCCGCCCTCGACGTCCTCCCGATCATGGTGTCGGCGCTGGCCGGGGCGCTCGCGATGGTCGTGACCGGCGTGCTCAAGCCCCCGGAGGTGTACGACGCCGTCGAGTGGGACGTCATCTTCCTGCTCGCGGGGGTCATCCCCCTCGGGATCGCGCTCGAGAAGACCGGCGGCGCGGACCTGCTCGCGGATCTGGTGGTCGCCTCGGCCGACGTGTTGCCCGCGATCGCGGTCCTCGGGCTGTTCTACGTCGTGACCGCCCTGCTCACCAACGTCATCAGCAACAACGCCAGCGTCGTGTTGATGATCCCGGTCGCGGCCGAGGCCGCCGCCCAGCTCGACGCCAACGCCTTCGCGTTCGTCCTGGCGGTCACGTTCGCGGCCTCGACCGCGTTCATGACGCCCGTCGGCTACCAAACGAACCTCTTCGTCTACGGTCCCGGCGGCTACCGGTTCACCGACTACATCCGGGTCGGCGCGCCGCTTCAGTTGCTGTTCGCGATCGCCACGACCGCGGGCATCGCGGTGATCTGGGGCGTCTGAGGCGCGCGGGTCGCTGATCGGCGCCGTCGGCCGCGACAAACGAAACCCTTTACAGGTGTTCGCGCGCTACGTACACGGTACGGGACCGTGGGGTAGCTTGGTATCCTTTCGGCCTTGGGTGCCGATAACCCCGGTTCGAATCCGGGCGGTCCCATCCAGTTTTGCTCCGTCACGGCGGAGTCGGCGTCCTCGGGAACGTCTACGGCCGACGTCCGGACGTAGCCTTGTCTTTTTCGATCACTCACCGTGGTTAACGTTTTTATACGGAACGTGTAACGTCTCGAGTATGAGATACGCTCTACTCGTCTGCGTCGTTCTGGTCTCTCTCTCGGGTTGTGCCGGCGTGTTAGACGAAAGCCCCGAATCGACTACCGCTCGGGTCACCACTCAGGACTCCGTCGAGCAAACTTCGACGGTTTCGACGCCGACCACGCTTTCTCCTACGACCGATCTGGTAGAGTTGAACGTCGAGTCCGTCGCCCTGTCCGGGAACTACACGCTCACGAAATCGCCGAACCAATCCAACACCGAACTGAGCGACGTCTCGAACATCCGAAAGAGTCAGAAAAACATCTTCGCCCGAGAGGGCGACGCAGGAACGCAAACTCCGATAGCCGTCCAGTCGACGCTCGTCCTCGTCGACCAGACCGCCGACTCGGCGTCGGTGGCCGCCGAGATACTGGACTTGTACACTGACGCCGAAGGCGTCGAGTTCACGAGCGGCGATATCCGGAGCTTCGAATACACCACTCCGAGCGGATACGACGCCACGATCTCTATCGCCGTCTACCAGAACGCGATCATCTACGCCACCGAAGTCGGCGGGAACGGTCATTACACGCAGGTCACCGAAGACGTGACCGAGCGAGTGCTCCGTCACGCTGAGCGGCGAGCGCCCTAACGAGACGGTATCCGGTTCCCGGCCGAGGACCCTCGTGAATTCGGTCGCGGTCGCTTGCTTCAGACATCACCCATCGTGAACGTCGTCCGCGATACGGTCCAGTTCCGAATTGGAGAGCGACATCGTCTCGTCGTACCCCGTCCCGTCGCTCGGACCGATCGTTCCCTCGTCGATAGCGTCGGCGCGTTTGAACTGCGCGGGGTCGATTTCGTCGGTCCCTTTCAGGGTGATTTGGTCGGCTTCGTGTCGCTCGACGTACGCCATCGCTTTCCGGAGCTCGGTCCCGGCCTTCCCCGCGTCGTCGACCGCGGACTTCGTTTCCCACACGCCGACGACCTCGCCGTCTTTCACGACGACGTGGTCGATCTCACCCGCCGAATTCCCGTTTGCTCTGACGATCTCGACGTTGTCAACGACTTTCACGTCGTCGCCGTATCGGGCCGGAATAACCGTCGCACGGGCGACGATCTCCCCGAGTTCGCCCCGGGCGTTACTGAGATCCTCGATCCTCGCGACCGCGTCGAGGCGCCGATCGATCAGCCCGATGTCCGCTCCCTCCGTCCCGAGCCTCTTGAGATCCTGCCGATCGAATCCCGCGTCGAGGAGACGCGACCCCGCGCCGTCGTGGATCTCGTCCAAAATCCTGACGAACTGGCTGTCGAGCACGTCGAACCGGGCTGCGAACTTCGTCAGCTTCCGCACCTCCATGTACTTCGCGGCCTTCCCGAATATCTGGGTTATCCTCGGCGTGTCGCCGACGGCTGGAACTAACCCCACGACGGTGACGCCAAGTTCGACCCCCTTCTGTTCTATGAGGTAGTTCGAAATATCTCGCACGTCGCCGAAGATGGCGATTCCGCTGATGATCCAGCCGGTCAGGTAGTCGACGTTGTTGTGGGAGTCTTCGGCAAAGCAGTACTCCCCGCAGACGAATCCCATGCCGAACTCCTGCCACTCGCTCACCCGGTCGTCCATGATCGTGTCGAGCGTCCGCTTGCTCTGCTCGGTCCCGTTGAACGCGATCGTGACCGTCTCGTCGTCGTCCGCGATTCGGACGCTTTCGGAGAACGTCATGTACTCGGATTCGGTGAGTTCCGGGCGGTACACGACCCGGTACTCGCCCGGCGGAACGTCCTCGAAGACGAACTCTTCGTCTCCCGGTGCGGTGACCGACGCGTCTAACTCCGGGATCGAAACGACCCACTCGCCGGAGGACTCTCTCGACTCGGGAACCGACGTGTCTTCGAGTCTCAGCGCGACGGTTCGTTCACCCTGAACCGAGAACTCGACGTCTTCGCGATCCTCGGACCGTTCGAGCCTGACCGTTCTAACCGCCAGCACGTCGCCGTGGCCTGCAGAGCGAACGTAGGCGGTGTAGGTGCCCGGTTCGAGCTCGTCGAACTCGGCCCGTCCGTCGCCGCCGACCCGGACCTCGGCGCCTTCGACCTCCTGAATACCGACGCGGGCATCGCGGGAGACGGTACTCTCAGACTCGTCGATTTCGACGACCAGTTCTTTGGACGCCGCTGGGTCGAAGCCGGCAGTCAGCGATCGGGCTCGATCCATGGTCACTTCGATCGACCGGTCGTCGCGATCGACGAGACCCACGTCGCCTTCCCATCCCGAGAACTGGGTCTCCGGTTCGGGCTCGGCGATGAGCCGAACCGTCGTTCCGTTGGCGTAGGATCGGCTGAACTCGCGGTTTCTGCTGTTGGGGGGAACGACGCGGACCGATCCGTCGCCGTCTGCCCGCGCCGTCAGCTCGTACTCCTGGGTCTCGCTCTCGAAGACCGCGGTGAGCGACCGGGCCCGATCCATGGTCACCTCGATCGACCGGTCCTCGCGGTCAGCGAACCCAACGTCACCGTTCCAGCCGACGAAACGCGCGTCCCCCTCGGGGGTAGCCGTTAGCCGAACTTCGGTCTCTTCTCGGTACGTTCGGGTGAACTCCTCGGTCGACACTCCCGGCGGGGACACCGCTACTTCGCCGTCGCCGTCGGTTTCGGCTTCGAGTTCGTAGCCGGGCGTCTCGAAGGTGGCGGTGAGCGACCGGGCCTGATCCATGGTCACCTCGATCGACCGATCCTCGCGGTCGGCCGTCCCGACGTCGCCCTCCCACGCCTCGAACTCCACGTCGGGGTCGGGGTCCGCGATCAGCTCGACTTCGGCGTTTCGTTCGTACCGGTGTGTGAAGTCTTCGGTCAGAACGCCCGGCGGGGAGATCCGCAGATCCCCGCCCTGTTCTGCGTCGGCCCGGAGTCGGTACTCCGCGGTCTCCTCCTCGAAGGTGGCGGTGAGCGACCGGGCCTGATCCATGGTCACCTCGATCGACCGATCCTCGCGGTCAGCGAATCCGACGTCGCCCTCCCAGCCGGTGAACTGCGACTCGCTGTCCGGCTCTGCCACCAGTCGGACCTCGGTTCCGTCCTCGTAGTCGCGGCTGAACCGTCGGTCCCGAACACCCGGCGGATAGATTCGAACGTCTCCGTTCTGTTCGGCCTCTACGTCTAATTCGTGTTCCTCGGTTTCGTCCTCGAAGGTGGCGGTGAGCGACCGGGCCTGATCCATCGTCACTTCGATCGATCGATCGTCGCGGTCGGCCGTCCCGACGTCGCCCTCCCACGCCTCGAACGCCATCTCGGGGTCGGGGTCCGCAACCAGTTCGACCTCGGTGTCTTCCTCGTAGGTGCGAGCGAAGTTGTCGGTCCGGACGCCCGGCGGGAAAATCTGTAGATCGCCACCGCGTTCGGATTCGGCCCGGAGTCGATACTCGTCGGTTTCGTCCTCGAAGGTGGCGGTGAGCGACCGGGCCTGATCCATGGTCACTTCGATCGATCGGTCGTCGCGGTCAGCGAATCCGACGTCGCCCTCCCAGCCGGTGAACTGCGACTCGAACGCCGGCTCGGCGGTCAGTCCCACGACGGTGTCTTCCTCGTAGCTCCCGTCGAAGTTCTCGGTCGTGACGCCCGGCGGATAGATCCGAAGGCTCCCGTCGCCCTCGGTGTCCGCGTCGAGGTCGTAGCTCTCGGTTTCGGGGTCGACCTCGACTTCGACTCTTCTCACCCCGAAGTCCTGCGTATCGTATGCGTCGGGCGACTCGGGCGCGTTGAACTTTCGGTCGGGGTCCTCGTCACCGGAAAGTGTCGTTCGCACGTAGAAAACCAGCGTCCCGGTCTCCTCGGCGGTGATCTCGGTCGAGAACGAGTGTTCCGCACTGCCCTCCCAGTAGGAGTCTCCCGGCGTCCCGGCCTCCGCGAGTGCGTACTCCGCTGTTATCCGGTCGCCGTCCTTGTCGTAGACCTCCTCACCCGCGTCGAACCTAGCCTTGTAATCGAGGCTCGTCGACAGGTCATCGAACCGATCTCCCTCGGAGAACGACGGCGACGAAACGGTGATCGTAGAGAACTGCCCGGCTCTCCCGCCGTCGTTCTCGGCTTCGACCGCGATGTCGAACGTGTCACCGACCGTCACCCGGTCGGGGGCGTCGACGGACATCTCCGGTTCGGGATCGGCCCGGGCCTGACTCATCTGCGGGTGGGCCTGGGCGGTGTCGGGACGCTCTACACCCCTCGGTGCGGCGCCAGAGGCGGCTCCCAGTTGCGTGCCCATCGCACCCCCGACGGGTGCGGTCACCAGCAGAATCGCAAAGACGACCGCCACACTCTCTCTGAGCATTAGCTGTCTCCTCTCGGACGTATCTGGGTCATTATAGATACATAAAACCTACTCCCGATCTACACACCGGAGCCCGCCAATTTCACCGATTAGCCAACGAAACGATTTATACCGCTCCTCTTTCTGGTGACACGTATGGGCATCGTATCGTCCCGGAAAATCGCCGTCTTCTGTCTCGTCGCCGTCGTTCTCGCGCCGACCGGAATCGCGACGAGCAGTACGGCTACTATAACGTATATCGAGGACGATATAACCGGCGAGACGACGTGGTCCGCCGAGGAGGGACCGTATCGGATCGCCGAGGACATCACGATCGAACGGGGGGCGACGCTCGAAATCGAACCGGGAACGACCGTCCAGCCCGCCGAAGATATCACGATCACCGTCCGTGGGAATCTCACGGCGAACGGAACGGCGGCGGCTCCGGTCGGATTCGAGACGGCTCCGCAGGCGCCCGCGGACATTCACTGGGGGACGATTCGGTACAACGGCTCGTCGAACTCGCGGCTCTCGCTGTCTCACACGACGCTCGAAACCGCCCGGAGCGCCGTTACGGTGACGAGTAGCGAAGGCACGGTCGACCTTTCGTCAGTCGCGGTCCGGTCGACCGCGCGGAGCGGAATCGAGGTCACGGACGTCTCGGTCCCGCCGCGGCTCTCGATCGCGGACTCCTCGTTCGCCAATATTAGCGGCCGCGGGGTCGCGATCGCGCCCGCTTCGGGCGCCGTAGCGGGCTCTGAGATCCGGCCGAACTTCACCGAACTCGACGCGCGAGCGACCCACCGTATCGCGCTGTCGACCCGAACCGACGTCACCGGTGACACGCTGGCGGTCGACTATCGGGGCCACGGTGACGTCGACCGAGTCACCGCGTCGTCGATCGAGCGGTTCGGCATCGACACGAACGGGGACGGAGAGATCGACCGGTCGCTCGCGTCGCACGTCGAGGCCGTCGGCCACCGATCCAACGCCTTCGCGATCGAACTGAACCGCTCGGTCCGGCTTCGAGCCGACGAGTCGCTTCTCGTGCGATACGATAACGTGACCAATCCCAAAACGTACGGAACCTACCCGGTTTCGATACGGATCCGCGACCGCGGGGTCGAACAGCTCGCGGACACGACGCTCCCGCTCAATATTCGAACGACCGAGCGGGCCCGAGCCCTGGGAGAATCCGACGGGAGTCGCGCCTCGCGGTTCCGGATCGTCGACTCGACGTTCGAGGCGATCGACGATCAGGCGGTGTTCGTCGCCGCAGAGACGGCCCGGAACTTCGAGGTTCGGGGCAATCTAATCCGGGGTATCGGCGGGAGCGGACTCGCGGTTCGGAGCGAGCGCACCGCGGACTTTCAGGTGTCCCGGAACCGGATTTCCGAGACCGAGACCGGCATTCGGATCTACACGCGCAACGACGCGCTCGGTCGCTTCGAGATCACGTCGAACACGATCACGCAGAGCACGACCGGCCTCTCGGTCCGACACACTCATATGGGCCGGTCGACCGTCGACAGGCTCTCGATGCGGGTCGCGGACAACCGGATCGCACAGAACAGCCGCCACGGGATCTCGGTCGTCGCGCACCGGGCACGACTCACCGGCCTCGACGTCCAGCACAACGAGATCACAGACAACGGTCGCGCCGGCCTCTATCTCGGCGGCGGCCACGTCGTCCACTCGACGCTCGCGAACAACACTATCGCGGAAAATTCGAACGTCGGCGTCGCGATCGAGAGCGAGCAGGCCCGCCATCTCCGAGTCGCGGACAACGAGATCGGGCGAAACGGCGATCACGGATTGTCGCTTCGGACCGAGCTCCTCGTTGACAACGTCTCGGTCGATTCGAACACCGTCTTCGACAACGCGGCGATCGGGCTCGATCTCGACAATCAGCTGACCCACGCAGGGACGCTCAACGTAACGCGAAACACCGTGACGGCGAACGCGTACGGCGTCCGCATCGCGGGATCGGTCGATGCCAGCGTCCGGAACAACTCGATCGTCCACAACACGTACGGGTTCGACACGCCCGCTCGACTCGCCGGCTACGCGCCCGGAACCGGAATGATCGTCGAAGAAGGCGCAGCCGGGGCCATCTTCCGGGCCGGAGACGTCTCCGAACAGCTCACCGAACTCTTGGACGATCCGGACGTCCGTGCCAAGTTTGGACCCGGCTCCAGCGACGACTCGATGGTCGTGCTTCGACCGGACGGTCCGAACACGCTGTGGAAACCCGATCGGTCGGCTCTCACCGTCCGAACCCTCACGAGGGAGCTCCCGACCGGGATCGTCCTCTCGAAGGACGACGACCGGCGGGCACGAGTCCGCGTGCGCGATAACGACGTGTACGGCCACCGACGCGGCATGGTCGTGAACGTGAGCACGCTCGTCGACGCGAACACGACGACGCGACTGCTGCTCAACGCGACACAGACCGTCGTCGCCGAACGCAACTACTGGGGCGCACCGGACGGCCCGACTCACTCCTCGATCCACCCCGAGGGCACCGGCGACCGGATCGTGACTCGCAACGGCTGGGTCGATTTCCTCCCGAGCACCGCCTCGCACGTCCACGCCCCGAAGCATCGTCCGCAGGCCAACCTCACCGTCTCGACGACGACCCCGAGGGTCGGCGAGGAACTCAGAATCTCGGCCGCCGGCTCGTCCGATCCCGACGGCGCGGTCGAGACCTATCGGTTCAGGACCGACGGATCCGAGCGGACCGCGACCGACCCGGTGTTCGCGGTCACGTTCGAGCGCCCGGGCGAACGCACGGTGGCGATCTCGGTCGAAGACGAACTGGGCGTCGAAAGCGCTGATCCAGCGACGGTGACGCTCACGGTTCGGGACCGACAGAACGCGACCGACGAGCCGAACACCACGACACCGACCACGACCGGATCGGCCGAGCGGGCAACCACGACCGTCGCCGAGACTACGACACAGAGCGCGGACGTGTCGCTCTCGGGAGCGCCGTTTTTCAGCTCGATCGGGGGCTTTCTCGGGTTCGTCTTCTACGGAATCGGGCTAGTTCTGGGCTCGTACGGGGCCCTCCAGACCGTTCGCTCGACGCCCGTGACCGTGAGCGGGCTCACGATCAACGGGTTCGCGGCCGGCGGCGTTCTGATCTGGATCGGGTTCGGGCTCTTGGGCACCGACGGCTTGCTCAGGATCGGTGTCGGCGCCGGCGTACTGTGGCTCGCGCTCGTTCTCGCCCTCTGGGCGCTGTCCGTCGTCCTCGACTGACACGACCCCGACACGCGGCCGATTTCTCGCCGTCCTCGCCGACCGTCGCGCGGTCCGAGTCCGGTCGCCGACGCGCGAACGTCGAACAGTTCGGTCGCGCGGTCGGTCCCCGAGTGGATCGCGGTGTCGACGAACCGGAGCCACTCGGCCGGGATTTCGAACTCCTCGGAGTCGACCGTCGTGAGACAGCCGCCGTTCGGGCCGAAAATCCGCCACTGCTCGCCGCGGGTCCGGTCGCTCGGCGCCCTCGCGATCCGGTGGTCCCGGTAGGTGAGTTCGGCGTCCCGCGGCTGGCGTTCGGTGTACGCTCGCCGGAGGCGACCGCGTTCGGTCGGGAGTTCGTGGCGTTTTCGACTCGAACTCATCACGAGCGGGGAGACGCGCTCCGAGCCGATAAACGTCGGCCGTGTGCGAAGTGAAAGTGAAACTGAAGCGACGCGAACGCTCCCGGTCGATCGCAGTCGTCTCGACTTCCGACCGACCCACGCCCCGATTCGTCACTCGCCGTCGCGTTCGACGACGACGTCGTCTTCGTCGCGGACCGCGAGGTAACACAGCGCATCGTTTTCGTACACCGCGACGCCCTCGGTCCGACCGACGACGTAGCCGTCGCGTTCGGACTCGACGGTCGCCTTGTGCTCGCCGTGGGGCGTGACGATGTCGGCCACGGGGTCGCCCGCCGCCACGACGTCGCCCGGTTCGACGCGGTGGCGGACGATCCCCGGCGTGTCGGTCCGCGGGTGCTGGGCGCGCCGGACCGAGTAGTCGACGGGCTTTTTGAACCCGGGGTCGGCGGCGGCGACCTCCTCCGGGACCGATTCGAGCATCCCGAGCGCGACCATCACCCGATAGCACCCCGCGACACCCGCCGCCGTGATGTCGTCGTCGACGACGCTGTGGCCGCCGAGTTCGGGCGTCATCGCGGGGATGCCGGCCACGTCGAGCGCCGCGCCGGTGGTCGAGCGCTGGAGCCCCCGGTCGGTGTACTCCGGCTCGGGGTACTGATTGAGCACCGGCAGTCCGAACGCTTCCACGAGTCGGCCCTGCGTCTCGGCGAGCGTTCGGGCGGCCGATTCGGTCCGGCGGTCCCCGTAGAACACCCGGTGGCGGATGGTGAACGGCACCGAATCGACGACCGACGTGTGGAGGTTGACGAGCGCGTCCGCCGAGTCGGCGAACGCCTCGTAGACGCGCCGGTCGATCAGCTCTTGGACCTTCGGCGGCCGAGTGGTCTCGGCGTCGGGGTCGGGGAAGTAGCGGTTCGGGTCGTCGTCGTGGTAGTAGGAGGTGCGCTCGTTGCGGCGCAGTCCCGCGGGGTTCAGGTTCGGGATGCAGACGACGGTGCCGGCGAGGCCGGTCGGCAACGTCTCGTCCATCGTATCCTGGGCGACCGCGAGCCCGGTCGCCTCGTCGCCGTGGAGCGTCCCCGTGATCCAGAGCTCGGGGCCGTCCGCGTCGCCCTCGGCGACGACGACGGGCAGGCGTTCGGCCCCGCCCGTCGGCAGGTCGGTGACGTCGAGGTAGCCGGTCGCCAGCTCGCCCGGGTCCGCGTCCGCGGTACCGAGTTCCATGTGTCACTCCTCCGGGTGCGGGTACAAAAGTCCGGACAATCCAGCAAAGGGGTTCGCCCACTCGGTCACAGTGCCCACCGCGACCCGACCGCAAGCGGGGCGCGCCGACGCCACGTTCACTTTCGGCCCGCTTTACGAAAGTTCTTACCGGAGGAGGAACTACGAGACGACCGAATGGCTCGCGCGGAGAACACCGAACTAGTCGACGATTTCGAGCAGTTCTATCGGCGGTACTACAGCGACGAGATCGGGGCGCTCGCCGCGAAGTACCCCGGCGAGCAGCGATCGCTGTACGTCGACTGGAACGACCTCTACCGGTACGATGCGGACCTCGCGGACGACTATCTCTCTCAGCCCGAACAGCACCAGGAGTACGCCGAGGAGGCGCTTCGACTCTACGACCTCCCGGTCGACGTGAGCCTCGGGCAGGCCCACGTCCGGGTTCAGAACCTCCCCGAGACCACCGACATCCGCGCGATCCGCGCCCGCCACGTCAACACCATGGTCGACGTCCAGGGCATCGTCCGGAAGGCGACCGACGTCCGGCCGAAGATTCAGGAGGCCGCCTTCGAGTGCCAGCGGTGTGGCACGCTCACCTACATCCCCCAGAGCGGCGGCGACTTCCAGGAGCCCCACGAGTGTCAGGGCTGTGAACGTCAGGGCCCCTTCCAGATCAACTTCGACCAGTCGGAGTTCATCGACTCCCAGAAGATCCGGGTCCAGGAGAGCCCCGAGGGACTGCGCGGCGGCGAGACGCCCCAGAGCATCGACGTCCACATCGAAGACGACATCACCGGCGAAGTGACGCCCGGCGACCACGTCCGGGTCACCGGCATCCTCCACCTCGAACAGCAGGGTAGCGGACAGGACAAGTCCGCGGTGTTCGACGTGTACATGGACGGCGTCGCGGTCACCATCGAGGACGAGCAGTTCGAGGACATGGACATCACCGACGAGGACAAAAAAGAGATCGTCGAGCTCTCGAACGCCGACGACATCTACGAGCAGATGGTCGGCTCGATGGCTCCGGCCATCTACGGCTACGAGGAAGAGAAGCTCGCGATGATCCTCCAGCTGTTTTCGGGCGTGACCAAACACCTCCCCGACGAGTCCCGGATCCGCGGGGACCTTCACATGCTGTTGATCGGGGACCCCGGAACGGGAAAATCCCAAATGATTTCGTACGTCCAGAACATCGCCCCGCGCTCGGTGTACACCTCCGGGAAGGGGTCGTCAAGCGCGGGGCTTACCGCCGCCGCGGTACGCGACGACTTCGGCGACGGCCAGCAGTGGACCCTCGAAGCCGGCGCGCTCGTGCTGGCCGACCAGGGCATCGCGGCGGTCGACGAACTCGACAAGATGGCGCCCGACGACCGGTCGGCGATGCACGAGGGGCTCGAACAGCAGAAGATCTCGGTCTCGAAGGCCGGCATCAACGCGACGCTCAAGTCCCGGTGTTCGCTACTCGGTGCCGCGAACCCCAAGTACGGCCGGTTCGACCAGTACGAGCCCATCGGCGAGCAGATCGACCTCGAACCCGCGCTCATCTCGCGGTTCGACCTCATCTTCACGGTCACCGACCAGCCCGACGAGGAACACGACAAGCGCCTCGCCCAGCACATCATCCAGACGAACTACGCGGGCCAGCTCAACACCCAGCGCACCGAGATGAGCGCCCCGAACATCACCCAAGAGGAGGTCGAGAGCCAGACCGAGGAGGTCGCGCCGGCGATCGACCCCGACCTCCTGCGCAAGTACATCGCGTACGCGAAGCGCAACTGCTTCCCCACGATGACCGAGGAGGCAAAGCGGACCATCGAGGACTTCTACGTCGACCTCCGGACGAAAGGCGCCGACGAGGACGCGCCGGTCCCGGTCACCGCCCGGAAGTTAGAGGCGCTGGTCCGGCTCTCGGAGGCCAGCGCGCGGGTTCGACTCTCCGACGAAGTCGAGGTCGAGGACGCCGAGCGCGCGGTCGAGATCACCCGATCGTGCCTCCAGGACATCGGCGTCGACCCCGAGACCGGCCAGTTCGACGCCGACGTGGTCGAGACCGGCACCTCGAAGACCCAGCGCGACCGCATCAAAAACATCAAACAGCTCATCGCCGATATCGAGGAGGAGTACGACGACGGCGCCCCGGTCGACGTCGTGCTCGAACGCGCCGAGGACATCGGGATGGATCACTCGAAGGCCGAACACGAGATCGACAAGCTAAAACAGAAAGGCGAGGTGTACGAGCCCTCGACCGACCACCTGCGGACGACGTAGATGGACCGCATCTCCGCGCTCCGTAACGTCGAGGACGCGCTGGCGGACTTCGAGGCCGGCGAGGCGGACCTCGAAGCGACCGAGCGCCGGGTCCTGACGGTGTTGCGGACCTACGCGACCGAGTTCGAGGAGGAGACGCTCTCGGCGTACCGGGCGTCGGGAGCGCCGTCGGTTGAGGGCCTCGTCGTCGTCGCCGAGTCGCCCGCACAGGCGCGTCGGCGCGTTCGGGAGCTGACGGCGACCGAGCCAGAGGCCGGCTCGGACGACGAAGACGGCGACTGGGGGGCGTTCGAGGTCGAACCGGTCGAGTGACGCCGCGATGGTTCCCGTCAAGAGGGGAAAATAAATAAACTAGGTCCTCTAAGAAGAAAGCAACGCTCACGTCTGTCGAGCGGTCGAGCGTGCGAGTCCGAACGTACGATCCACCGATGCAAACGAAGCGAAACAACGAACCAGGGCCGCCGTGGGACGCCGTCGGACCGGGTACCTGTACGCTGGTCCTGGCGCCGTCGCTGCACGACGCGACCGACGAGGCGTGCCTCAACCTCCTCTCGCTCGACGACCCCGCCGACCAGAACGTCATGTGGGTCACTTACACCCGCTCGCCGGACGCCTGCATCCAGGATTGGCTGGCCCACGCCGGCGAGCGCCCCCGAAACATGCGGTTTGTCAGCGTCGGCGAGACCACGCGCTCGACCTCCGCGGTGTCGAACGCGGCCAACGGGCGAAGCGAGGTGGTCGAGACCCTCTCGAACCCCAGCGACCTGACGGGACTCGGGATCAAACTCAGCGAGATTCTCAAAGAGTGGACCCGCAACGACTACCCGACCACCGCCTGTTTCGACTCGCTGACCGCGCTGCTCCAGTACGCCGACCTCCAGACGGTGTATAAGTTCCTCCACGTCCTGACCGGCCGGTTCGACGCGGCCGGCGTGACCGCCCACTTCCACCTCGACCCCGACACCTGCGACGACCAGACCGTCAGTACGCTCACGTCGCTGTTCGACACGGTTGTCGAGTTCGACGACGGCGAGTGGAACATCCGGTCCAGATGACGTAATTTTAAGTTCGAAACGGCCGAATTTTTCGGCGTGCTCCTAGTCGTAACGTACTCCAAGGCGGCCCGCCAGACGCTTCGAAACGTCTGTAACGGCCACGACGAGGCGGTCGTCCAGCGACTCGGCCGCGCCGCGCTCCTCGAACCGACCCGGCTCGGAGCGTTCCTCGCGCTCCGACTCCGGGCGAAACACGCGGGCGACGTGCAGATCGAGCGGACCGACCCGTTCAACGAGTTTCGCGACGCCCCCGAGGCGGTTCGGCGCGCCGCCGCCGCGTACGAGGACCGAGCGCACCCGAGCACGCCCTACCGAGCGTTCGCGGCCGGCACCGACCACCCGGATCCGAGCGCGATGGCCGGGACGGAGCTGTGAGGGTTCGGCGGTCGACCGAGACGCGGACGGGCCGGGCGATCGACCTCTCGGACTGGAACGTCTCGGCCGACGTCGTCGGCGACGCGGTTCGCGGCGACGACTCCGACGGCCTCGCGATCGCGTGCCCGCCGCCCGGCCCGGTCCACGAGCACGTCGGCGTGATTCGGCCCCGGATCGAGTTCTCCCGGCGAGCGGCGCTGGCGGCGGCCGCTCGCTCCCGGGGACGGACCGCGCCCCAGGACGGCGAACTGGCTCGGATCCGCGAGCGTCTCGACGCGCTGGATCCGGCGCCGGTCGGCCTCGCGGACGCGCGCCGACGCGTCGCCGACGCCGAGGGGTCGGAGGCGGCGGTCCGCGAGCGCGTCGCCACGCTGCAGGGCCGCGTGCAGGCGCTCCGGGAGACCGACGGGGATCCGAGCGACGCCGAGGCCGAACTCGCGGACGCGACCCGCCGGCTCGCCGACCTCGAAACCGAGCGGATCGCGGCCGAACAGACGCTCGCTCGCGCCCGCGAACGAGCCAGAGAGACCCGGGACGCCCGGCGCGAACGCCTTCGGCTCCGGGATCGGGCGGACAACCTCCGACGGCGCGCACGCGAGCACCTCGCGGACGCGCTCGGGCCGGCGTTCGAGCGCGTTCGCGGGGCGGTTCCGGGCGAGACGCCCCCGTCGGTCACCGCGGCGCTCGCGGTCGCTCGCCTCGCTGACCTGACCGCGCCGATCGTCATCGACGCCGAGGCCGCCGGATTCGAGGCGCCGAGCGCCGCCGCGACGTGGCTCGACGCGCCCGTAATCTGCGTGTAGGTTTAACACCGAAGCCGCGCCGAACCCGCCCTATGGTGGATCTCGACTGGCGCGTCGAAGCGCAGGCGGGGGTCTCGCTCGTGGAACTGATGGTGCACAATCCCGGCCGAACCGCTCGACGGGTCCGGGTCGCGAATCGGCTCGACGGCGCGGTATGGCCGCCCAGACGCGAGGGCGTGGCCGCGGCCGGCTGGGACGACGGCGGCTTCGAGGGGGTCGTCGCGGCCGGCGGTCGTCGAGCGCTCGGCTACGCGAGCCCCGCGGCCCCGACCGAGCCCCCGGCGGAGGTCGTCTGGACCGAGCGCGCCGGCGTCGCCGAGCCCGCCGATCGGTCGGCCCTCCGCGCGACGCCCGACGGAGTGGTGCGCACGCTCGGTGCGGCTCGTCCGCCGGCGGACGCCGTCCCGCGGCCGACCGAGCCCGACCAGGTTCCGGACGCCGTCGAGTCGTGGCTCGGCGCGCTCGACGACCGATCGACCGCGCCGACGGCCGCCGAGCGCGAGGCCCTCGAAGCGGTGGCGCGCCGCGCCGGAGCGCTCGCCGACCGCTCGGCCGACGAGCGATCGTCTCCGGGGGACTCGCGGTGATCCTCGCGATCGCGGGCGGGAAAGGCGGGGTGGGAAAGTCGACGGTGTCGCTGAACCTCGGCGCGGAACTCGACGCGGTCGTGGTCGACGCCGACCTCTCGATGGCCGACCTACCGACTGCGCGCGGTCCTGATCTCCACGACGTGCTGGCCGGCCGCGCCGACCCGGTCGAGGCGGTTCGGGAGGACGGTCCGGTCGACCTGCTCCCGTGCGGTCGCACGCTCGCCGGCGCCCGGGCGGGCGAGGTGGCGGCGCTCGCCTCGGCGCTCGACGCCGTCGAGTCGATCTACGATCGCGTGGTCGTCGACTGTCCCGCGGGGATGGCCGCCGACGTGGGCGTGCCGCTGTTGGCGGCCGACGCCGCGGTGCTCGTCACCTCTTCCCGCGAGTTTGCGCTCGCCGACGCGGTCCGGACTCGGGCGCTCGCCCGGGAGCTCGACGCCGGGCTGGCGGCGGTCGCGCTCAACCGGACCGGTCGGGAGCCGCCGACCGAGACGCTCCGTCGCGCGCTCGGCGCGCGGGTCGTGGCGGTCCCGGACGACGGGCGCGTCCGGCGGGCTCAGCGGCAGGGTCGTCCGGTCGCGTCGCTCGCGCCCGACAGCCGACCGGCGGCCCGATTCGTCGCGCTCGCAGAAACAGTCCGGACCGGAACGCTCACTCGGTGAGATCCTCGTAGGTCGACCGGAGCGTGACCGGCGTCACGTCGGCGACGTCGGCGGCGTCCGCCTGGGTCAGCCGCGGCCCTCGCTCGCGGGCCGCGGTGTAGAGACACGCCGCGGCGACCCCGCTGGGATCCCGACCGCTGAGGAGGTTCCGCTCCGCGCTCGCTCGACCAGCTCGGCCGCCCGGGTCTCGACGGCCTGCGGGAGGTCGAGCCGGCTGGCGAACCGCGGCAGGTACTCGCGCGGGTCGATGGGGCCGGTCGGTAGCCCCAGCTCGCGGTTGAGCGCGTCGTAGGCGGCCTTGAGCTCGTTTCGGCTCGCGCGGGCGACTTCGAGGATCTCGTCGAGCGTGCGCGAGACCGCGGCGGTCCGACAGGTCGCGTACACCGCGGCCGACGCGAACCCCTCCAGCGACCGGCCTCGCAGGAGGTCCTCAGACTGGGCGGACTCGAACAGGACGCAGGCCCGATCGCGGACGTCGTCCGAGAGTTGGAGCGCGCTGACGAGCCGCCGGATCTCGGTGAACGCGTACACCTGATTGCGCTCGGACTTCGAGGAGATGCGGGCCCGGCCGTGTTCGCGGCGCATCCGGGCGACCTGTCGGCGCTTTCGCCCCGTCAGCCGGAGGTCGCTCCCGTGACCGATCTCGGTCGTCAGCCCGCGGTCGTGGCGCGACCGGGTGAGGGGCGCGCCGGTCCGCTCTTTCTCGGTGTCGTCGTCCGCGAACGAGCGCCACTCGGGCCCTCGGTCGATGCGGTCCTCGGCGACCACAAGCCCGCAGTCGGCACAGACGGTCTCGTCGCCGTCGGGGGTCAGTCGGCCGTCGCACTCGGGACACGTCGTCGAAGCGTGTGCTTTGCTCATCACACTCCAAACTTCGTTCCGATCCGTATTTAAACGAAGGAGCGAACGCCGCCGAAAGACGCGTCGCGGCGCGACGAACGTACCGATTACCGGTAGCTTCCTCCCCGACGCGGACAATAATTACAAAATTATAAAAGAAATTTTAAGTGGATGTGGCGGGCAGTTTCGGACGTGACGCTCTCGGAGATCGCAGACGGACTCGAAGTGACCGCCCAACAGCGCGACCGCGGGGTCGCGACGGTCGACGCCACCGGCGACCTCCGGGGGAGACTCGATGCGTTCGCCGACGAGTTGCCCTGCGACGCCGCGTCGGCCGCGACCGTCGTCGAGGGGCATCTCGCCGGCCGATCGGTCGGCGAGAGCGCGCGATCGGCGGGTATCGCCCCGGTGACCGCGGCCAAGGTCCTCCACCTGCTCGGCTGTGAGGGCGTCTCGCCGCTGACGCCGCGCGCACACGATGTCGTCGCGGACTGGCTGTCGGCGGAGCTCTCGCGCGCCGACGCGAAGGCGCTGACCGGCGCCTCCGAGACAGAGTTCGCGCTGGCGGCGTTCGTCGAGACCCACGAGTCGCTCGACGGGCCCGGGCGGTCGTCGAGGGCGCGCGTCGGACGGCCGACGGCGACGCGCTCGAAGAGGCCCGGAGCGAACTGGCCGATCTGGTCTGACCGGCGGGCCGGCGCTTTTACCGATCCGACACGGAGTCGGGCAACAGCGACCCCGCATCGACGTCGAGCAGACCGCTCTCTGCGAATTCGAGATCGAGAGTCGTCTCGAACACCGCCTGCGCGGCGTCGGCGACCGCCGGCGCGAACCCGGCTTCGGGATCGGGCGCGCTGGCGGGGACCGCCTCGACGCCCGTCGCATCGCTCTCGGGGACCGCGGCGTCGGCGCTCCGGAGCGGGTGGTCGGAATTCGCGCGGTTCGCGACGACGGCGTCGACGCTCGCGCCGACGTCCGCGACTCGGCCCCGGGCGCGCTGGACCGCGTCGACGCCCCGTTCGCTGGCGGGCGCGACGATGGCGACCCGATCGGCGGCGGTCACCGCCGCGACGCTCTGGTTGCCCGCGACCGGCGGGGCGTCCACGAGGACGTGATCGAACCTCTCGGCGGCGTCGGCGATCCGCTCCTCGAAGCGGCGGGCCGCCTCGACGGTCTTGGCCCGCGCCGCCCGCTCGAAGGGCGCTCTCGCCGGACAGAGCTCGAGCCGTCCGGGAAGGTCGGCGCTCGCGCCGTGGTCGGTCAATCCGTCGGCGAGCGGTCGGTCGTCGGTCACCACCGCCGTCGCGTCCGGCTCGACGCGGCCGGGGACGTGGCGAGCGAGCCCTTCGGTGGCGAACGCGGCGTCGAGGACCGCAACCTCGCGACCGTCGCGTGCGAGCGTCGCGCCGAGTTCGATCGCGAGCCGAGTCGTCCCCGCCCCGCCGGTCGCGCCGACGAGCGTGCAGGTGCTTGAACTCATTAATTTATACTCTGTTCTAATAGCATAAAATACTCCCTTTCCGGATCGGCGATCGACAGCGATAGCCCGTTCGTCTCGCTGATTTAGCAGGAGTCGGTCGGAGACGACTTCGTCGCGTCCCGCCACTCGGCGGTCCGAGACGTGTCCTGCGTGGAACTGCGCCCCTGACTCCGGCGAGAACGTATTTACTCGGCGACGGTGTACAAGCGGCCATGACAGCCCGTCCCGCCGCCGCGACCGCTCTCCGGCGGCCGTCCGTACGGTCTCGCGATCGCCCCCGCCGAGCGACCCCACCGGTCCGATCGGGGACGTACTGCTGACCGATGGCGGACTCGAAACGCGGGGTTCGGATCGCCTTCCTCGCGCTCCTCGCGCTCTCGGTCGCGGCCGTCGGGTACGGCGTGGCGACGTCGTGGACGGAGACGACCTTCGAGTCGCACCTCTCGGACGACGGCGAGGTGAACCGAACCGCCGCGGTCGCCCCCGAGGCCGACGCCATTACAGTCATCGCCACCGACTCGAACTCCTGGCGGGGGCAGGCCAGCGACGGCCCGCGAGCGCGGGCCGAACTCGTCGCCCTGAACCCCGACGGGACGGTTCGGTACTACGACGACAGCCACACCCGCTACTGGGACGTCGATCCGGTCCGGGGGACCGAGACGACCGTCGAGTACTCGTACGCCGACCACCGCGACGCCGAGTCGTGTCCCGCGGCCGACGAGTGGACGCCGAGCGACTACGCCGTCGACGAGCAGACGTGGGACGACTACTTCGAGGTCCACGGCGAGGTCGGCGCCTGCACGTACAACGGCGTCGAACGCGTCAACCTCACGACCGGCGAGGTCGAGGACGTCTGGGGGCAACTCACCCCCGGCAAGGAGGCCTCGCGGTACCACGACGTCGACCGGCTCAACGACACCCACCTCGTGGTCGCGGACATCTACCTCGACGGGGTGTTCGCCGTGAACGTCTCCTCGGGCGAGATCGCGTGGCGCTGGAACGCCTCGGACGCGTTCGACCCCGAGACCACCGGCGGGCCGTTCCCCGACGACTGGTCGCACATCAACGACGTCGAGGTCCTCGACGACGGCCGGATCATGGTGAGCGGTCGCAACTTCGACCGCGTGGTGTTTCTGACCGCCGACGACCACACTCTCGACGCCGACTGGACGCTCGGAAGCGAGGACGACTACGAGGTCATCTACGAGCAACACAACCCCGACTTCATCAACGGCTCGAACGGCGGGCCCGCGGTCGTCGTCGCCGACAGCGAGAACAACCGCGCGATCGAGTACCGGCGGGCGGGAAATGACTGGACCCGATCGTGGGTGTGGCGCGACGCCCGGATGCAGTGGGTTCGGGACGCCGATCGCCTCCCGAACGGGCACACGCTCCTCTCGGACTCGAACGGCAACCGCGTGTTCGAGGTCGACGAGACCGGCGAGATCGTCTGGAGCCTCAACGTCGGATTCCCCTACGAGGCCGAGCGACTCGGCACCGGCGACGAGTCGACGGGCGGGCCGAGCGCTCGCTCGGCCGGCGTCGACTCGCGGGCCGGGACGCTCGTCGATCGGTTCTGGATCGCCGCGAAAAGCGTGATCCCGGGCAAGTACCTGAACGGGCTGATGTACGTCACGCCGGTCTGGATGGGCGTCCCGGAGGTGTTCGCGACCGCGTTCGGCGTCGTCGTCGGCCTCGTCTGGCTCGGGGTCGAGGCGCGGTGGTTCGTCGGCCGGCGGCGGTCGGCGGCCGCCGGCGACGGCGCGATCGACCACGAGTAGTCCCCTCGGTCGGTCGACCGTCGTGTGAGGCCGACCCGATCGGCGAACGCCCGACCCGGGGCAAATCCTATCGGGCGGCCGTCCGAACGTCCGACCGACAATGGCGACGGACGACGAGGCGATCGGCGTCGGCGACCAGTTCCGGCGGTTCCTCGCGCTCGAGTCCGACGTGTTGATCCTGTCGGTGGCGATGTTCGCGTTCAGCCTCGGCTTTCAGATGACCGGCCGCTACCTCCCCGAGTACATGGCGGTTCTCGGCGCGACGCCGTTCGTGATCGGGCTCTACGGGACGTTCGGCAACGTCATCAGCGCCGTCTACCCGTACCCGGGCGGCGCCTTCTCGGATCGGGTCGGCTCGCGGTACGCGCTGGCGCTGTTCGGCCTCCTCTCGACGCTCGGGTTCGCGGTCTGGCTCGCGGCCCCGCTGATCGGGACGGTCGAGGTCGCCGGGCTGGCGGTCGAGCCGTGGCTCTGGATCTTCGTCGGACTGGTGCTGGCACAGGCCTGGAAGTCGTTCGGGCTCGGCGCGACCTTCGCCATCGTCAAGCAGAGCGTGTCCGAGGACCGACTCGCGCGCGGGTTCGCCGGCACCGAGACGTTCCGCCGGACCGCGTTCCTGCTCGGCCCGCTTGTGGCGTCCGGGCTGGTGTTCGTCGGCGGCGGCGACCTCCTCCCGGGGTTCTACTACGTGCTCGGTATCGCGGTCGCGTTCGGCGCGGTCGCGACGACCGTCCAGCACGTCCGCTACGATGCCGGCGAGGACACGTTCGGCGCGGAGTTCGAGGGGCTCGCGCGGGTCGCCCGCGACCTCAGGGCGCTCCCCGACGAACTCCGCCCGCTGCTGGTCGGGGACACGCTGGTCCGGTTCGCAAACGGGATGGTGTACACGTTCTTCGTGATCGTCATCACGCGGTTTCTGGAGGTCGACGTCACCCTGTTGGGCTACTACCTGAGCCCCACGGTCTTTTTCGGCGTCCTGCTCGGGGTCGAGATGGTGGTCGCGCTACTGGTGATGGCGCCCGCGGCCCGGATCGCCGAGACGCTCGGGCTGAAGCCCGTGGTGGCGCTCGGGTTCGCCGTCTACGCGGTGTTCCCGGCGCTTTTGATCTTCGCGCCCGACAGTCCGCTCGCCGTGGCGCTGTTGTTCGCGTTCTCGGGCCTGCGGTTCGCGGGACTGCCCTCCCACAAGGCGCTCATCGTCGGCCCGGCCGAGCGCGACACCGGCGGCCGGGTCACCGGCGCGTACTACCTCGTTCGCAACACCCTCGTCGTCCCGAGCGCCGCGCTCGGCGGCGCGCTCTGGGACTTCGTGAGCCCCGAGGTCGCGTTCACCCTCGCGACCGTCGTCGGCCTCCTCGGGACCGGCTACTTCCTCGCGTACGGCCGGGAGTTCGACGCCTACGCCTGAGATGCGGTATCACTCGTCGAGCGCCCCAAACGCATACGACGCCCGACACCCAACGCACGGCCATGACCGATTTCGTCGTCCCGCCCGCGCTCGACCGCGGCGACCGGGTCGCGATCGTCTCGCCCGGCTCGGGCGCGGCCGCCGAGTACCCCCATGTCTACGAGCTCGGCCTCGAACGGCTCCGGAACGTCTTCGACCTCGCCCCCGTCGAGTACCCGACCGCGACCGCCGACGGCGAGTACCTCTACGACCACCCCGAAGCGCGCGCCCGGGACGTGATGGACGCGTTCGAGGATCCCGAGATCGCCGGCGTCGTCACCACCATCGGCGGGTTCGACCAGATCCGGATCCTCGAGCACCTCGACCCCGAGGTGCTCCGGGCGAACCCCACGCGGTTCTACGGCATCAGCGACAACACCAACCTCGCGCTCTTCCTCTGGAACCTCGGGATCGTCTCGTTTTACGGCGGGACGGTGCTGACCGACCTCGCGATGCAGGGGTCGATGCACGACCACACCGTCGAGTACCTCGAACGCGCGTTCTTCGCCGACGAGATCGGCGAGCTCCGGCCCGCAGATCGGTTCACCGACGAGGACCTCGACTGGGCCGACCCCGCGAATCTCGACGAGCGCCGGGAGATGGAGCCCGCGCCCGGCTGGCGGTTCCGCGGCCCCGAGCGGCCCGTCGCGGGCCGGACGTGGGGCGGGTGTCTCTCGATCGTCGACCAGCAACTCCGGACCGACCGCTACCTCCCCGCGCCCGAGGACCTCGACGGGCGGATCCTACTGCTGGAGACCTCCGAGGAGTTGCCGTCCGCGATGCGCGTCCGCCAAGTCCTGCTCGGGATGGGCGAGCGCGGCCTGCTCGACCGCTTCGACGGCGTCCTCGTCGGCCGGGCGAAGGCCCGCAACCCCTTCGAGGACCCCGGTCCCGAGGCCCGGACGGCGTACCGTGAGGACCAGCGCGAGGCGATCGCGGACGTCCTCGCCGAGTACAACCCCGAGGCGCCGGTCGTCTTCGACGTGGAGTTCGGCCACACCGCGCCCGCCGTGCCGGTGCCGGTCGGCGGCCGCGCCGAGATCGATCCGGCGGCCGGCCGCATCGCGTTCGAGCGATAGCCCCGGCCGGGTCGATGGCGCGGCATTGAAACTCCCCGACCGTCTCGTGGCACACGCATGCCCGACTCCACCTCCGACGACGCGTTCTCGGCGCGCGAGGGCTTTCGGCCGTTCCGCGACCGCGACCGGCGCTCGCAGGTCGCGGTCGTCGCCGGCGGGGTTCTGGTCTGGGCGGCGGCCTACGCGCTCGTCGTGACGGCGCTGGGCGACGGACTCGCGACCGCCGAGGCCACCGAGGCGGTCCGCGCGCGCCGGACCGCGGCCGCCGGGGCGGGCGCGGCGACCGGACTGTACTTCGGCGCCCTCTGGACGCGCGCCCACGGCGGGCCGTTGCTCACGCCGCTGTACCTCCTCGCGGTCCAGTTTCTCGTCCCGGCGCGGGCCTACTCGCTGGGGGCGGCGCCGCCCGAGAGTCTGGTCTCGACCGCCGACTCCGCGCTCGTGCTCGTGTTCGCCGACCCGCAGTGGATCCTCGATCGGGCGGTCACGGTGGCGCCCGGGCCGGTCGTCTTCGCGGTGGTGCTCGCGGTCTGGGCCCAGTCGCTGGGTCCGGGCGAGGAGGCGTCGTTCGTCGAGCGCCGCTTCCCCGAGTCGTGGCGCCGGCTCCGGGAGTAGCTGATCGGGGCGAGTCCCGGCGACCGTCCGACTCCGCCGAGACTAAGACTGCTCGGCCCCCAGTTTCGAACGTCTCTCCCGTGAGTGCTATCAGACGCGATCGGCGGACGCTCGCGGCGGTGGTGTTCGCCGTCCTGCTGGCGCAGGTGTTGCTGTACCCCGGCGTCTCCGACCTCGTGGCCGCGGTCGGCGCGACCACGACCCTCGACGCGAGCATGTGGTTTCTCGCGGCGGAGTTCGCGGCGTTCGTCGCGTTCGCGGGGGTCTGGGGCGCGGCAAGCGACGGCGTCGGCCGGCGAGCGCCGCTGGTGGTCGCGGGCGCGCTCGGGGGCGCGGTCGGGTACGTCGCGCTCGCGGCGCTCCCGAGCGCGCTCTCGCTGTCGTTTCCCGCGGTGCTCGGGCTCCGGGTCCTGCAGGGGGCGACCACCATCGGCGCGTTCTCGCTGGCGATGACGATGCTGATGGACTTAGACGGCGGTCACGGCCGGAACATGGGCGCGGCGGGCATCGCCATCGGTCTCGGGACCGCGATCGGCGCGCCGCTCGGCGGCCAGCTCTACGGCCTCGGGCCGCTGGTCCCGCTGTACGTCGCCGCCGGCCTGCTCGTCTGTGCGGGGGCGCTCGCTCTCGGGCTCCCCGACCGCGCGCCCGGCGACGGCCGCGAGGGCCGCGTTCGGCGGGCGATCGCGACCCTCCGGGCGCGACCGGCCCTCGGGGTCCCGTACTGCTTCGGGTTCATCAACCGGTTCACCGCGGGCTTCTTCGCGCTCGTCGGCACGGTGTACTTCCGGGAGGCGTTCGGCCTCGACGCCGCCGCCACCGGCGTGATGCTCGGGCTGTTTTTCGCGCCGTTCGCGTTGCTTCAGTACCCGTTCGGCGTGCTCTCGGACCGGGTGGGCCGGACGGCGCCTATCGTCGCGGGGTCGGCGGTGTACGGGCTCGCGGTGGTCGGCGTCGGCCTCGCGCCGACCGTCCCGACCGCGGGCGCGGGCATGGTCGCGGTCGGCGTCATCGGCGCGCTGATGGCGCCCGCGACGATGGCGCTGGTCTCGGACCTCTCGCCGGCCGACGGCCGCGGGACCGCGATGGCGGGGTTCAACGTCTTCGGGAGTCTGGGCTTTCTGGCGGGCATCGTGGTCGGCGGGACGGTCGCCGACGAGTTCGGGTTCTTCGCGGCGTTCCTCGCGGCGGGGGCGCTCGAAACCGCCGTCGCGCTCGTGTCGATCCCGGCGTTCCTCCGGCTCGACGCCGACGGCGACCGGGCCGCGTTCGGGTAGCCGGGCGTCGCCGGTCACCCGAGCGCGATGTCGAGATAGAGCATCACGATCGTGCCGAAGATCGTCCCGAGCGTCGCGACCCGCTCGTTGCCCCCCGCGTGGGTCTCGGGCACGATCTCGTCGCTGATGACAAACAGCATCGCGCCCGCCGCGAATCCCATCGCGTAGGGCAACAGCACCGAGACGGTCCCGACGGCGTACGCGCCGAGCACGGCCAGCGGGACCTCGACGACCCCCGACCGGAGCCCGGTGAACGCGGCGTAGAACCGCCGGTTCAGCCCGGCGTTGACCGCGGCCACCGACACCGCGAACCCCTCGGGGATGTTCTGGATGCCGATCGCGAGCATCAGCGGGACGGCGGTGCCGAGGTCGCCGCTCCCGAACCCAACGCCGACCGCCAACCCCTCGGGCATGTTGTGGAGCGTGATCGCGAGTACGAACAGCACGACGCCCGCGACCCGCTCGTCGTCGACCGGGAGGTCCTCGCTCGGACTCGCGGCGTCGGTCCGGCGTCCCCCCGACAGCAGGTAGTGGGCGTGGGGGACGAGCGCGTCCGACCGGTCCAGAAACAGCGCCCCGAGCGCGACGCCGGCGAGGACAGGGATCGGGTTCCCGTTCGAGTAGGTCTCGATGCCGGGGATGATGAGGCTCGTGAAGCTCGCGGCGAGCATCACGCCCGCCGCGAACCCGAGCGCGCCGTCCATCGACCGTTGTGAGGGGTTCCGCCAGACGAAGATCAGCGACGCCCCCAAGAGGTTGAGTCCCGCGATGACGAGCCCGCCGACGAGCCCGTTGAGTACCGGATCCGCGCCGAACAGCCGTCCGAGCTGTTCGACTACCACCCGTGCCACCCGCGTCGGTTCGATCTCATCGGTGTCCGACCGCAACGATACGTCCCGGGGCCTTGAAAGTTCAGTCCGTCCGGCGTCGCCGACCCGCCTCGCGCCGGGGCGACCGCTCGGGGGTCAGTCCGAGGGTGCCTCTGCGCTCTCGCCGTCGATGGCGCCGAGTTCCGGGGTCGTCTCCTCGCCGAGCGCGGTCTGGAGCCTGCCGAGCGCGACGGCCACGACGTAGATCGCGACCGCCACCAGTACGATGACCGGGCCGCCGGTCGCCCCGCCGTAGTAGGCGGCGCCGATCCCGATCAGCACCGCCAGTTCGGCGAGCGCGACCGAGACGAAGATCGACTCGGTGAAGCTCCGCGAGAGCTGGGTCGCCCCCGCGACCGGGACGACAAGCATCGCGGCGACGAGGATCACGCCCATGATCTGCATCGCACCGACCACCACCAGCGCGGTCAGCATCACCATGACGCGGTTGTACCACTCGACCGAGATGCCAGAGACCGCCGCCGCCGTCTCGTCGAAGGTCACGTACAGCAGTTGGTTGCGCGTCATCGCGACCGTCGCGACGATGACGACGAACAGCGCGAGCAGGACCACGGCGTCCGACGGCGACACCGTCGAGAGGTTCCCGAACAGGTACTGATTGACCCCGACCGCGAGCCCGCCGGCGTTGATGCTGATGAGCGTCGAGCCGAGCGCGAACCCCGTCGAGAGGACGATCGCCATCGAGACGTCGTTGTACGCGTCGGTCGCTTCCGAGATGAGTTCGATGAGCAGCGCCGCGACCACCGCGACCACCACCGCGGTGAGGTACGGCGACACGCCGAAGTCGAACGCGGCGTTGAGAAAGAGCCCGATCGCGACCCCCGCGAACGCGGTGTGAGCGAGCGCGTCGCCGATCAGCGCCAGCTGGCGGTGGACCAGAAAAGTCCCGATCAGCGGGGCCATCACGCCGATGCACAGCCCCATCAGGATCGCCCGGTGCATGAACCGGTAGGTCGGGTCGAGCATTTCCAGTCCGGTGAGGTAATACAGCTGGGTCAGGAGTCCGTACCAGAGTTCGAGGAGCCAGTAGGCCGGCGCGACCGCGGCGTCGACGAGTCCTGCCTGGAGCGGGACCGCGAGCGTCTCGATCATCGGCGCTCACCCACGAGCCCCGCCGCCGTGCCGAACGCCCGAGCGAGCGCGTCGCTCTCGACGAACGCCGCGGTCGGCCCGTCGAAGTACACCTCGCGGTTGAGACAGACCACGCGCTCGGCGTGGTCGGTGACCGCGGTCAGGTCGTGTTCGATGAGCACCACCGTGATGCCGTCGTCGTTGAGCGCCGCGAGCAGGTCGTAGAACGCCTCGACGGACTCGGCGTCGACACCGACGGTCGGCTCGTCGAGCACGAGGAGGTCGGCCTCGCCAGCCAGCGCCCGCGCGATGAACGCCCGCTGGCGCTGGCCCCCCGACAGCCGGGTCACCCGCCGGTCGGCGAACGCCGCCATGCCCACCGTCGCGAGCGCGTCGTCGACGATCTCCCAGTCGCGCTTCGAGAGCCGACCGAACCCGACGTGCGGGAATCGTCCCATCTTCACGACCTCCCGGACGGTGATCGGCATCTCGTCGGACGCGCCGGCTCGCTGGGCGACGTAGCCGACCCGCTCGCCCGCGTCGAACCGGTGGGCTGGCTCGCCGAACAGCCGAGCGTCGCCCTCGTCTGGCCGGACCAGCCCGAGCGCGAGCTTCAGGAGCGTCGACTTCCCCGAGCCGTTCGGTCCGACGACCGCGACGTACTCGCCGGGGTCGATCCGGATCGAGACGTCTTCGACGACCGGCGTCGCGGTGTAGCCGAACGCGACGTCGGCGAGCTCGACGATCGGCTCGGCGGCCTCGGTTTCGACGCCCGCCCCGGAATGGGTCGGAGCGCTCATTCGAAGTTCCTCCACTCCGCGGCCCACCCGTCCGGACCGGCCGTCTCGGGCGACTCGTTCCCGAGCGCGACCTCGAAGGTGGGCATGTTGACGTTGTCGGCGATCTCCTCGTAGCCCCACGCCTGTTCGACCCACTCCTCGCGGACGCCCGCGTACGGCGTGACCGGGAAGTACGCCTCGACGGCGGTCTCCCGGACGAGCTGTTTCGCCGGGCGCCGGGTCTCGAACACCGCGGCGCCGATGTACTCGATGTCGTTGTCGTCGATGACCGCCTTCGCCTCGGTGACGTCCGAGGGCTTGACGTCGCCGCTCGCCGCGAGGTTGACCACCAGCGGTCGCATCCGGATGCCGTACCGGGCACCGACGTACTGAAAGGCGTTGTGGGCGGCCAACTGGACAACGTCGCGGTCGGCGGCGTCGAAGATCGCGCGGTAGTCCCGGTCGATCCGATCGAGGACGTCGGTCTTGTACGCCTCGGCGTTCCCGCGGAGCGTCGACTCGTGGCCGGGCGCGAGGTCGACGAACCCCTCGGCGATGTTGTCGACCGACTGCTTCGCACGCCGGGGGTCGAGCCAGAAGTGGGGGTCCTTTCCGCGGTTCTCGCCGATCCCCTCTTCCTCGGGATCGAGGCTGGCCGCGAGATCGACCAGTTCGACGCCTTCCCGGACGTTGATCAGCGTCGTGTCGACGCCGTCGCCTTCCAGCGTCTCGATCGCGCGGTCGGCCCACGGCTGGAAGTCGGGCCCGACGTGGACGAAGGCGTCTGCGTCGATGATGTCTTGGGTGATCCGGGCGTTGGGCTCCCAGCCGTGGCCGTGGAGCCCCGCCGGGACCAGGTTCCGGACGGCGATCGGGGTGTCGCGTGCAATCTTCCGGGCGAAGTCGTAGAAGCTGAAAAACGAGACGACCGCGACGGGACCGTCCGAACCGGCCGCGGTCGTCGTGGGTCGGTCGGCGCTCGCGCCGCTGAGACAGCCTGCGAGGCCGGCGCCGACGAGGCCGGCGCCCGCCGAAAGCGCTCGGCGGCGCGAGAGGTCGCGAGCCGTCTCCGGCCCGTCGATGTCGTTCATGGCTACCGAACCGGACCACGCCAAACAAAATAATACCTTCGGTCTAATATAGGATTTAGACTAGTCTAATTTTTAGAAGCCGGGGCACCGGCGGCTGTCGGGCGTCGATCCGCGGCCGGCCTCGGGGCGGGGCCGGCCGGCGCGGCCGCGTCGCTACCGAGCGAGCGATCGGTCGAGAAACAGCGCCGATCCCGAGAACGCTACCGCAGGCGGTCGCGGGCCGCCGCGACGCCCGCCTCTTTGTCCACGTCCGCGCCGACGTCCTCGAACGCCTCGCCGATCGTCCGCACGCCGCGCAGAATCTGCTCGGCCGAGAGCCCGCCCATGTTGCTCACCCGGAAGATCTCGCCGCCGAGGTGGGCCTGTCCGCCCGAGATGGAGACGCCGCGAGCCTCGACCGCGTCGAAGAAGGCGTCGGGGTCCTCGCGGACGTCGGCGGGGAGCGACACGCCGGTGAGCGTGTTCGAGTACTCGGTCGCCGCGTTGCGCTCGGCGAACAGCTCCAGCCCCATCGCGGTGAACGCCTCGCGGAACGCCGCCGACTGACGACGGTGGCGCTCGATGCGCTCGGCCATCCCCTCCTCGACGATGTCCTCGGCGGCGACCGCGAGCCCGCGGAACAGCGGGACCGCGCTCGTGAACGGCGTCTGGTGGGATTCGGCCTTCCGGAGGTGCCAGTCGAGATCCTCGTAGAACGGCGCGGCGTCGCCGTCGAACGCCTCTTGGGCGTCCGCGGTCGCGTACATCGCGGAGGTACCCGGCGGGGCCGCCAGACACTTCTGGGCGTCGGTGACCGCCACGTCGACGTTCCAGTCGTCGATCCGGAACTCGTCGCCGCCGATCGAGGTCACGCCGTCGACCACGAAGCGGGCGTCGTGTTCGGCGGCGATCTCGCCGACGCGCTCGACCGGGTTCAAAAGCCCCGTGGAGGTCTCGTTGTGGACCATCGTCACCACGTCCGTGTCGTCGCCGACGGCGTCCTCGACCGCGTCGAGGTCGAGCGACTGGCCCCACGTCGCCTCGACCGCGTCGACGGCGGCGTAGCGGTCGGCGATCCGCTTGAACCGCCGACCGAACTTCCCGTTGACGAGCGCGACCACGTCGCCGCCGTCGCCGACGAGGTTCGCGACCGCGGCCTCCATCGCCATCGTCGCGGTGCCGTTGAAGATGAGGCTGGTGCCGTCGGTCGCGGTGGTCGTTCCGTCGAGCGTCGACTCGGTGAACACGTAGTCGAGCGCGTCCTGGGCGCGCTCGTAGACGGCCTCGAACGCGGCCGAGCGGTGCGAGACCATCGGCTCGCTCATCGCCTGCCGTACCTCGCGGGTCACCGGAACCGGGCCGGGGTTCAACAGGAGAAAGTCCTCGCGCATAGTCTGACCGATGGCGCCCCCCGGCTTAAAGACGGGGATGCTCGCAAATGCCGCCAGCGCGGCCCGGCCGCGTTCGACCCGTGACCGGAAACCGGACAGGTGGTCCGAGCCGACAGGTCGGCGCGCTCGATAGGTGGCCCAAGCGGTCTTCAGTGACCGCGTCGTCGTTCGAGTGCGATGGCAGACTTCACAGAACACGACGAAGGCAAGCCGGTCGTAATGGGCGACGAGAAAGTCGGAATGATTTCGCGCGTCGAGCACGGCACCGCGCACGTGAACCCCGACGCGGGCATCACCGACAAGATCAAAGCCTCGCTCGACTGGGGCGAGGACGACCAAGACACCTACCCGCTGAGCGAGGACCGGGTCGACACGATCACCGACGACGAGGTCCGACTCCGACACGACGCGTAACCGCACCGCACGCTACTTTTTTGAAAGCGTCGCGAGCCCGTCGAGGTGATCGAGTCCGACGATCGCGACCGCGTCGCCGCGCTCGCGGAGCGAGTCGAGCCGGGCGGCCATCGACTCCTCGCGGGTCTCGTCGCGGAGCGCCACCGGTTCGGGCTGGTCGAACGTCCGCAACAGCGATCGGGAGCGCTCGGCCTGTCTGCGTTCGTCGCGGGCCTGCTCGCGCGGCGGATCGGCGCGCGAGCAGTCGTGTGCGACCGGATCGTCGACCTCGACGCGGAGCCCGGTTCGGTCGGCGACCGCGGCCGCGACCCGACAGACCGCGGCGTGGCGCGAGACCGACGCGACGCCGCCGGCCACGCGCCGGAGCGTGTCGAGCGACGCCCCCTCGCGCCAGCAGTTGCGCGCGAGTCGCGCGAGGAAGTCGCGCGTCGGGGCGTCGACGCCGACCACGTCGGCGCCCGACTCGCGGGCCGCCCGGGCGGCGGCGCTCATCTCCCCGCCGAACGACGGCGTCGGCCGGTCGCTCCGGGCGTACTCCCGGTAGAGGGGCACCGCCAGCGGCGGGAGTTCGAGCGCGACCGTCTCGGGGGCGCGCTCGCGGACGACCGCGCCGGCCCGGAAGACGCTCGCGGGATGGTCGTGGACGACCCCGACCAGCGTCAGGTCGCCGCGGTCGGGAGAGGCGAGTGTCCGGACGTACTCGGGGTCGAGCCGGGGGTCGTCGCCGGGCGACTCGTCGGTCGCGTCGTCGGCCGACCGCTCGGGCGCACGATCGGCCGACGCCGTCGGCTCGGCGCGCTCGGTCGGTTCGGCGGGCGATTCGGACGAATCGGGGGACGGGGAGGAGTCTGCGGGGGCGGACATCGGCGTGCCACCGGGTATCACGCACCCCTCATATGCTTTCGGGTTCGCCTCGAGACGCGCCTTCCCGATCGAGAAGGTTGCCGAGCCCTCGCGGAGTGACGCCGCGACCGGCGCCGGCGCGCACCCGCCGGGCGTCGCCGGGGTTTTTACTCCGCGCGCGGCCAAGAGACGCTAATGACCGCGACGACGGCCGACGAGAACCCCTACGTCGAGGAGCCGCCGACGGAGTTCGACCCGGTCTCGGAGCTGACCGAGGCGGAGGCCGAAACCCAGGCCCGCCGGCTCCGGGAGGCGATCCGGTTTCACGACTACCGCTACTACGTCGAGAACGACCCCGTGATCGCCGACCGGACGTACGACGCGCTGTTCACGCGGCTACAGGACCTAGAGGAGGCCTTCGACCTCCGGACCGACGACAGCCCGACCCGCCGGGTCGGCGGCGAACCCCTCGACGAACTCGGGACCGTCGAGCACGTCGCGCCGATGCTCTCGATCGACTCCAGCGGCGACGCCGACGACGTCCGGGAGTTCGACGACCGGATGCGCCGGGCGGTCGGCGACGACGTCGAGTACGTCTGCGAGCCCAAGTTCGACGGGCTCTCGGTCGAGGTCGTCTACGAGGACGGCGAGTACGTCCGGGCGGCCACCCGCGGCGACGGCCACGCCGGCGAGGACGTGACCGAGAACGTCCGGACGATCGCGAGCGTCCCCTCCCGGCTCCGGGGCGACCACCCCGACGACCTCGTCGTCCGCGGCGAGGTGTACATGCCCGAGGCGGCGTTCGCCGAGCACAACCGCGAGCGCGTCGAGCGCGGCGAGGACCCCTTTGCCAACCCCCGGAACGCCGCGGCGGGGAGCCTCCGCCAACTCGATCCGAGCGTGACCGCCGAGCGACCGCTCGACTGCTTTTTCTTCGACGTGCTCGACGCTTCCGTCGCGTTCGAGACCCACTGGGAGCAACGCGACCGACTCCCCGACTGGGGCCTGAAGGTCAACGACCGGGCCGAGCGGACCGGCGACGTCGAGGAGGCGATCGACTACCGCGACCGACTGATGGACGACCGGGCGGATCTGGGGTACGAGATCGACGGCGTGGTGATCAAAGTCGACGACCTCGCGGCCTGCGCCGAGCTCGGCGCGACCGAGCGCGCCTACCGGTGGGCGTACGCCTACAAGTTCCCCGCCCGCTCGGAGGTGACGCCCATCGCCGACGTCGTCGTGCAGGTCGGTCGGACGGGTCGACTGACGCCGGTCGCGCTGCTCGAACCCGTCGACGTCGGCGGCGTCACCGTCTCGCGGGCCAGCCTCCACAACCCCGAGGAGATCGCCGAGATGGACGTGAACGTCGGCGATGCGGTCCGGGTCGAGCGGGCCGGCGACGTGATCCCGTACGTCGCCGAGGTGGTCGAGAAGCGCTCGGAGGGCCACTACGAGTTCCCCGAGCGGTGTCCGGTCTGTGACAGCCCGGTCGAGTTCGACGGGCCGATCGCCTACTGCACCGGCGGGCTGGCCTGCGACGCCCAGCTCCGGCGCGCGATCGCGTACTACGCGAGCGACGACGGGCTCGACATCGAGGGGCTCGGCGGCGAACGCGTCGACCAACTGCTCGACGCCGGGGTGATCGAGGACGGCCTCGCGGACCTCTACGACCTGCGCGAGGACGATCTCGCCGGCCTCGACGGCTGGGGTGAGACCAGCGCTCGGAACCTGCTCGCCGAGTTAGAGGAGTCGAAACGGCCTCGCCTGCGGGAGTTCCTCTCGGCCATCGGCATCCCGTCGGTCGGCCCGGCGACCGCCGCGGACCTCGCCCGCGAGTTCGGCGACCTCGAATCGATCCGATCGGCCGACCGCGAGGCGCTGGAGTCGGTCGACGGCGTCGGCCCGAACGTCGCCGACCGGATCGCGGAGTTTTTCGACTCGGCGGAGAACCAGCGGGCCATCGACGACCTGCTCGACGCGGTGGGCCCGCTCGAAGCGCCGCCGGCCGAGGCGACCGGCGACGCCCTCGACGGCCTCACGTTCGTGTTTACCGGGTCGCTCGACAGCTACACCCGAAGCGAGGCCCGCCAACTGGTCGAGGATCACGGCGCGAACGCCACCGGGAGCGTCTCGGGCAACACCGACTACCTCGTGGTCGGCGAGAACGCGGGCCGGACGAAGCGCGAGGCCGCCGCGGATCACGGGGTGAGGACGCTCGACGAGACCGAGTTCGAAGAACTGCTCGAAGACCGCGGCGTCTCGACGTAGCCCGGCCTACAGGTCGGCCTGTTCGAACACCCAGTAGCCGACCGCGATCGGGACCGCGAGCCACAGCAGGAACTGGACCGCCACGAACGGGTCCGAGAGGTAGAACGGCACCTCGCCGATCTCCTCCTGAGCGAACCCGCGCTGGAGCCGCCCCGCCTGATAGAGTCGGGCCTGCAACTGGGTGTCGGTGTAGAGGCTGGCCGCCAGCGTCTGGTAGGCCCGCACCGGGTTCAGGAACTTGATGAACAGCCCGTACTGCATGAGGTCGACGCTCGCGAGTTCGAGCGACAGCTGATCGTTGACGAACAGCAAGACCCGCCGGACCTGTCCCCAGAACAGCGTGAAGACGAAGTAGAGCCCGACGGTGCCAAGCATCGCCCGGCGGTTGGTCGAGGCCGCCGCCGACACGCCGACCGAGATGCTGACGAACACGACCCCGAGCAACATCGTCAGGGCGGTGAACGCGACGAAGTTGAGCACCTTCAGCCCGACGCCGTAGACCCCGAGCACCCCGAACGCGAGGACGAGTCCCAGCAGGATCGGGAGGGCAACGACCGCGCTCCGGCCGACCGCCTTGCCGAGGAGCGCGTCGCCCCGCGAGTGGGGCAACGAGAGCAGCAGCTTCAGCGACCCCGACTCGCGCTCGCCGACGATCGCGCTGTACGAGACCACGATGGCGACCAGCGGGATCAACAGCGTGATGACCAGTTGGCCGAGCGTCTGGAGGAACGCGTCGGTGGTGATCGGCTGTTGGGGGTCGGCCGGGAGGTTCGAGCCGACGAAGTACGCCGCGCCCGCGAACAGCCCGACGAAGATGGCCGACAGCGCCCAGAGCCACCGCGACCGCACCGCGTCCCGGAAGTCCTTCCGGGCGATCGCCTGCCACGTCATGCTTCGACCTCCCCGGGCTCGGCGGTGTACGCCATGAACAGGTCCTCCAGCGAGGTCTCCTCGGTCTCGAAGTCGCGGACCTCGGCGCCCGCGCTTTCGAGCTCCGAGAGGACGCTGGTCTTCACGCCGCTTTCACACGAGACCCGGAGCGTCTCCCCCTCGCGGGACACCTCCGAGACGCCCTCGATGCCGGCCACGCGGTCGAGCGCCTCGTCGGGCACGTCCTCGGCGGTGATCTGCAGGACGGTGTCGGCGCTTGTCGCCTCCCGGAGCCCCGCGATGGAGTCTTCGGCGACCAGTTCGCCGTCCCGCAGGATCCCGACGCGGTCACAGACCGACTCGACCTGCCCGAGGATGTGACTCGAGAAGAAGACGGTCGCGCCCCGGTCGGCCTCGGCCCGGACGATCTCGCGCATCTGCTTGGCGCCGTTGGGGTCGAGTCCGGTCGAGGGCTCGTCGAGGATCAGCAGGTCGGGGTCGCCGACCAGCGCCATCCCGAGCACGAGCCGCTGGGCCATCCCCTTCGAGTAGCCGCCGGCCTTCCGGTCGCCGTCGCCCGCGAGCCCGACCCGATCGAGGATGGCGTCCGGGTCGGCGTCGGCGTCTTTCGATTCGATGGCGAACTCGATGTGCTGGCGGCCGGTCAGCCGGTCGTACACCGAGAACCCCTCCGGGAGCACGCCCAACCGCTCGCGGATCGCGACGCTCTCCTCGGAGGCGTCGTAGCCGAGGAGTCGGACTTCGCCCTCGGTCGGGCGGACGAAGTCCAACAGCATGTTGATCGTCGTCGACTTGCCCGCGCCGTTCGGCCCGAGGAAGCCGAACACCTCGCCCTCCGCTACGTCGAGCGAGAGGTCGCGGACGGCGACCACGTCGCCGTACCGTTTCGTCACGCCGTCGAGTTCGATGGCGGCCATGCTCGCGGCTTTCGCGTCACCCTACGTAAAGCCTTGTCTTATCCGGTCGCGGCGCGAACTCAAACCGTCTCGTCGGGGTCGCGGTCCGCGGCCATCCGGGCGGCCTCGTCTGCGTACCGTTCGCGAGTCTCCGGATCCTCGACCGGGTGGAGGTCGTCGGGGTCGGCGGTGATCGCGGCGGTCACGCCGCCCGTTTGGCGGAGCGCGTTCGCCGACCGCTGGCGCCGGAACCGCCGCTCGCCGTCGGGGGTGGCGTACACCAGCGTCACGAGTCCCTTGTCGGTGTACGTGCGCTCGACCAGCCAGAGTTGTACGTCGTCCATACGTCGGGGGTCGCGGTGCTGTGGGTTGAATCCTGCGGGTCGTTTCCGCACGTTGACACCGCCAGTAGCGTTAAGGTCCAAAGCGGCGTACCGAGTGACACTAATGGACTACGGGTGGCAGACGTGCGTGCAGTCTCGCGGACGGGGTATCGGGCACAACCGGGGTTCGGTCCGAACGGCCCAGAGGTGACGATGAGCCAGTCCCCGCTCTCGCAGGCGACCGACGATCGGCTCTCCAACATGCTGTTTCAGGGCGAGGAGGTCGAGGAGGAACTGTCGGTCGAGGGGGCGCGCATCGCGGTCACGACCCACCGCGTGCTCGTGTTCACCCCCGACGGCGAGGGCCGGCGGTTCGACCACGCCGACCGTCCGAACGTGGTCGACGCGACCGTCGAGACGACGGGCCACACCTCCTACGTCTCGTGGGGCGTTCGGAGCGGGGTCTACGGTGCGGTTCTGTTGGGCGGGGGCCTGCTGGTGCAGTTGAGCGGCATCCTCGATCGGCTGGGCGCGGCGACGCCGCCCGAGAACGCCCCGGACGCGGGGCTCGGGGATCTGGTGGCGATGCTCCCCGACGCGCTCGCCGCGCTGACTGACGCCTTCCTCGCGGGCGGGGTCGCGTTGCTGGTGGCGGCGGCCGCCCTGACTGGCCTCTACTATCAGTCGCGCTCGCGCGAACTCGTCATCGAGCGGGCCGGCCGCGATCCGATGCGGGTGCCTCTCGGCACCGAGAACGGCGAGCAGATCGCCCGGCGGCTCCGGACGGCGGTAGGAACAGGTTCAAAACCGCAGAGCGACTAGCGCGGCTCGATGGACGGGGACGCGGTTCGCGAGCGCGCGGCGGAACTGCCGCGCGAGCCGGGGGTGTATCAGTTCCAGACCGTCGAGTCGCCGCGCGACCACGGCGGGACGACCGGGGATCGAGCCGCCGAGACGGTCGTCTACGTCGGGAAGGCCGTCGACCTGCGCGACCGGGTGCGGTCATACGCGGATCCGCGGGGCGAGCGCATCCGCCGGATGGTCGAGCGCGCCGACCGCATCGACTACTCGGTCACCGACACCGAGACGCAGGCGCTGTTGCTCGAGGCCAACCTGATCAAGCGGTTCCAGCCCCGGTACAACGTCCGGCTCAAGGACGACAAATCGTACCCGCTGGTCCAGCTCACCGACCACGAGTTCCCGCGGATCGAGATCACCCGCGACCCCGATCCGGAGGCGACCGCCCGGCGGCGGGCCGACGGCGGTGCGACCGCGGCCGACCCGGGCGTCGCCGGCCCCCGGGTGTTCGGGCCGTTCACGGAGAAGACGCGGGTCGAGACGGTCGTGAAGGCGCTCCGGGAGACCTACGGCGTCCGCGGGTGTTCGGACCACAAGTTCTCGAACCGCGACCGGCCCTGCCTCGATTACGACATCGGACTCTGCACCGCGCCGTGCACCGGCGAGATCGGTCGCGAGTCGTACCTCGCCGACGTCGAGTCGGTGGTCCGGTTCTTCGAGGGCGAGACCGGCGTGCTCGCCGACCCGCTCGGCCGCGAGATGGAGCGCGCCGCCGAGAACCGGGAGTTCGAGCGCGCCGCGAACCTCCGAGACCGGCTCGACGCGGTCGAGGGGTTCCACGGCGGCGCGGGCGAGGCGGTCGCGAGTCGGGGCGACGGGCGGTCGGTCGACGTGCTGGGGGTCGCCTTGGAGGGCGACTCGGCGACCGTCGCGCGCCTCCACAGCGAGTCGGGCCAGCTGGTCGAGCGCGACCGGTTCGAGGTGAGCGTCCCGGAGGGCGACGCCGACACCCGGGCCGGCGCGGTCCTCTCGGCGTTCGTCCCCCAGTACTACGCCGAGCGCGAGCTCCCCGACGCCCTCCTGCTCTCGGAGCGGCCCGACGCCGAGGTGCTCGAGTGGCTCGACCGCGAGGGCGTGGCGGCCCGCGTCCCGGGCGCGGGCCGGGAGGCGACCCTGCTGGATCTCGCGCTGAAGAACGCCCGGCGCGGGGCGAGCGAACCCGACGCGCTGGCGGCGCTCCGGGACGCGCTGGGCCTCGACGCCGTCCCCCGGCGCATCGAGGGGTTCGACGTGAGCCACGCGCAGGGGACCGCCGCGGTCGGTAGCGACGTCGCCTTCGAGAACGGGAGCGCCGACAAGTCGGGCTACCGGCGCAAGAAGCTCGACGACCGCAACGACGACTACGCCAACATGTACGATCTGGTGCGATGGCGCGCCGAGCGCGCGCTGGCGGGCCGCGACGACCGGTCGGACCCCGACCTCCTGCTGATCGACGGCGGGGCGGGCCAGCTCGGGGCGGCCCGCGACGCGCTCGCGGACGCCGGCTGGGACGTGCCCGCCATCGCGCTCGCGAAGGACGAGGAGCTGGTCGTGACCCCCGACGCCACGTACGACTGGCCGAGCGACGCGGCCCACCTCCACGTCCTCCAGCGGGTCCGCGACGAGGCCCACCGGTTCGCGGTCCAGTACCACCAGAGCCTGCGCGACGACGTCTCGACCGAACTCGACAACGTGCCGGGCGTCGGTCCCGCCACCCGCCGCAAGCTCCTCCGGCGGTTCGGGAGCGTCGAGGGGCTCCGGGCGGCCTCGGCGGCCGAGCTCCGGGAGGTCGACGGCGTCGGCGAGAAGACGGCCGAGACGCTGTTGACGCGGCTGTGACTCCGTCGATCCGGTGGATTCTGCCGGCGTGCGACCGGCGCGTTCCCGATCCGTTCGCGTGTCCGGCCACCGACAAGAACGTCAAGCGTTAAGCCGTCGGAGCCTCGAAATGGTGACATGAACAACCCCTTCTACGAGCTCGGACGACTCTCCGGGCGCGTGGATCTCTCGACGGTCGCGGCCGCGGTGATCCTCGTCGTCGGCCTCATCGCCGCGCTCCCCGCGCTCGATCCGATCGCCGTCGCGGGGGTGCTCGCGCTGGCGCTCGCCGCGGTCGTGGTCGCCAGCGCGGTCGAGATCGTCGGTCCCTACGAGAAGCGCGCGCTGACCGTGTTCGGCGAGTACCGGAAACTGCTGGGGCCGGGGATCAACGTCGTGCCGCCGTTCGTGAGCGAGACCCACACCTTCGACATGCGGACCCAGATGCTCGACGTCCCCGAACAGGAGGCCATCACGGAGGACAACTCCCCCGTCACGGCCGACGCGGTCGTCTACATCCGAGTGATGGACGCCGAGCGGGCGTATCTGCAGGTCGAGGACTACCGCGACGCGGTGGCGAACCTCGCCCAGACCACCCTCCGGGCGGTGGTCGGCGACATGGAACTCGACGATACGCTCCGCGAGCGCGCCGAGATCAACGCCCGCATCCACGAGGGGTTAGACAAACCCACCGACGAGTGGGGCGTCCGGGTCGAGGCGGTCGAGGTCCAGAAGGTGATGCCGACCCCGACCGTCGTCGACGCGATGGAGCAACAGACCGCCGCCGAGCGCCGCCGGCGCGCGATGATTCTGGAGGCCCAGGGCGAGCGCCGGAGCGCCATCGAGCGCGCGGAGGGCGAGAAGGCCGCGAACGTCGTCCGGGCGCAGGGCGAAAAGCAGAGCCGGATCCTCGAAGCCCAGGGCGACGCCGTCTCGACGGTCCTGCGCGCGAAGTCCGCCGAGTCGATGGGCGAGCGCGCGATCATCGACAAGGGGATGGAGACCCTCGACGCCATCGGACAGGGCGAGTCGACCACGTTCGTGCTCCCGCAGGAACTCTCGTCGCTCGTCGGTCGCTACGGCAAGCACCTCACCGGTAGCGACGTGAGCGCGGGCGGGTCGTCGCTCGACAGCCTCGACTTCGACGCCGAGACCGAGGAACTGCTCGGGCTCGACGACGTCGAGGCGATGGCGGCCGCGGACTTCGAGAACCTCGACGATATCGAGGTCGAGGAGATGGAGACCGAAGCGATGGAGACCGAGGACCTCGAAGCCACCGAGTCGAACGACTGACTCAGAACTCGGCGTCGGGTTCGGGCACGCCGCCCTCGCCGTCGACCTCCACGTCCACGTCGAACTCCTCGCGGAGCTCGCGGATCTTGTCCCGGATGTCGGCCGCGAGTTCGAACTCAAGGTTGTTGGCGGCCTCGTTCATGCGGTCTTCGAGCTCCTCGATCCGGCGGGCGGCCTCGTCGTCGGTCTCGGGGTCGCCCGAGGCGACGCCGCCGGTGTCGGTCTTGCTCCCCGGGAGGTTCGCCTCCGAGACCGCCTTGTCGATGGTCGTCGCCTCGTAGCCGTGTTCCTCGTTGTACTCGCGTTGGATCTGGCGGCGGCGCTGGGTCTCCTCGATGGCCGCGGCCATCGCGTCGGTCGTCTCGTCGGCGTACAGCACCACCTCGCCGTTGACGTTCCGGGCGGCCCGCCCCATCGTCTGGACGAGCGAGGTCTCCGAGCGCAAAAAGCCCTGCTGGTCGGCGTCGAGGATCGCGACCAGACTCACCTCGGGGATGTCGAGCCCCTCCCGGAGGAGGTTGATGCCCACGAGCACGTCGAACTCTCCGAGCCGTAGGCCCCGGACCAGCTCGTGGCGTTCGAGGGTGTCGGTCTCGTCGTGCATGTACTCGACCGCGACGCCGGCCTCTTCGAGGTACTCGGTGAGGTCCTCGGCCATTCGCTTGGTGAGCGTGGTCACGAGCACGCGCTCGTCGCGCTCGACCCGGGCGTCGATCCGGTCCATCAGGTCGTCGATCTGGCCGGTCGCGTCGGCGACCTCGACCTTCGGGTCGACGAGGTGGGTCGGTCGGACGATCTGCTCGACGATCCGGTCGCTCTGCTCGCGCTCGTAGTCGGCGGGGGTCGCCGAGACGTAGAGGGTCTTGTCGGTCTTCGCCTCGAACTCCTCGAACGACAGCGGGCGGTTGTCGTAGGCGGTCGGGAGTCGGAAGCCGTTGCCGACCAGCGACTCCTTCCGGGACTTGTCGCCCGCGAGCTGGCCCTTGATCTGGGGGACCGTCTGGTGGGACTCGTCGATGACGGTGAGAAAGTCGTCGGGGAAGTAATCGAGGAGCGTGAACGGCGCGTCGCCGGGCTCGCGGTCCGAGAGGTACACCGAGTAGTTCTCGATGCCCGAGCAGTAGCCGGCCTCCCGCATCATCTCAAGATCGAACGTGGTCCGTTCCTCGATCCGCTGGGCGGCCACGAGGTCGTCGTTGCGCTCGAAGTACCGAACGCGGTCGTCGAGGTCGGCCTCGATCTCGGCGATGGCCTCCTCCATCGTCTGTTCGGGGATCGAGTAGTGCTCGCCGGGGTGGACCAGCACGGCCGACTCCCGGGAGACCACCTCGCCTTCGAGGGGGTCGACTTTCAGCATGCGGTCGATCTCGTCGCCCCACAGTTCGACGCGCACCGCGTACCGGCCGTACATCGGGAAGATTTCGACGGTGTCGCCCCGGACGCGGAACGTCCCCTGCGTGAAGTCGACGTCGTTGCGCTCGTAGTTGAGGTCGACCAGCTTCGCGAGCAGTTCGTCGCGGCCGATCTCGTCGCCGACTTCGAGCCGGAGGCTCATCTCCTCGTAGTTTCCCGGGTCGCCGAGCCCGTAGATCGCCGAGACCGACGCCACGACGATCACGTCGTCGCGGGTCAAAAGCGACCGGGTCGCCGAGTGGCGCAGGCGGTCGATCTCCTCGTTGATCGAGGCGTCTTTCTCGATGTACTTGTCGGTCTGCTCGACGTAGGCCTCGGGCTGGTAGTAGTCGTAGTAGGAGACGAAGTACTCGACGGCGTTGTCCGGAAAGAGATTCCGGAACTCCTCGTAGAGCTGGGCGGCGAGCGTCTTGTTGTGGGCGATCACGAGGGTGGGCGTCTGGATCTCCTCGACCACCCACGAGACGGTGTTGGTCTTGCCCGACCCCGTCACCCCGAGCAGGGTCTGTTTGTCCATTCCCGCCTCGAACCCCGCCGCCAACTGCTGGATGGCGTCGGGCTGGTCGCCCGCGGGGTCGAAGGGAGCGTCGACCCGGAACTCGGTTTCGGCCTCGGGTCTGTCGGGCGAAAGCGGCCCGGAGTCGGCGTCGCTCATTGTGTCCCGTGGTAGGGGTCGAAGCTACTTTACCCCCTCGTCGCGGGCTTCGATCGCCGATTCCGACCGGCCCGAGCGGCCGAACGGACCTGTCGGCGAGCCCGCAAAATGCGGTGTGTTCACAGTAAGCGTCCGTCGGTCGCCCGGACCTATCAACGCGCCGACCCACGAACGCGCCGACGCTGGCGCCGAGCGAAATCGGGAACTCCCCGTTACTCGGCCGATCCGAGGCGCGCCCGAATCTCGGACCGCTGGGACGTCTCGCGACCGGTGGCGCCGTCGCTCGCTCGCCCCCGAGACCGACCGGTGTTTTGGCCGTCGTCGTGTGCGGATAAGCCGACCCAAACGCCCGAAAACGAGGCGTTGTGATCGCTATCGTCTGTGCGGATTTCGGAAACGTCAGCTTCCGTTCGTGAAGCTCGGTTAATCCGGTTGAATCGGCGGATAGCGACGCTCGGGTTCAAATGGAACCGGGTATTCAAAATGTCGTGGAGAGAAGAGATGACTGACCCAGACGGAGAGAACGGGCGGATGTATCGACGCACTGTACTGAAAGGCACGGCGGCCGCCGGACTGTTCGGCCTGACCGGCGTCGCGAGCGCGAGCGACTACCGGGAGGTCACGTTCACGTCGGCCGACGACGACCTGTTCGAGTACAAGGTGAAAGTGAGCGGCAAGATGAAACGCGGCGGCACCTACGAGAGCGACCCCGGCGACGAGGTCGGCCACGACTACGCGCACGGCCGGTGTGCCGAGGGCCGAAGCGACAGCTTCCTCTGGACCGGCGAGATCGTCGACCTCCAGCTGAGCGGTCGCGGCAAGGTGTACGTCGACGGCGAGCTGGTCGAAGACACGACCGGCGAGAAAGACCACGACGGCGGCGACGACAAAGACGACCACGACGGGAAGACCCGCGAGGTCACCTTCACCTCGGTCAGCGACGAGATATTCCGGTACCGCGTCGAAGTGTCGGGCAAGATGATGCGGGGCGGCACGTACGAGAGCGACCCCGGCGACGAGGTCGGCGACAACTACGCGAACGGACGCGCCGCCGATGGCCGGAGCGACAGCTTCCTCTGGACCGGCGAAGTCGTCGAGCTCAAGGTCGGCGGTCCCGGGAAGGTGTACGTCGACGGCGAACTGGTCGAGGACACGACGACCGACGGCGACCTCTCGAAGGAGGTCATCGTCTCGAACCCCGGCTCCGACGAGCTCAGAGAGTACACGCTCCGCGTGACCGGCGACGCCCGGATGCTCGAGCCCGACGAGGACTTCCCGCCCGCCGACGACGAGATCGTCGATCTCGACGGCGGCGGCGCTCGGATCGAGGGCGCGGTCAGCACGGGCGACGACCGGTTCGCCTTCTCGGGTGATCTCATCCGGGAGAACGTCCCCGACGGCGTCCAGATAGACGTCAGAAACCGGTAATCAGACCGGAGTCGATCGACCGTACCGGGCGGTGACGACCGCCGGCGTTCAACAGACCGGTTTCGGGTTCACGCCCATTCCTTCTAGGGTGTCGGTGTACTCCTCGTAGGCCGCCTGTATCGCACCGGTCGCGGCGTCCAGCGCGCGGTCGTACTCCGCGTCGGACTCACAGACAGCCGCGAGGAGCTCGCGACCCCGCGCCAACTGCTCGTCGAGGTCCTCGCCCAGCTCTCGGAACAGCCCCGCGGTCTGGGGGTCGGCCTGCCCGACGAAGAAGCCGACCATCTGCTCTTTGGACTTCTCGCTGGCGAGCGTCCGGCCGAGAAAGCCGCCGACGCGGGCCGGATCGGCGTCGAGGCTCCGGAGGTACTCGTGGATCGCGGGCGTCTCGTCGGGGTGGTGGTCGGCGTCGAGCTCGCCGGCGACCCGGTCGTAGTGGGCCCGCTCCTGCTCGGCGAACGCCTCGAAGGCCTCCCGGACCCGCTCGCCGTCGGCGTCGTCGGCCCACCCTCCGAACGTCTCGGCGGCGGCGTGCTCGGCGTCGGCGGCGGCTCCGAACACCTCCTCGGCGTCCATCTCGCCCGCGGTCTCGGCGTACAGCGCTTTCGAGGAGCCGAGCCGGGAGAGAGCGGTCTCGTTGTCGTCGCGCACGGCGTCGAGGAACTCGTCGGGATTCATGGCCGGGAGTACGGAAGCCGGCCGCTTGTAAGTAGCGACGCCGGCGAGGGTCACGTCGCGGCGTCGAGCCGGAGCGCGACCACGCCGCCGTCGGCGTCGTCGGGGAACGACAGCGTCCCGCCGAGAGACTCGACCACCCACTTGGCCTGCCAGAGACCGAAGCCGCTGCCGTGTTCGAGCTGAGTCAGCGCCCGGTCGCCGGCGACCACCGCGGCCTCGTCGTCGGGGATGCCCGGGCCGTTGTCCTCGATCCGGACCGTCACGCGGTCGTGGGTCTGTCGGGCGGAGATCGCGACCCGCGGCGTCTCGGCGTCGGTGTGTTGGACGGCGTTCTCGACGACGCTTCCGAGCGCCCGCCGGAACTGGTCGTTGGCCGCCGCCGCGAGCCCGGTCGGGACGTCGACGTCGATCTCGGCGTCCGGGTGGGCCTCGCGGAACTCGGTCGCGATCTCCTCGGCGAGCGGCGCGAGCGCGACCGGCCGGGTCTCGGGGCTGTCGGCCTCGATGGTCTCCTGAATCCGGGCGACCTTGTCGTACATCGACCCGAGCGAGTCGGCCTTCCCGTGGACTCTGCGGGCGGCCTCGGCGAGCTGGGGGTCCTCGACGTCGGTCGCGAGCTTCTCGGCGTACCCCGTGAGCACCTGCGCGTCGTTCCGGAGGTTGTGGCGGATGAGCCTGTTGAGCACCGCGGTCTTCTCGCGTTCGGTGGCGAGATCCTCGGCCCGGATCCGGCGCACGTCGTTGACGCCGATGATGACGTGGGCGGCCGTGCTCACGCCTAACACCGTCGCGATCACGAACGGCGGGACCGTCACGGGCCGGTAGAGAGAGACTAACCCGAGCACGGAGCCGAGAACGAGCACGCCGAGGGTGTTCCACGCCGCGATGCGGAGCGTGTTCTTGGTCGTGAAGTCGGCCCGATAGATCAGATAGCTCGCGGCCACGAGCACGATCGAGACCACCGACCCGACCCCCGCGAGCACGAGTTCGATCGTCGAGGTCGGCGAGGCGATAAGCCGGCTCACGTTCGGGATGAGGAGGACGAACCCCGTGAGTCCGATGACGGCGCTGGCGACCGCACGACGGAGATCGCGTCGCAGTCCGCCCGCTCGGGGGTCGGTCACCAGCGGCCCGCCGACGAGTTCACCGGGAGATACCATTCACCGGCTTGATTCGTCTAACTAAAGCCACATAACTCCGTCGTTACCTCTCCTCTCTGTGTCACGTAGGCGAACGTCAAAACGGGTCGGTCGTGGCTACGGCGCGAGGCGAGCGCCTACTCGCCGGTCTCGATCGGCGCGTCCACGAGGTTGCCCCACTCGGTCCAGGACCCGTCGTAGTTGACGGTGTCCTCGTAGCCGAGCAGTTCGTGGAGCGCGAACCACGCGACCGACGACCGCTCGCCGATCCGGCAGTACGCGACGGTGGTGCCCTCGCCGTCGATGCCCTCGTCGGCGTAGAGCTCTTCGAGTTCCTCGCGGGTCTTGAACGTGCCGTCGTCGTTGGTCACCGCGGCCCACGAGATGTTTTTCGCGCCGGGGATGTGGCCGCCGCGCTGGGCGGTCTCCTGGAGTCCCGGCGGCGCGAGCACCTCGCCGCTGTACTCCTCGGGCGACCGGACGTCGACGAGCGGGACGCCCCGGCCGATCGCCTTCTCGACGTCGTCGCGGTAGGCCCGGATCGACTCGCGCGGCCCCGCGGCGTCGTAGGACTGCTCGGAGAACGACGGCACCTCGTCGGTGGTCGGGTAGTCGTTCTCGACCCAGTACTCGCGGCCGCCGTCGAGCAGTCGCACGTCGTCGTGGCCGTAGTACTTGAACTGCCAGTAGGCGTAGGCCGCGAACCAGTTCGAGTTGTCGCCGTAGAGGACCACCGTCGAGTCCTCGGTGATGCCGTGGCTCCCGAGCAGGTCCTCGAAGTCGCCCTTCTCGAGGATGTCGCGCTGGGTCTGGTCCTGGAGCTGGGTCTCCCAGTTGAACCCGATCGCGCCGGGCGCGTGGGCCTCCTCGTAGGCCTCGGTGTCCACGTCGACCTCGACGAGTCGGTACTCGGGGTCGTCGCTCTGGAACTCCTCCAGTCGGTCTTCGGCCCAGTCGGCCGAGACCAGCACGTCGTTCGCGTACGCTGTCTCGCTCATACAGTATCGTGTAGGAGCGCCTCACGTTTAGTTCTGGTAGCTACGGTAGGTACCGCCAACTGTCGTCTCTCCCGGAACTTCTTGCCGGTTGTCGCGGGAACGGCCGTTCGTTTTCCACACCCGATACGTTCGGCGGCCCCGGAGCCGGCAATTACTGCCGGCGGCTACGACCCCTCGCGAGTCTGCCCGGAACCGGACGCCTATACTCGCGGAGTCCCAACTCGGAGCCGATGAACGAGAACGTCGTGGCGAGCGCCGACTGGCTCGCCGACAACCTAGACGACGTGCGGATCGTCGACGTGCGAGACGCCTGGGAGTACGACGGCATCGGCCACGTCCCCGGCGCGGTCAACGTCCCGTTCGATGCGTTCCGGAGCGACGACGACGCCGACGCGGGGATGCTCCCCGGCGCCGACCGGTGGGCCGACCTCGTGGGCGGGGCCGGGATCACCGCCGACGACACCGTCGTGGCCTACGACGACACCCACGGGGTGTTCGCCGCCCGCTTTCTGGTCACCGCCGAGTGCTACGGTCACGAGGATCTGCGCCTGCTCGACGGCGACTTCAGTTCGTGGATGCGCGACCACGAGACGTCGAGCGAGACCCCCGAAGTGACCCCCGCGTCCTACGAGGTGCGAGCGCCCGCCGACTCCCCGCTGGTCGACCGCGAGGCGGTCGAACGCGCCGTCGAGGACCCGAACGCCGTCCTCGTCGACACTCGCGACGACTGGGAGTTCGCCGAGGGCCACATCCCCGGCGCGGTCAACCTCGACTGGAAGGCGCTGGTCGACGAGGCGACCCGCGGGCTGAAGCCCCGCGAGGAGCTCCGGACCGTCCTCGAATCCCACGGTATCACCCCCGACAAGCGCGTCGTGCTGTACTGCAACACCGCCAGACGCATCAGCCACACCTACGTCGTACTCTCCTCGCTTGGCTACCCCGAACTGGATTTCTACGAGGGGAGCCTCACCGAGTGGGAGGCGGCCGGCGGCCCGCTCGAAACCGACGAGTGACCGGTCGCCGGACCGAGTGAAAACCGATTTACCCTCCGGCGTTCACCCCTCGCGTATGATTATCAGCGGGTCCGCATCCCAGGTGCTCGCGGCCGAGCTCGCGGCCGAGCTCGACGAACCGCTCGCGAGCGTCGAGTACGACAGGTTCCCCGACGGCGAACTGCTGGCGAGCGCCCCCGGCGTCGCCGAGGCCGAGACCGACCGCGCGATCGTGGTCGCCTCGACGGTCTCCTCGGACGCCCACCTCGAACTCCTCCAGTTGCAGGACGCCGCCCGCGAGTGGGGCGTCTCGGAGGTCGTGACCGTCCTGCCGTACATGGGCTATGCGCGCCAGGACGACGCGTTCGAGTCGGGCCACCCCGTCTCTGCCCGCGCAGTCGCCCGCGCGATATCCCCGGGCGCCGACCGCGTGCTGACGGTCAACCCCCACGAGGAGAGCGTCTGTGGGTTCTTTGAGGTGCCGGCCGAACCGCTCGACGCCGCCGGCCGACTCGCCGACCCGCTCCCGGCGGACCTCGACGATCCGGTCTTCCTCTCGCCCGACGAAGGGGCGCTCGACATCGCGACTGCGGCCCGCGACGCCTACGGTCGGGGAGCCGTCGACTACTTCGAGAAGACCCGGCTGTCGGGCACCGAGGTCGAGATGACCCCGAGCGACGCCGCCGTCTCGGGCCGGGACGTGGTCGTCACCGACGACATCATCGCGACCGGCTCGACCATGAGCGAGGCGGTCGCGCTCCTCCGGGAGCGTGCGGCCGCTCGAGTGTTCGTGACCTGCGTCCACCCGATGCTGGCGGCCGACGCCTACGCGAAGCTCTCGCGGGCGGGCGTCGAGGCCATCTACGGGACCGACACGATCGAACGGCCCGCCAGCGAGGTGTCGGTCGCGCCGGTGGTCGCCGACGCGCTCCGGTGACGCCGGCCGCACGGACACCCCGGGTCGAGTCGAACGCGACGCCGTCCGTCCCCGTCACCGGCTTTCGAGTAGATGCTCAACGGTAATCGCAAAACCTTCTTTAGCGTCGACTGCGACGCTCGACGCAGTGAAGCGCCGCGACGTCCCGTCGGCGATCCGACGCGTCCGTCCGTCGGCGAGCGCGACTCGCGGCTTCGACCCATGACGAACGACTCAGAGGAAACAGACGACGAAGCGATCCACGTCGGTCGCTACGACGCCGACGAGCGCATCAGCGTCCGCGTCGCGAGCGATCTCGCGGACGTGCTCGATGTCGACCCCACGGACGTCGACCTCTACGAAAACGTCGACACGGAGGCGCTCGACCGGCTGTTCGACTCGACTCGGGACGGCGTCTCCCGGACGGGTCGGGTGGTCTTCGAGGCCGAGGGACACCACATCACGGTTCGGAGCGACGGGACGTTCACCATCGCTCGGGCCGACGGGTAAGCCGGCCGACCGCGCTCAGGCCTCGGCCTCGGCGACCGGCACCACCGCGATCTCCATCTCGACGCCCTCGACGTCCCACTCCTTGCGGTGGCCGTCCTCGACGTCGCCGACCGCGTCTGCGCGGACCTCGTCTTTCACGAGGTCGAGTCGCTCCTCGACCAGTTCGGCGACGCGGTCGTCGGCCACGTTCAGTTCGAGCCGGACGCGCTGTCCGATGTCGAGGTCCATCTCCTTGCGCATCTCCTGGACCCGGCGGATGACCTCGCGGGCGTACCCCTCGCTCTCGATGTCCTCGGTGAGCTCGGTGTCGACGTAGACGACCCCGCGGCGGTCGCCGTCGGTGTCGAACGCGACGCCGGTGACCCCCTCGGGAGTCTGGGTGACGAACTCGACCATCTCGTCGGTGAGGTCGACGTCCATCCCGGTTTCTGCCTCGACCGCGTCTTCGAGCCCACCGAGGTCGGGCTCGTCGACGCGCGCGGCGTTGAGCGCACCCATCACGCGGCCGGCGTCGTCGCCGAACGCGGGCCCGAGGACGCTCATGTCGGCCTCGGCGCTGTACCGGAGTTCGCCCCACTCCTCGCCGGGCGCGACCAGCTGGACTTCGCGGGCGTTCAGCCGGTCGGCCAGCAGGTCGGCGTGGCGCTCGACGGCCTCGACCGTCCGATCGTCGTCGGCGTTGACCACGACGCGCGCGACCGGCCACCGGAGCTTGCGCTCGGCCTGCTGGCGGGCGTTCGACCCCGCCTCCTCGACCGCGCGCAGGAGCGCCACGTCGGTCTCTAACTGCTCGTCGGCCCAGTACTCGTCGGGATCGGGCCAGTCGCACATGTGAACGGTGTCGTGGCCCTCGTCGCCGGTGAGCGCGCCGTAGATCTCCTCGGCGACGAACGGCGCGTAGGGCGCGATCAGCGCGACCACCGTCGTCAGCACCTCGTAGAACGTGGCGTACGCCGCCAGCTTCGAGTCGCTGTCGTCTTCCTCCCACATGCGCTCGCGGACCACCTGAATGTAGAACCGCGAGACGTCCTCGACCACGAACTCGAGCAGGGCGTGGAGCGCCTTGTCCTGCCGGTAGGCCTCCCAGTGGTCGGTCATCTCGGCGACGACCGACTGGAGGCGCGCGAGCACCCACTCGTCGACGAGTTCGAGGTGCTCGTCGAACGCCTCCAGCGTCGTCTCCGCCGGATCGAAACCGTCGAGGCGCATGTACGGCAGGGGGAACCGGAACACGTTCCAGAGGATGTTGAGATCCCGCTGCATCTCCTCGGTCTCGTCGTACGAGAAGCGCATGTCCTCGCCCTGCGGGTTCGACGAGAGCAGGAACATCCGCATCGGGTCGGTGCCGTACTCGTCGATGACCTCGTTGGGGTCGACGAGGATGCCCTTGGACTTCGACATGCCGCGGCCGTCGGGCATGTTGGCGTAGCCGTGCATCAACACCTCGTCGTAGGGGATCTCGCCGGTCGCGGCGGTCGACATCCCGAGCTGGGACCAGAACCACCCGCGGGTCTGGTCGTGGGCCTCCATGATGAGGTCGGCGGGCCACAGCTCCTCGAAGGCGCCTTCGCGCTCGGGGTAATCGAGGGTGCCCCACGAGGCGACCGACGAGTCGAGCCAGACGTCGAACACGTCGGCGACCCGGGTGTAGGTCGTCCCGTCCTCGGTGATGGTGAGGTCGTCGACGGTCGGCTTGTGGAGGTCGACCTCGTCGGGGTCGACGTCCTGATCGACTCGCTCGGCGAGCGCCTCGCGGGTGCCGACGACGATCACGTCGTCCATGCTTCCGTCCCAGTTCTCGGGCGTCCAGATCGGGATGGGGATACCCCAGTAGCGCTGGCGCGAGACGTTCCAGTCAGGCGCCTCCTCGACGAAGTCCCGGAACCGGTTGTCCCGGGCCCACGAGGGGTGCCACTCGCTGTCCTCGATGTTGTCGAGCAGTTCGTCTTTGATGTCGGTGACGGTGATGAACCACTGGTCGGTGACGATCTGGAGGATGCCGGTGTCACACCGCCAGCAGTGGCCGTAGCTGTGCTCGACCGTGTCCGACCGGAGCATCAGCCCCTTGTCTTCGAGGTCCGCGATGATGTCGTCGTCGGCGTCCTTCACGAACTGGCCGGCGTACTCCCCGGCCGCGTCGGTGTAGACGCCGTCGCCGGCCACCGGACAGAACACGTCGAGGCCGAGTTCGGTCCCGCGCTCGAAGTCCTCCTCGCCGTGGCCGGGCGCCGAGTGGACCAGCCCGGTCCGGTCGGCCTCGACGTAGTCGGCGCCGTACACCTGCAGGGCGTCCTCGCCGTCGGCGTGGTCGGGCACCTCCGCCTCGAGCGGGTGGTCGTACTCCCAGCCGATCATCTCCTCGCCGGCGAACTCGGCCTCGACCTCGTAGTCGTCGTACCGACCGGCCTTCAGGACGCCCTCGACGCACTCCTCGGCGACGTAGAGTACGTCCTCGCCGCCGTCTTTTTGCGCCCGCACCTGCTGGTAGGTGAGGTCCTCGTCGACCGCGACGAAGGTGTTGGCGGGGATGGTCCACGGGGTCGTGGTCCAGATCACGAGGTGGCCCTCCCGGTCGGCGAGCGGGAACTTCACGTAGATCGAGGGGTCCTCGACGTCGTCGTACTCGACCTCGTTGTTGGCGATGGCGGTCTCACACCGCGGACACTGGGAGATAGAGCGCTTGCCTCGCTCGACGAGCCCCTCCTCGTGGGCTTGTCGGAACCCCCACCACGCCGCCTCCATGTACTCGGGGTTGACGGTCTTGTAGGGGTCGTCCCAGTCCATCCAGACGCCGAACGACTTGAAGTCCTCCTGAAGCCCGACGAGCTGGTCCTCGGCGAACTCCTTGCACGCCTCGATGAAGTTCTCCTCGCCGAACTCCTCGATGTCTTTCTTGTTCTCGAAGCCCAACTGCTCCTCGACTTTCGTCTCGATCGGCAGACCGTGCATGTCGTAGCCCGGCCGATCGGTCACGTCGTACCCCTGCATCCGGAGGTAGCGGATGTAGGCGTCTTTCAGCGTCTTGTTCCACGTCGTGCCCATGTGGGCCGCCCCGGAGGTGTACGGCGGCCCGTCCACGAAGAAGAAGTCCTCGCCGTCCGCGCGGTGGCGCTTGGTCTTCTCGTAGGCGTCGACCTCGTCCCAGTAGGCGAACACGCGGTCCTCGACCGCGTCGGGGTCGTACTGGTCGTCTACCTCGTCGAACCTGCTCATATGGGTCCTGTTTGCCTACGGAGTTAAATCGGGTTCGGTTGTGCAGACGCGGCTGTAATCGAGGCCGAGCGGTCGGGACCGGACGGCGGTGCGGTCGGGGCGACCCCGAAATAGGCGTCCCCCGATTTTTTATCGTCAGCGAGTCTCGGTACGCTCGTATGACTGCTTCGACCGCCGAGCGCTTCCGGGAGAACGCGACCGAGATCGTGAGCACGGTGGTCACCGGAATCTGGATGGCGGCGCTTTTCACCGGTCAGGACTGGTGGCTGGCGGCGCTGTTGTTCGGGTACGTCGTCGTGGTCCCGGTGGTCGAACTCCTGTACGGCGACGACGGGGACGGCGAGCTCGAAGACCTCTCGGACGGCGAGGCCGACAGCGAGTGGTGGACGGACCTGTACGGCGACGGGCGGACCGCCGACGAATCCGACCGCGACGAGACGGCCGAGACCAACAACCGCGAGGCGCTCGAAACGTTGCGCGAGCGGTACGCGCGCGGCGAACTCACCGACGAGCAGTTCGAGCGAAAGCTGGAGCGGTTGCTCGACACCGAGACGCTGGAGAACGTCGAGGACCGCGCCGACCGCGACCGACTCCGGGAGTGAGCGATCGAGCGTCGTAACCGACGGGACCGCCGTCGGGCCGCGACGGGACGCCGAACGCAGAGCCCGTCAACCCCGCGGAGCCTCAACTTTGATACGGCGTCCGATCGAACCACACCGAACACAGCCATGAGCAACGACGACTGCATCTTCTGTCAGATAGTCGACGGCGACATCCCGAGCCACACCGTCTTCGAGGACGACACCGCGATGGCCTTCCTCGACGCCAACCCGCTCGCGCCCGGCCACACGCTCGTCATCCCGAAGGCCCACCACGAGACTCTCGAAGACGTGCCCGAGGAGACCGCGGCCCACGTCTTCGGCGTGCTCCACCGACTCAACACGTCGGTCCAGCACGCGGTCGACGCCGATGCCGCCAACGTCGCGTTCAACGACGGCGAGGCCGCCGGCCAGGAAGTCCCGCACGTCCACGGACACATCATCCCGCGGTTCGACGCCGACGGCGGCAGTCCGATCCACGCGGTCGCGGGCCAGCGCCCCGACCTCACCGACGCCGAACTCGACGAGATCGCCGAGGAGATCCACACCACGCGGTAGGCTCGCCGACCGCCGGCGGGCGGAGAGCCGGCTCCGCCAGCAAGCCTTACCGTAACTGCTGGTTATAACTTACTCGAAGAATATTCCTGTAGTACATGACCACCGAGGACGAGCCGCGCTTCGACACCCGGAGCCTCCACGCCGGACAGGAGGCCGACCCCGCCACGGGGGCGCGCGCGCCGCCCATCTATCAGACGACCTCCTTCGAGTTCGCGGACGCGGACCGCGCCGCCGACCTCTACGCGCTCGACGCGGAGGGCGACATCTACTCGCGCATCTCGAACCCCACGACCCGCGCGCTCGAAGAACGGCTCGCCTCCCTCGAAGGCGGCGCCGGTGCGATCGCCACCGCCTCGGGGATGGCGGCCTTCGACGCGCTCACGCTCGTCCTCGCCGAGCGCGGGGACAACGTCGTCTGCTCGACCGACACCTACGGCGGGACGACCGCCCACCTCCGTCACACCGCGAGCAAGCGCGGCATCGAGCCCCGGTTCGTCGACACGCTCGACTACGACGCGTACGCCGAGGCGGTCGACGACGACACCGCCTACGTCCACGTCGAGACGGTGGGCAACCCCTCGCTCGTCACCCCCGACTTCGAGCGCGTCGCCGCGATCGCCCACGACGCGGGCGCGCCTCTCGTGGTCGACAACACGTTCGCGACGCCGTACCTCTGTACGCCCCTCGACCACGGCGCGGACGTCGTCTGGAACTCCACCACCAAGTGGCTCCACGGGAGCGGCACCACGGTCGGTGGCGCGCTGGTCGACGGCGGGAGCTTCGACTGGCGGGCCCACGCCGACGACTACCCCGAACTCGCTGGCGAGAACCCCGCGTATCACGCCACGGACTTCTCGCGTGACTTCGCCGACGCGCCGCTGGCGGCGGCCGCGCGATACCGGGCGCTCCGGAGTCTCGGGAATCAGCAGTCGCCGTTCGACGCGTGGCAGACCCTCCAGGGGCTCGAAACCTTACCGCTCCGGATGGAGCGCCACTGCGAGAACGCCGCGATCGTCGCCGAGTACCTCGCGGACCACGAGGACGTGGCGTGGGTCGACTACCCCGGGCTGGCGAGCCACGAGACCCACGACAACGCCTCTCAGTATCTGGCGGGCGGCTACGGCGGGATGATCGCGTTCGGGCTCGACGGCGCCGACGGCCCCGGCTCGCCCGCTCGCGACACCGAGTCTCGCGGCGGGTTCGAGGCGGGCAAGTCGTTCTGCGAGACCGTCGACCTCGCGAGCTTCCTCGCCAACATCGGCGACGCCAAGACCCTCGTGATCCACCCCGCGAGCACCACCCACGCACAGCTCTCGGCCGACGAACAGCGCGCGGCGGGCGTCTCGCCCGACCTCGTGCGACTGTCGGTCGGCATCGAAGATCCGGCGGACCTGCTCGCCGACATCGAGCGGGCGATCGACGCGAGCACATGAGTCGGACGCGCGCGACCGCCGACCTCGGCGAGTTCGAGTTCGAGTGCGGCCGGACGATCCCGATCGAGGTCGCCTACGAGACCTACGGCGAGTACGACGGCGACAACGCGGTCCTGATCTGTCACGCGCTCACCGGGAGCGCCCACGTCACCGGCTCGACCCGAGACAATACGGACGGGCAGGCCGCGGCGTGGTGGAGCGACGTCGTCGGCCCCGGGAAGGCCGTCGACACCCGCGAGTACTTCGTGGTGTGTGCGAACGTCCCCGGGTCGTGTTACGGCACGACCGGGCCGGCCAGCGTCGACCCCGAGACCGGCGAGCCGTACGGCACCGACTTCCCGGCGGTGACCGTGACCGACTGGACGCGGGCACAAGCCCGACTCCTCGACCACCTCGGGGTCGGGCCGCTCCGGGCGGTCATCGGCGGTAGCGTCGGCGGGATGAACGTCCTCGAATGGGCAAAGCGGTACCCAGAGCGAGTCGACCGGGTGGTCCCGGTCGCGACCGCGGCCCGGCTCGACCCCCAGATCCTCGGTATCAACGCGGTCGCGCGCCGGGCCATCACCGGCGACGACGCGTGGAACGGCGGCCGGTACTACGGCGAGGGCCCCGACCCCGACGAGGGGCTGGCGGTCGCGCGCCAGCTCGGCCACGTCACCTACCTCTCGAAGGAGTCGATGGACCGGAAGTTCGGCCGCCGATCGGCGGGGATGCTCGTCCCCGACGGGTTCGCGCCCGACGACCCCGCGGGGGAGTTTTTCCCCTACCGGGAGGTCGAGTCGTACCTCGACTATCAGGCCGGGAAGTTCGTCGACCGGTTCGACGCCAACAGCTACCTCTACCTGAGCCGGGCGATGGACGACTACGACCTCGCGTCGGGCTACGACTCGGACGCCGACGCGCTCGCGGGCTTCTCGGGGGAGGCGATGATCCTGAGCTTCACCGGCGACTGGCACTTCACGGTCGAGCAGGCCGAGCGCCTCGCCGCCGCGTTCGAGACCGCGGGCGTCGACGTCGCCCACCACGTCGTCGAGAGCGACCACGGCCACGACGCCTTCCTCGTCGAACCCGAGGAGGTCGGGCCGCCGATCCGGGACTTCCTCGCGGCCGGCGTCGAGGGCCGGGCGGTCAGCGACGCCGACCAGGAGTCGTTCGCGCCGGTCCACACCAGCCTGTTCGGAAACTGAGCGCCGTCGGTCCGTCCGGGCCGGCCGATTCGTCCGCCGGCGGCGCTCGGCCACGACTTTCTTACTCGTCGCTGTCGTCCGGGTTGTCCATGCGAATACCAGCGGTACTACTGACAGTCGCGCTCGTCGGTGTCACACCGGCCACCGCAGTCGTGGCGGGCAGTCCGTCCGCGATCGGGGTCGCCGCCGACACGGGGACACAGCAGACCTGTGACTTCGAATCGCTGTACGACGAGACGATCCGGTCGGTCGTCACCATTCAGGTCCGAACCGACGGCGGCGGCGGACTCGGATCGGGCTTCGTCTACGACGAGTCGGGGCGAATCGTCACGAACCAACACGTCGTCGCCGACGCCGAGACGGTCGAGGTCCAGTTCGACCGCGGCCAGTGGCGGACCGCCGAGGTCGTCGGCACCGACGCGTACAGCGACCTCGCGGTGCTGGAGGTCGACGACGTGCCCGACTACGCCGACCCGCTCGCCGTCGAGTCGGGCCACCCCGAGACCGGCCAGCGGGTCGCCGCGCTGGGGAGCCCGCTCGGGCTTCAGGGCACCATCACCGACGGCATCGTGAGCGGGACCAACCGCTCGCTCCCGGCGGGCCAGGAGGGCGGCCCGCAGTTCACGATTCCCAACACCCTGCAGACGACCGCGGCGATCAGCCCGGGTAACAGCGGCGGGCCGCTGGTCGACTGCACCGGGACGGTCGTCGGGGTCAACACCGCGGGCGCCCAGGGCGGGGAGAACATCGGCTTCGCGGTGCCGTCGACTCGCGTCGAGCGCGTCGTCCCGGCGTTGATCCAGAACGGCTCGTACACCCACTCGTTCCTCGGCATCTCGTCGAGAGACGTGTCGCCGGCGGTCGCCGAGCAGGCCGGACTCAACGTCACGTCCGGCGTGTTGGTCCAGCAAGTCATCTCCGGGTCGCCCGCCGACGGCGCGATCCAGAGCGGCGACGTGGTACTGCAGGTCGCGGGCCAGCCGGTCGCCTCGCAGGAGGACCTCGCGAGCGCCCTCGTGCGGTATCGGCCCGGCGACACCATCTCGATGCAGATCCTTCGCGACGGCGAGCGCCGGACCGTCGAGGTGACGCTCGGCGAGCGCCCCGCACCGGGCGAGACGCTGGGCGACTGAGCGGGCAGACCTGACGACTCTTTTCGGGCCGCGGACCGCTCTTGCACCGACAGTTATGACCCCTCGGTCCGAACCCGCCGCCAATGCGCGTGCTGGTGACCGGAGCGACGGGATTCGTCGGCGGCCGGCTGGTGCCGGCCCTGATCGATGCGGGCCACGAGGTGGTCGCGCTCGTCAGGGACGCCGAGCGCTACGACCCGCCCGACGGGGTCGCGGTCGTCGAAGCCGACCTGCTCGACCCACAGAGCCTCGAGGGCTGTTTCGCGGACGTCGACGCCGCCTACTATCTCGTCCACTCGATGCAGACCGGCGGTGACTTCGCGGCCCGCGACCGCGCGGCGGCCCGGAACTTCGTCGACGCCGCCCGCGAGTCGCCGCTCGAGCGGGTCGTCTATCTCGCCGGACTGGGCGAGACCGGCGACGACCTCTCGGCCCACCTCAAATCCCGCCGGGAGGTCGAGTCGATCCTCGCGGGCGGCGAGTTCGACCTGACGGTGCTCCGGGCCGCGGTGATCGTCGGCGACGGGAGCGCGAGCTTCCGACTGATGCGCGAACTGGTCTCGAAGCTCCCGGTGATGATCACCCCGCGGTGGGTCCGCAACGACTGCCAGCCGATCGCGGTCGCCGACGTGGTGGCGTACCTCGTCGGGGTCCTCGACGCCCCCGAGACCGCGGGCGGGACCTACGAGATCGGCGGCCCGGAGGTGTTGAGCTACGCCGAGATGCTCCGCCGAACCGCCCGGACCGCCGGCCGACCGCTCGTGCTCGTTCCGGTGCCGGTCCTGACGCCGACGCTGTCTGCCCACTGGCTCCGGCTGGTGACCGACGTGCCCGCGAGCGTCGCCCGGCCGCTCGTCGAGGGACTGAAAAACCCCGTCGTCGCCGACGACGAACGGATTCGCGAACTCGTTCCCGTCGAACTGACGCCGTTCGACGCGGCGGTCAAGCGCGCACTGGCGGGCGGGGACTGATGGCGGGAGACGCCGGTGGCGACTCCGACTCCCCGACCCCCGAGTACGGCGAGACGTGGGTGTACGAGAGCATCGTCGGCGCGATCCCCGGGGTCGACCTCTCGCCGACCGCCGCGGTGACCGTTCAGTTCCTGCTGTTCGAGGGCGCGATGCTCGCGCTCGCGGCGGGCTACGACCTCTGGTCGGCCGTGCCCGCGGGCACCGCCGCGGTGGGGGTCGCGGCCGCCGGGAGCTATCTCATGCTCGCGCTCAGCCGCGAGATCCGGGCGTCGTCGGCGCCGCCGGCCTACCCCCGGCTCCTGTTCGGGACGAGCATCGAGGTGGTGCTTGGCGTACTAGCGTTCGTCGCGCTGGTGACCGCCCTGCTCGCCGGCGGCGCGGGCGTCGGCCGGCGCCCGCTTTTGACCGCCCTCCTCGGGCCGGCGCTCCCGGTGCCGGCGGTGTACCTCGCGCTGTTGGTGCTCTGGGACCTCTGTTACCGGATCGGCACCGGCTGGTGGGCCAGCGTCGTCGGGCTCTCCCGGTCGGTCCGGTACCGGCGGACGCTCGACGCCCCGACCCGGGCGCGACTCCGCCGGGCCGACCTGCTGACGATCGGGTTCGCCCTCGTCCAGTTGGCGCTGGTCCCGTTCGTCGGCGACCGGCCGGTGTTGCTCGTCGCCATCGTCGGCCACGTCCTCGCGGTGACGGTCGTCTCGGGGGCGTCGGTGGTGTTGCTCTCCCGGTCGGCCTGACCTCGGCGGGACCGATCAGCGGTCCGCGTCGACCCGGTCGCCGGCGTCCAGTCCGCTCGCGAGCGCGGCGTGGAGTCGCCCCTCGCCGACCACCCAGTCGCCCGCGAAAAAGAGGCCGGCGTCGGCGCCCCGGTCGAGCGCCTCGCGGTCGGCGCCCGCGTCGGGTAGGGCCTCGCGCCACCGCACCACCTCCGCCCAGTCGAACCGCTCGCGGGCGGTATCGTCGAGCAGGTCGGCCGCCCGTTCGGCGGCCGCCGCCGCGAGCTCGTCGTCGGGGTCGTCGTAGCGCCGCCGGGACCACTCGGGCGCGGGCTGGACGACCAGCACGCTCTCGCCGTCGGGAACGTGGCCGGGCTTGCACTCCTCGCGGGCGACCCACCCGAGGACGTGGTCCTTGTCGGCGTTCACCAGCGCGTAGTAGGGCGCCTCGATGCGGTCGCCGTAGCCGAGCGCGACCGACAGAATCGTCCGGTAGGGGACCGCCGACGCGGCCTCGACCAGCGTCGACCGAAGCCCGTCGTCGCCCAACTCGCTGTCGGCGAGCAGGTCGGCGGTCGTCGGCCCGGGCGGCGTGAGCACGACGGCGTCGGCTCGGACGGTCGCGCCGTCGCCGTCACCGTCGACCGACCCGCCGACGTCGCGGGTCTCGACCCGCCACCGATCGCCGTCGCGTTCGAGTCCCGTGACTTCGGTTCCGGTCCGCACGGCGGCGTCGCTCGCCGCCCGGAGTCGGTCGCCGAGCGCGGCCAGCCCCTCGCGGTAGGTCCACTTCGAGCCGTCGTCGCCCCGACCCTCCGAGATTTCGCCGTCGGCGTCGAACGTCCAGACCGGGCCGTCGGCCTCGACCAGCCCGTCCGAGAGCTCCTCGCGCAGGAGGCGGGCGACCCGGTCGTCGCCGTCCTTGCAGTAGTTCGCGCCCACGTCGACGGTACAGCCGTTCCGCCGCCGGGTCGCGGCCCGGCCGCCGACCGACTCGCGGCGCTCGAAGACGATCACCTCGGCGTCGGTTTCTCGAAGGCGGTAGGCGGCTCCGAGCCCGGCGACGCCCGCACCGACGATCGCGACTGTTGGCATGCCTGACCCGTGGGACCGCGTCGGCAAAAGGCTGGCCGCGGTCCGGGTCGTCTCGGTTCGCTCGCGTCGGCCGAACAGGTGGTTCGTGCTGTCGATCGCTCGCTCGTCGCGACCGGGCGAGCGCGCCGCGGATCACTCGAACCCTGAGGCGGCCGGTATCAGCTCATCCGAACAGCTCCTCCTCGTCGAGCACGTCCCGCAGTTCCTCCATCGAGCCGACCACCGCGTCGCAGGCCGGCCGGACGGCGGGCTTTGGCGCGAACCCGACCGCGAGCCCCGCGACCTCCAGCATCGGGAGGTCGTTAGCGCCGTCGCCGACCGCGATCGTCCGGCTGATGGGGATCTCGCGCTCGCCCGCGAGCCGTTCGAGCGCGTCGTCTTTGGTCCCCTCGATGAGCGGCCCCTCGACCGCGCCGGTGAGCCGGCCGTCTTCGACGGGCAGGCGGTTCGCGACCACGACGTCGACCGAGACGCCCGCCTTCGCCAGCGCGGCCTCGACGCCGCGCTCGAACCCGCCGGTCAGGATCGCGGTCGTCACGCCCGCCTCGTCGAGCTCGCGGATCACCGTGGCGGCGTCGGGCCGGAGCGCGACCTCGTCGAAGGCCGCTTTGGCCCCGTCGGTCGAGAGACCCTCCAGCAGGGCCGCCCTGTCTCTGAGGCTCTCGGCGTAGCTGAGTTCGTCGTTCATCGCCCGCTCGGTGATGTCGGCCATCTCGTCGGCGACTCCCATCCGCTCGCCGAGCAACACCGTCATCTCCGAGTCCGAGAGCGTCCCGTCGAAGTCGAACGCGACCAGCGTCATGGCGTCGGCTTGGTCGGGCGGGTGCTTGAAACGCCCGGAAGGTGCGCGTGTTGCGAGCGTCGCGGGCGCCCGACCGCGGCTCACTCGTAGCTGTCGAGGGTGGCGTTGACCCGCACGTCGGTTCCGTCGCCCTCCTCGGGGTCGACCTTCCGGACCCACGCGGTGTAGCTGTCGGGGAGTTCGGTCACGTCCACCCGGATCTTGAGGACGGTCGCCTCGCCGGCCTTGGCGGTCATCGCCTCGCGCTGGCTCCGCTCGAACGAGCCGTCGCCGGTCTTGACCTCACACCAGTACTCGGTCAGGACCGGCCGGTCGGGGCCGAGCCGGACCGTCGCCCGGCAGTCGGGCACCCACCGACGCGACGCCCCGACGACCACGGGCTCGGGGTCGGCGTCGAGTTCGATCCGGAGGTCCTCGTCGGGGAGCGCCGGATCGACCCGGGCGAAGTGAGCCAGCACCGGCGGGTTCACCGCCGGCGAGCAGACGACCGCCTCGCCGAGCGCGCCGTACTGGTTCGCCGCGGTGTCGAAGGTCAGCCCCCGGGCGGGCGTGCCGTCGGGGTCCCGGCGGCGGCGCTCGGGCCACGCGACGAGGTAGGCGTCGGCGTCCGAGGGGTCCTGTGGGGCCGCCCGCTGGATCTTGAGCGGCGTCTCGCCCGCCGCCGAGAGCTCGCGGGCGCGGCGCCGAGCGTCGGCCTCGGAGTCGAACTCGGCGGTCTCGCCCTCCGCCCGCCCGAACTGCCACGCCGCCTCGTTCGCGTCGGTCGCGCTGTCCTTGATCGCGACCCGGAACGGCTCGTCGTCTGTCATCGCTCGGGTGTGGACGCGCCGGCCATTTGAATGGCGACGAAACGACGTCGCCGGACCGGATCGCGATGGCGTCGTCCTCGCGGTCGGCGACGACCGGCCGACGGTGGGTTCAGAGCCCGAGCGCCCGCCGGAGTCGACCGACCAGTCCGCCGTCCCGGGCCGAGTCGCCGCCCGAGACCGGAAGCTCGCGGGCGAGCGCGTCGACCTCGCCGTCGCCGATCCGATCGTTGTGGCGGGCCTCCTCCAGCCACTGCTCCCACTCGTCGGGAGACAGCGTGCCGCGGGAGTCGGGTCCCCACTGCTCGACGAGCGCCGTCCGGTCGCGGAACGGCACGTCCATCTCGCCGCCGCCCCAGTGGAGCGGCGAGAGCGCGAACTCGTAGTCGGCCTCGTCCGGGAACGCGACGCGGTAGGGGTAGTTGTTGTAGAGGAACACGTCGTCGGGCGCGACCGTCTCGCCGTTCGGGAGTTCGAGCGTCCGATCCATTCGGTCGACCTACGGTCCGGGCGCCTTTGAGCGTTCTGTCGGCGGGCGTCCGGCGAGTTCGGTCGCGAGCGCCGGGTCGCGCCGCGATCGGAGAACCGACGAACGAAAAGGCCTCGACCGACTATCGACGACCGATGGACATCGAGTTTCTCGGCGGGGCCCGCGAGATCGGCCGGAGCGCCGTTCTCGTCGACGACTCTCTTCTCCTCGATTTCGGGATGCTGACCGACAACCCCCCGCAGTTTCCGGTCGAGACGCCGACTCCCGACGCGGTCGTGGTGTCCCACGGCCACCTCGACCACGTCGGCACGGTACCGGCCCTGCTTTCGGGCGAGGCGCGGCCGCCGATTCACTGGACGCCGCCGACGTACGAACTCACGCTGACGCTCGCGCGAGACACGCTCAAACTGCATGGGGGGTCGTACCACTGCCCGTTCACCGAGACCGACCGCAAGCGCGTCACGCAGGTGTCGAACACCCACGGGTACCGCGAGCCCTTCGACGCCGCGGGCTACGAGGTGACCTTCTACAACGCGGGCCACATCCCGGGGAGCGCGCACGTCCTCGTCGACGACGGGGAGACGCGACTCCTCTACACCGGCGACTTCCACACCGACGACCAGCGTCTGGTCTCGGGGACGACTGGGCGACCCGACGCCGACGCCGTCATCTGCGAGAGCACCTACGCCGACGTCGACCACGAGGACCGATCCGTGGTGGAGAAACGGTTCGCAGAGAGCGTGAAGACGACGCTGTGGGAGGGCGGGACGGTCGTCGTTCCCGCGTTCGCGATCGGTCGGACGCAGGAGATGATGCTCATCTGCGAGGAGTACGACATCCCCTGTTACGTCGACGGGATGGGCAAGCAAGTCACCGAGATGCTTCGGCAGTATCCCGAGTTCGTTCGCGACGCAGACGCGTTTCGACGAGCGAAATCCCACGCGCGGTTCGTCACCGGACGAAACGGCCAGCGAAAGCGGATTACTGAACAGAAGGCCGCGATCATCACCACGAGCGGGATGCTCGGAAACGAAGATCCGCTAGCAGTTGCTGGCTAGTTTTGATGTCTCAATAGTATTGAATGTAGACTGGTAAGTGGAGTGTCTAGTCTCGAGTACGACCGTAAATCACGTCAGCCAGTAGTTCGGGATTCGAAACATCATTTACGGGTGCATAGGTACCGGTTCCCTGAAGTGGTTGTCCAGTAATTTGCTCCACTTCGTCATGCGTAATCGCTGCCTCTTCGTCTAGAACGACCTGCCACCGAACAGGCACATGGTATTCATTGGCGCCACTATCAGCACTATGGAATATCATATTACTCGGCTCAACAGGCTTCTCATCGAAATCGCCAACAACAAGCCCAACAGCTCGGACACCGACCCCGTTTTGATAAGAGAACACTGCATCACCTTGTGATAGATTTTCTAGGTGATAGCCGAACTCATCGTAGTCACCGAAGGTGGCAACTACGTTATGTGCATAGATTTCTGTTCCAGGATCGCCGTCAGGAAGTCGACCGCTATTGGTATTCACCCAGTGATAATTTCGGGGCATAGTCTGTTCTATCGACATGTATACTAAAAGGCATCGGTAATAAGGGTTCCAAAGAAGGTTCTTCCGATACCGGGGTCAATACGGTCCGATACCTAACTTGAAGACGTTCTCACGGTAGATGTTCTCGATGTCCTCGTAGTACGTGTGGAGATACACGTCGATCGCTTCGCCGTAGTCGACTGCTGCGTCGCCGATCGCGTCTCCGCGCATGTACTTGACTAGTTCCCGGTTGAGATCCTGGTCGATACGCCAGAAGCTGGAGAACCAGTGTCGACCGAAGTGACTCGTCACTGCTTCGTGTTGCTCGGTTTCGGCGTACTTGGGATGGAATCCGGTCTTCCACGCCTCGTTGATCCTTTTCGGCCACAGTTGATCGTGTCGATGGTCAGAGAGGAACAGCCACGGCTCACCGTTGTCAGGCCGAATGAGCAGCCACTGGACAAGGAGTTGACGCATTTCGTCGTCCAGCGGCAGGACGCGCCCTCGTTTGGACTTGTTCCCATCCCGCTCGTCAGCCGGCGGGATGTAGATCGCATTTTCGTAGTCACGAATCTGGGGATGAGTTCCCAGTTCCGGATAGCTCTCCTCGATGTCGGGGTGCTGGATGCTCACGTCTTTGAGTTTACTGTTGCAGACCGCTCCTGCTCGCATCCCGAGTTTGAGTTGCTTGCAGACAAAGCATCTGTCTCTGATGTGCTTGATCGCCCTGACTCCCTCTTGCAGGTCTTCGAGGGGAACATTTGGATGATCTTTGTCGGGTTCTTCACTCTTCCATTCCCGGAACGGGATCTTTTCGCGAGCGGCCTTGATCGGGTTGAAGTCCTTACCGTGAGGAAACACCGATTCGCGCTGCCAATACTGATAGACTCGGTTCAGCGCGCGTAGGTGCGCTTTGATAGTCCCGACATCATGACCTCGATCCGTCCGCTGCGCTTCGGCGAAACTCGTGATGTGACCCGTGTTTGCGCAGGCGGGGTGCCGACCCTGTTCTTCCATGTGCTCTTTGAACTGCCGGAAGATCCTGCGATAATCGTTCTCTCGACTCGTCGAGAGTCCTCTCGACTCCAGAACCTCCTTCATGTATACCTCGAGAGGGTCGACATCGAGGGTCTGAAACTGTTCTTCGTACTTCGCGAGCGGATCTGCTTCCAGGTCGAACGCGTCAGCGAACGCCTGGCGCTGTGCGTCGATACCGTCGTTGTTCCTTTTTTCATTACTCATGGGTGTTACCTCGAACTGACTTTTGCGTCCCAAATCCGGCTAGCGGTATCGTACTCCACTGCGGCCATCAGGAACGGCTGGTACACATGTGGATGATCAGTTCGTGCGAGCAGCCAACTGTAGAACCGCTCTAAACGAACCCAGTAATGGTTGTACACCGTCCGGACGTTCCGGCGGTCCAGTAGTGATTTACACCACTGGTCGACGTCAGCAGGGGTCGCGAGTGCGTGGTGGCGACCACGATCGGCCATGTGTTCCTTCCAGAACTGTCCCGCACGGCGAGTGTCCTGCCGATACCGATTACTCGAATACTGCGGGAACAGATGGTCCTCGAGGAACGACTCCCAGATGTCTTTGTCGCGGTATGCCGCAGCGTGCTGGTTCAGGCGGTACCGCGAAGGCACCTCCTCGAGTCGCTTGTAGACGCCGAGGCGGTCTTTCGGATCTTCGGAGAGTTCACGCGGCATCCGCGACCCCCTCCTGTGTCTTCATCGTTGCAGGATAGTACCGATCACCGACGGTCTCTATCGAGTCGCCCTGCAACGCATCCAGATGCCCGTTTATACGATCTGGAGCAGTGTCGATGATATGCTGCGTGACTTCCTCGTATGTTGCTCCAGGGTTTTTCTCGACGTAGGTCCGGATCGTCTCGCGTTCCGTCCCATGGAGTTGATCCTCTAGCGTGTCGATGCGGTCTCGGGCGCGTTCGAGTTCGTCTTTTATATCGTTACGTTGCTCTCGCAGCTCACGATGAGATTCGTCCGGTTCAACGCGAGCATCGAACTTCTTCAATCCGGCCTCCACCATCGCTTGAATAAATTCGCTGATGCTCATCCCGTACTCTTCCGCACGGTCTGCCCAGCGATCGTACTGCTCTTCGGTCGGATATGCGGTAGCGGGTTGCGACTCAGACATCCTTCCGAGGTTCTGGACCGGTACGTGACGATCTCACTTCGGCAAATCGAAGCTGGCCGTTCTCTACCCAGTAATCGAGGGCACGGACGTCGTCAAGTTCGACTCCAAGCAGACGCAACTCGGCAGCACTCAGCATAATCGCGATACCGAGGGGATCGCCGTTCGGGTCTCGGTTTACGGTTGCTTGCCGTTGGTCCGAGCCGTTTCCGATGGCCTGCACTCTGGACCAATCGTCTGGATCGCCGTAGGGACTGTTCGTGCCCTCGTTACTGGGAGACCACTCTGGCCAGGCTACCTGTTCCTCCGTATCGCACCAGGTCCCAGACGAGCCGATTTCACTTTCCACAGCCTATGTCACCTCTATTTAGGGTGCATCGATGATCTCCATGCATCGTTTCCATCCCCAGATTATGGTTGCCAGTATATAAATGTGGGCCACTATTTGGTCATGAGAAATGCAATATAATAACCAGAACTGCGAATCATTATGGGACACTAATAAAAAGGCAGCGTGCGTACGATTGCGAAAATGCGTCGTCTCCAGCCGAACTGGCTGAATGAAAACGATGATCTAATCCTCGAATTGCTGGGAAAGAGCGGTGTTGCTCTCAATAAGCGAGGGATTGAGCTAAACCTCGAACTCAACGACAAGTCCGTCTCGTATTCGACGATCAAGAGACGAATCGATAAATTAGCTGAAGCAGGCTTTGTAGAACAAGTTCGTGAGGAGGGGTCCTATTATCGCATCACGGGGAAAGGGATCAGCTATCTCACTGGTTCACCATATGGGGCGTCCACAGCGGGAGACGAACCCGTAGAAGTAACAGAGATTGAGCCACTAGATTATGAAATTCTCGATGCGATTCATAGCAGTGACGAGCCCCCAGAAGTTGACGAAATCATTGCGGTTGTCTCCGCTAATCCCGAGCGTATACGGGATCGAATAGAGGATCTCATCTCGGATGGAACCGTTACTGAAACGTCAGAGAACCAGCTCAAGTTGTCGCTCGGAGGTCAGTATATACTTCAAATGTTCCGATTGGGCTCGGATGTAGAAGGACAGATAGACCGATACGGCATCGTAGATTTAGACGATGGAACGAACCAACGTCAGAGTGGATAATATCAGATAGGACTAGAATTTCTTGTTTTAAGAAAAACCCGTCCACTATCAGTTATATCGACAGTTTTACTCCTTCCATCCTTTCTGGTGTGTACGAACCCCTCAGATTCTAGGCTATTAATATGGCGCGCGATTGTACTCTTCGACTTATCAAGTTCATCTGCTATCTCACTTATTGATAAAACTGCATCCAAATCGTGGAGGTCGGCGAGAAGAGTCGCTTCGGCGTCCGAAACTTCCCCGCGAAGATTCAAGCGTGGTAACCGTCGGACACTGCTATCTATATCGCCAACTTGGAGCACTGTGTCGATATTTGCACCACTAGTGAATGTCGCGACTGTTAGTGGCAACAGTAATTCTCGCGCACCACCACCCAAAATAACGATGGTGTCCCCTTCCGATGCTTGGATGAGATCAGCACAGTACAACGTTGTCTCGACAAAGTCTGTGTACGGTAGATGCTCTGTTTCTAAGTCTAGGTCCGGGACTACCTGTGTCAGGACATTTTGAACTTCCTGAAAAGCATCCTCTCCTCTATCGGAACTGCTTGCGGGTTGCAGTAATACGACTCGATCTCCTGTTTCTATGCCTTCACTCAAAACTGGTCTGACTACGCGTCGACTATCGAATCCCAATGGAGCGAGGTATGTGCGCATATCGATAGTATCTGCTCGAAGCCTCGTTACTGTTCCGGAATAGTGCAACAGAGCGCACCGTATTCGAACAGAAACGGCGAGAAGGGGTCAGAAATCACTGGTATATCGGATGTCTTGATTTAGTTCCCGACGTGCCGCATTACATTATCGCAACTCACGACGAACTGTTTCATCGCCGATAATTATATGATGATTCGACAGAGAGTGTGAAGTGTTCGCTCATCTCGCCGACGGGGCGAGTAGAGGCATCTGTGTAATTATAATCTCTCCGACAGTTTTATGTGGGTCCCGGTCAGACTGCTATGCGTCCGCATCCTACGTTCACGGCCTGAGAAGGCTGAGAACGACGTAGTGATAGCTACGGTCAATGGGTGCGTGCAGACGGCGTCCATCCCACACCGACGCCGAAACCAACTCCCAAGCGATCACCCAGAACGATGCACGATCCACCCGACTCAGAGACGCCAGCATTAGCGGACTTCATCGGAACACGGGATTCGTTTCTCGTGATTCGGGATCCGCAACTAGCAAAGACTGGTTCGCAAGCACGTGCGCAACTCAGGTCGTTGCCGTTCCTCGCCGAATTCGGCCTCGATAGAGTTTCACATCCGGAGATATACGATAACGGGTTGCGACTCGTTGAGTACGAACTGTTTCCGAACGAGGACCTCCGAGAGCATGGGGTGGGTGGTGTCGAGTTTCCACTAGTTCACTACGTCAGCCAAGAGATGCTGACGGGAGAACTACGGGACGAAGACAGCACATTCGACGATCAAGACGTTATTCGGCGGCTGCTGCGGAAGCGCCCGGAAAGTCTGCCATATGTGCTCGTCACTGATACGAGCACACCAAAGATGCCCCGTCATACGAAGAAACCAGGGAAATCGTTCATCGACGAGTTCGAGTGCACGGTCACCGATTACAAAGGACTGCTAAAGCGGTACATACAGTACAACCTCGATTCGGATCTACCGCTATCAACGACGCAGAATCTGTTCTTCCATCAGATTTCTGCGCATCACAAACAGGAAGGTCTCGAGGCAGGCTCGATTCCGGTACTCTTCGATTACACGCAGATTCCGGCTGACAGTCCCGCCTGGGCACCCCTCTACTACCTCATTCGAGAGGACGTAGACCGTGTACTGGAAGATTACTCCGAGCGCATCAGAGAGGCGCTCCGTTCGTGGACTGAGCGCGGGCCCACGCAGAAAGTCGCGAACAGCATGCTCGACATGCTCGAACGTGTAGAATTCGAGGAAGATCGATTAGACAGTTATCGTTATCGCCACCAGGAGGACATATGAGTACAACATACACACCGGCGACCAACAAGCCGGACAAACTACTCACCGGGTTCATCTCGGTACGAGCACCGGAACTAAAACACATCTACGGCTCACTTCAGGGGACCACCAGTGTCTCGGAAGTCACGAGCAAATTCGGTCGACCAGCCACCGGCGGTGAGGTGAAAACCGATCACGTCGAAGGGTCACTTCGTTTCCTGAATGCGGTCGACCTCGTCGAGAGTCCGACCGGAGACATCAAAGATACGGTCGAACCCATTAACGAGCGGCACTTCGAGGGCCTCCCTTTCGAAGCACGGTTGCTATACCACTGCAATCAGCAGGACGGTCGTCAGTCCCACTTTGGGGATGTTCATCGTTCCCTATTGAGTGAGGGGAGCCGAACGGTGAACGCTGGCCGAGACAACCTTCGAACCATCCTGAAGCGCGAGACTGACTACGACTTCAGTTGGACCGACGAGAAGATCGACATGTGGGTGACGTTGTGCGAGCAACTGGGTCTCGTGTCGGAGACCGAGGACGGTCTCGTGCTGAGCCCCTGTCGGGCAATAATGTACGACGCGCTCGTACTCGCCCCAACTAGTTCAGGAGAGGATGCAGGCTACGACGGAGAGACAGTTGAAAACGGTGAATTCCGACGTGCACTCAACTGGATCAACGACAACCTGTTCACCGTCTACAAGGCACGAACTGGAACGCCGCGGCTTCACCCTGCAATCGCTGACGTCCTCCGTAACATGGAGGAAGATGGGGTCCTGTCCCTGTCTGCACCCGGCGACGCGCAGAACCAGGTAGAAGTGCCACCGGCAGACCTCGACGATGACGTCCGCGGAAACAGACGAAGCGTGACGCACGTTTCGATTCATTCTCGACCGGACGAAACGGCGTATCAGTACCCTCTCGACCAACTTCTTACTCACCAATGAGCCAGCAAACCGAAGATTCACCGGCCAGCGGAGAGATGCCCCACTACTGGGACGACGACGAAGTCGACCACTTCATCACATCGGAAGCCCACACGAAGAAGAAGACGCCCGAACAGTTCCGAGAGACCCACGTCGACATCGATCGTATTTACGCAGACACGCTGACCCCACTCGGTATCTCGGGCGACTTCGTCACCCAAGAGAACGTACTCGACGCGATTACTGCCTCGAATATCGACGACCCGAACCGTATTTTCATCCTCCGTGGTGAACCAGGGTCGGGGAAAAGCCAGCTCTGTGAGTGGACGAAGTACCAGATAAATGGGTACGGCAAGGATGACGACGGTGTTGAAGACTACGTCGCCCTGCACGTCTCCCGTAGCCAGACCCGAATGGATCAGATCATCGATGTCCTCACTGAGCCACTCGATGTCGACACCGATGTCAGAAACATCGATGATCTCGACCCTGCCGATGCGGCGAGTGCTATCGTCGAGTATATGCGCGGCATCTGGTCAACCGAGCACTTTTCGGACCAAGAGATACAGGAGCTGACCGAGAACAGAGGCGATAATAGCGACCTGCGAGAAATCTTCGCCAAGAATATCAGGGAGTATCAGGAGGCTCTCGATTCTCGTGACGAGAATCCTGACTTCAATCTGCTAACCCGCGCAGATTTCCGTACTCTACGCCTGCAACTGAGCTTCAGTACGAAGCTCACGGAGAACAAAGACGTTCTGTACTCTGTCCTGAAGAACGAGGCTCACGAATACCTTTCCCGCAATCTCGTGGGCGACTTCAAGGAACAGCTACAGCAATACTCGGAGATGTATCAGGAGCGAGGTATCCGGCCGGTACTCATCTGTGAGGACCTCACGACGTTCAGCGTCCTGAAAGAACAACTCCTGGACCACATCTTCGAACTTAGTAGTAGCAGCTACGACATCGTCCTCGGTTGGACGATCGGCTGGGAGCAGGACAACATCGACGACGCCCTCGCTCGCGAAGACGCAGCGACGTACATGCAAGGCCGATCCGAGGGGTACCTAACGATGACCGACGAGAACGGCGAGGCGTACTTCCTCGACGACGATGCTTCGGTAGCCCTCGCCCGATCGTATCTAGGTGCCATCGAACGGAATTCTGATGCGGCAGATGCGCCTCAGGACGTTGCAGAAGCTTTCGACGGTTTATACCCGTTTAACGAGCGCTTCATACACGTCGCTTATCGACAGCTAAACGACGAGGGAAGCAACCGGAAGACGCCGCGACTGTTGCTTCTTCGAGTGGTAAAGCACTGTCTCAAGTCGACGTGGGCACCTTACGAAGCGATGAAGTCGAACTCGTTCGTCGACACGCCGACCTTCGAGATCGACATGAAATACGACCAAATCTACCAAGACGTCAGCCGCTGGTACGGAGTTCCTGTCGAGGACGGCGTCGGGGTCAAGGTCGGCATCTTCGAAACGTTCGGTATCGAACTACCGGACGACGACACTGCCGCTGTGAAAGGCGATTACGTCGTGTTCGACAAGGGCAAGGGGAGTGCGGTACTCGATAAGATCAAGAACCCGCCGGTACCGGATCACGAGGTCGATACCGAGGACGACGGAGACGATACAGAAAGCAACTCTTCTGAGGTCGAAGACGGCGAAGAAGCAGCAGACGACGAGGATCCAGAAGACGAGCAGGTTGAGGTCATCGACGAACCAGAACTGAGCGAGGAAGAACGCGAGCGACAGCGCAAATTCCAGGAGTTCCAGGACTGGGTCACGAGCGGCGAAGAGTATCCCAGTTCGGACACGCTCCACGACGGCGCAGTCGCCGTTCTCGAACGGTGGCACAACCCTACGCGCCTGAGTAATCCGAACTCCTCGACGCGGTCGGTCGGTGGGATCTACTACGCTCGCGGCGACAGTATTCCGGTCTCCATTCAAGGGGACCAACAACGCCAAGCTAGCGTCGACATCGAACTCGAATGGGGCGCAGAACACGCCGATCTCTACACACCGATGCTGGAGTACGGACTGTTCGATATGTTCGACCCGACGACGACGAACTTCGATCAGCTCCGTGCGTGGGCAGACACTAACGTCGCCCAGTTCCAGCATGAAATGCGCGAAGAGATCGAGGACTGTCTTCCCGAGGAACTCACGATAGAGAAAACGCTGGTCCTCGCACAGTTCTTCCTTATCAACGCTGCCCGTGGAGTTGAGGTCGACGACGATCAGATCCCCACAGAAATCGTCTTCGAGGAGTACGACAGCAATCAGTCGTACGGTAAACCGATCGTCGAAAACTTCGATCGAGATAGCGCGTTTGGACAGGCGTTCACCGACCTCACCGTGTCGTCGGGGGATATTAGTGACCTCATCGAGGGGTTCTTCCTCCTCAAATCGAACGTCGTAGACTACGAGCGCCTGTCTGAAGCACGTAGGGAGGTTGCCGAAGACCTCGAGGCACACGTCGACGCTGCGATGGTCATCGATACCGACGAACTCGCTGACGCGTACAAGGTCGGAACGACGCGAAATAACGCCAATACCAAGGTATCGAGTCTTTTCGATCGGATTTCGGATTACGCAGCAGAACTCCAGCGGCTCACGGTCGACGACGACGCATCACACATCCAGGACGCGCTTGAACCCGTTGAACGGTGGTACGACAGCGGCCATACGGTCGACCAGCTCGCAGAGTGGTTCGAGACGTTGTATCAGTGCGCAGGTGCGATGGACGTTCCGATCAAGTCGAGTTACGAGGACGCCTACGAACTGCTCACCGAATCGCCGGAGGAAGTGAAGCTCACGGCCTTCCGTGATGACGTCGAGCAGTTCCGTAACATGGGTGACGCAACCGGTGTGACGTTCATCGCTCGACTTCACGACTTCGCCCGGAGCCAAGACGAACAAGCAGCGTGGGAGATATACGAGGCGTTCGACTCGCTGATCAGCGATCTCCAAGACCAGGAACACGCTACCGGGGCCGATCTCGAACATCGCATCAAGCAACTCAGCGAGTACAGTAACTACGAGCAGAAGCGCCAGTCGATCGTCTCTCTGACGGAGGATCTGTAAAATGAGCGAATCGAAATCACTACCGACGGCCGTTGACGCTCTCGAAGACAAGGCTCGAGAACACAAGCAGGCACAGAACACGCAGTATCACGTCTCAGTCGCGCGGCACAACATCAGCGAGGTGAACGACGAACTCGACGACCTCGCCGAGCGCCTTCGAGACCTGAAATACTACAAGAAAGTGCTTGAGGAGGCCTTCGACGGTTCCGCGCCATCGATGACCAGTAGTGCGGTTCAGGTGGCAGAGAAAGCGGTCGAGGTGACTCAAGAGGATCTACTCGAGAACGTCCAGAGCGACGATATGGGCGAGGGAGACGCGGAACTCGACGATCTTGGCGCAGACGGTCAGAGCGACCTCGAAGTCCAGCTGACACCGGACGTCGAGACCCATATCGAGCAGATTCGCTCGGCGAAGAAGCAGGTAAAGAACGTCACCGAGACCATTGAGAGTCAACTCGACAGCAAGCGCAACGATTGGAGTACAAAGGTCGCGGCAGCGGAAGAACTCCAGAAGATCCTCGGTGGGCAGGACTCGGACTTCGCGCGTACACTCAACCACATGCACACGTTGCTGACGCGAGAGTTGATGGACTCGAGCGGAAGCGCCACGAGCTTCGTATCAAAGTGGGATAACGCCACCAGCGACTGGGAGAAACATCAATCGCTCCAGAGCTTCGACGACTTTCAAGAGAAACACGACCTCTCAGACTCCACGATCGAGGACGTAAAGACGCTCAGTAAGTCCCAACAGCTTACGTTGGCTGATGTCTCGCTCGACTCGCTCGAGGAGATGAAACGCGTGGATGAACTGGAATCGGCGGTGGAGCTTAACCTGTAACGATGAATGACCCCGTCGCCAGCGCGGAACAAATGCAAGCCGCATACCACGACTACTTTATCGGTCGTGGTGGACGGGCTGCGCGTAGCGTCGCTAATCGCCTGGCGGACGGCGAGGACGACATCACGGGGATGCGCGGCCCCTACCTTCAGGCACTCGACATCCCGAACTGGAGCGGCCGTTCGTGGGACGCGTTCGCCAGGTCGGCACGTCTCGAGCCGCATATCCGCCGGGCTTTCTCGAAGATCGGCTTCGAACGACTCTACGACTTCCAGGAGCGTAGTATCGAGGCCATTCTTGAGGGAGATGATACCGTCATTACTGCCGCGACGGGACGAGGAAAAACTGAAGCGTGGCTCATTCCCATCCTCAACCGCATCCTCGAAGACAAACGGCATGGTGACGGGGGTGACGATACGAGCGTCAAGGCCACGCTCATCTATCCGACGAAGGCGCTCGCACAGGACCAGTTGAAGCGCCTCCTCCAGTACCTCTACCTCATCAACAACCACCTACGGTCGGAACAACAGATTACCGTCGGTATTTACGACGGTGATACCCCGCGGAATGTCGGCGAATCAGGCTCCGAAGGGTACCTCAATGCGACCTTCCGTCACTTCGAGTGCCCTGGGTACAATGACGAACTCGACAAATGCCAAGACTGCGGTGGTGGTGTTCGGATCCGAAACACCGGCGCTCGGTTCAAACTCATCCCAGAGAAAGCGCACTGTGAAGACGATGATCCGCACGACGTTCCGCTCGATTTCCTGCGGCTAACGAAGAACGACATCCTCGAGAACGGCGTTGACATCCTGCTCACCAACCCGGACACGATCAACTACCGACTCATCAACACTAACGCCGAAGACGAACACGAGCGGTTCGTCTACGAACCCGAGTTCCTCGTCTTCGACGAGGTCCACACCTACGACGGCCTGTTCGGGAGCTACACGTCGACGCTGATGAAGCGAATCCAGTCGCTCCGCGAGGAACGCGGCCTCGACGACTTACAACTCGTCGCGAGCAGTGCGACCGTCGAGAACGACGTCGAGTTGTTCCAGAAGGTTAGCGGTGCCGTCGACGTCAAACAGGTGAGTGAGTCACCACGCAACCTCGATGGGGACGCTCCGGACGAGATTCCGGAAGAGCTAACGTCGAACAGTCTGTCCGTCGACCGCATTCTGCGTGCGACGGCCGCGCCGGACGACGTTGTTCCGGGCCTCGATGCGTTCGACTACACGCTGGAGGATGCATCGAGTTACGACCGTGACCGTCGGGAGACGCTAGTGAGTGACGCTCTCTTCGACCATCTCACCGAGGTCGAGGATGACCTCGGCGCACAGGTCGTTCGCTACGTCCACCAGTTGCTGTACGACGAGCCGCTCACACGGTCCCAGCTACACGACGAGTTAGCGACGACGCTGAATCTCGACACCGATGAAGCATCGAAACTGGTGTCGAACGTCCGGACCCTCGGTGAGTTTTCCGGTATGCTGGAGAACCGAAGTCACGTGTTCTCTTGGCCGATCGACGGCTTCTATACGTGTCCATCGTGTGACGCAACATACCGCTCCCCACAGGACGACTGTAACGAGTGTGGATTCGACTTCGTCACGCGCTCTACCTACTGCCGACACTGTAGCGACGAACACCTTGTCGGATGGTACTGTCCAGGCTGCGACCAACTAGAGCCGTACACGCCGACCGAACACGGGACGATCGACCAAGACGAGGAACACGTCTGCCGCCGATGTGAGGAAGCGCGCGACGATGTCGTCCAGATGGTTCGTACGACGTTCCAGCCGTTCCTCGAGTGCCTCGACTGTGGACACCGAACCGAGCGAACGACGACCCGTGACTGTCCCGAGTGTGGTTCCAAGACCGTCAGGACCGACGATGAGACGTTCACCTGCGTTAATCCGAAGTGTGAGTCGGCTCACGAGATTGAACGAGTCTGCGACAGCTGTGACGGGACCGACTTCGGACTAGCTACTGTTGCGAGTCGGTTCGATTGTCCAGAATGTGGCGCAACTTACGAAGACCCCGAGCAGGCCCCTGACCAGTGTGTCGACTGTGGTTCCTCACTCACCTCGACGAGGTTTCTTCCCTGGGTCTGTGGGAGCGACGATTGTAGTCGGGTCCTCTTCGATGATTCCCCCAATCAATGCGACTGTGGCTCATCGTCGTTCGTAAAGCGCGGACTCTTCGAGATTCACGACGACCAACACTGTCGTTCGTGTGAGACGGCATTCCTCGGCGACGAGGGTTGCAACTGTGACGATCCGGACATCCATCCGCGGACCGGTCACCATCAGGCCTACAAGACGATCGACACCAGGGGGTGGATTCACACGATGAGTTCGCAGCCGTCGGCTGTCCCGTGCCCGCATCCGTATGCCCGGTACGAGATTGACCGCCGGTTCGACGAACTGATGCGAGGTCCGAGCAACCTCGCGGTGACCACCTCGCAGTACATGTTGCGCCGCGTCGCCGACAAGGAGGGCCAACAGGCGGCGAAGCTCCTGTCGTTCGCTGACTCTCATCGTGACATGAAGGAGCTCAGTCGTGACTTCTCGGAACCAGAGGTCGAGACCCTTCTTGATCAACTGTTAATCGAAAGTGCATCGTCCCGAAATGACGGGAACGACTGGACACCGTTTAATCAAGTCCTCGAGGATGCGGCGAACATCGTCGACGAGGTAAACGATGCACTGGAACCGCCGCGAGTCACAAGGAGTGTCGAGTTTGACCTGAAGTCACGATTGAAAGATCAGCCCCGAAAGCGCTGGGACGACGATGACGCGCTTCGGGATCGACTCACCCGACGCGCACTCGAACACACCTACAGCCAGCGTTTGGGCGAGCGGGATGGCTCCCTCACCGAAGAAGGACTGCTCGATGTCCGCTTTGGCCCAGGTCTCGACGAACTCGATGGTGATGAGCGCGCTATCGTCCGCGAACTCGCCGACGAGGGCAATGACTATCGTGTCGCAAACTTCGACCATCCGAGTCCCGACAGGCCCGCCGAAGCAGTCGTCGACGAACTGGTCGACCGAAATATCCTCTCCTACGGACACTCTGATGACTACGTCTCGTTCGATCCGTCGGCGCTCGCTGTTACGGTTGCGGGCGACGGTGATGGTATTCGGTTCGACCCTGATACTGAGCGGTACTACACGACGCTCCAGCACCAGTTTGGTCTGGATACGCAGTCCACTGTTCAGTCCGGAACGTCGCTCGCCGAACGTGCCTCGACCTCCCATCCCCGGTTCACACAGCGTGCCCACCGTGCCGAATACTCAGAGACGCGGATTCTCATCTCTGAGGAGTATCTCGGGGCGACGAATAAGCGCAAGCGTCGGGAGTTAGAGTACCTCTTCCGCGAGGAGAACTACCCCCACCACCTCTCTTCGGGACCGACGATGGAACTCGGGGTCGACATCGGCGACCTCGACGCACTCCTGCTGTATGGGACGCCGCCGAACATGAACGCGTACCTCCAGCGGGTCGGGCGTGCAGGGCGTAGCTCCCATTCTTCGATGGTCCACTCGGTCAGTCAGCGCAACCCGATCGACTACTACTACTACGACCACCCGGACGAACTCATCGACACCGACCCGACTCCAGTACCGCTCAACGAACACAACGAGGAGGTCCTACGCGTTTCGCTGTCGTGGGGAATCTTCGACTACGTGGCGGCTAACTTCACTATTCCGTGGGACGTCAGTCGACACGGTCGCGCGCGGTCGATCGATGGTGGAGATACCTATCACCGTCGGAGCATGCTCGACGAGAGCGAACGTGACGATGCCAGTAAACTGACCCACGTGATGTCCCTCGGTGCCGACACGCTGTCGCTCGGTAGCGACGACTCAAAACTCGACGTACTCGGCGAAGTCGTCGACGACTATGAACGAGACATCGCCGACTACCTTGAATCTCTCCTCGACTACCGCTACTGCGAAGAATGTGAGCGACGGTATGCTACTGACGACGACCGCGAAACGTGTACCGACAGTGACTGTGAGGGAGAAATCCTGCACGCTCAGAGCGAGTTCGGCCACCTTGTCGACGACGTTCTCGCAAACTTTGACGAGCGCTACATCACTGGATACCGCGAGTACAAACAGGGGCTGGAAAGTGAGTTGTCCGACCTGAAACGACGTAACTCTCGGTTGCGTCGTGACCAGCAGCGGGCCGGGTCAGACGAACGGGCACGCATCATGCGCGAACGACGGGGCCTCAAGGACCGCATCGAGGTTCTCGAGGACTACCTCTCTGATCTGGGCGGCGCGAGCTACTTCGACTTCCTCAGAGAGTCCCGTGAAAGCAAATATGACTTCTCGATGCGGAGCGTCGCCACGACGGCCGGTCTGTCCCTGGTCGACGAAGGGTACAACCGACGGAACGTCGGCGATCAGGGGAGCGGACGCGCGATGCAGATGGCGCTCTCAGAACTCCACCCCGGTGCCGCCTACCTTGACGGCGGGGAGACGTACACCGTCTCGCGCGTCCGACTCGACGACAAGGCTAGCTCGGACCTCCGGGATACCGTGAGCGAAGCCGTCGACGGAGATCACCTGGCCGAGGAACTCGTCTGCCCGGCGTGCCACACCTCGCACGACCTCGACGCTGACGGGTGTGATTACGATAACGATGTACCGCTCAAGCGACGCCGACTGGCGGTACTCGATTCGGTCGATGCCTACCACGACAACCTCAAACTGACCGCAGAAGGTGACGAAGCGCGCTACCTCCACGACGAACCGAACAAACCGATCCAGAACACGTACGCCGAGCGGGAGACGTCGATACTCGAGTTCGACTCTGAACGGACGTTCGAACTTCAGGATGCCGATGGCGATCCTCTCGGGACGATCGAGTACGGCGATTACTCGGTTCTGCTGCACACGAAGAGCTACAAGACGAAGTACAAGTCCGGTGAGGTCGATCCGAGGCCGACAGCCTTCGAGGTATGCGGTGAAGAGAACTGTCCAGGCGTCATCTATCGTGACGATGACGACGAGCGTCGGTGCAGCGCCGACCCTGACCACTTCCCTAACGGCCGCGGTGCTGACTCCGAGTTCATTCGCCTTGGATACCAGTACGACACTCAGGGTGTCCGAGTTGACCTCAACGACCGCGACCTGTCGCACACGTTGGCTCACGGCCTCCGAGTCGCGCTGCAATACCTCGGCGGCGTCAACATTCGTGACCTCGCCGAATATGTCGGCGAGGATCACGTAGACGTCTTCGAGTCTCAAGAGGGCGGGTCCGACGTCGCGCGACTCCTCTTCGAACGGACGGACGGAGAGTTCCGGGCGTTCCACCGTGCAGTCGGGCTTATGCGCGATCAGTTCGACTGTGACTGCGAGAACGGGTGTCCGTCCTGTCTCTACCAATACGGCTGTGACGTCAGGAACGACCAGCGGTCGTTCGACCGAGAACGTCTTCGAGACATCCTCGCCAACGGTAGCGTGATCATTCAGCCGATCACGAACCACGAAATCGACGAACAGCTCACCGACTGACCAACATCCCACACAAATTGCCACCGATGGATTTCGACCCACTCGAACTCGCGAACTCGATGCGCGAATCGTACGCTGAACACTACGCCGGCTCCCAACCACAGCGAGCCGTCAAGAACCTCGTCTCGCGGTACCACGACGGGTCTGGCGAGTCACTGGAGGAGGACCTTCCTGAGTTCATCCGGACGAAAGGCCCCTTCCTCCAGGTGCTGGACCTTCCACGGATGAGCGACACCTCTTGGGAGACGTTCGCCAGTAACCAAGGCCTCCACGACGATGTCACCGAAACGTTCTCTGAGGCCGGGTTCCGATCCCTGTATGAATTTCAGGAGTCAGCGGTCGAATCGGTTCTCGAGGACCACCACACGCTCCTGACCGCAAGTACGGGTCGGGGAAAGACCGAGGGATGGCTCATCCCTATCCTTCAGTTCATTACTGAGGCAAAAGCGGGTCAGCACGGCGACCATCCACCAGACAGCGTCAAGTGCGTCCTCACATACCCGACAAAAGCACTCGCACAGGACCAGTTGAAGCGATTGATCGACTACCTCTTCACGCTCAATCGAGATCGATCGTCGGACGAGCAAGTGACCGTTGGTATCTACGACGGTGACACTAAGCGTCGCGACCCCGACGAACTCGCGTACCTCCAGACCACGTTCCAATACTTCGACTGCCCGTGCGACGAGTGTGATTCGTCGCTGACGGTTAGGCAGCGTGACGACGACTCGTTCGTCGTCGAACCGATGGTGGAACACGAGGACGACCTCACGTTCGATTTCATCAAGGTCACTCGTGACGCCATCGTCGAATCGCCAGCGGACATCCTGTTGACGAACCCAGACACGATCAACTACAGGCTCTTCAACGTCAACGGTGACGAGGAACAGCAGCGCTTCGTCGCCGAGCCGAAATACTTCGTGTTTGATGAGATCCACGAGTATTCCGAACTCTTCGGTTCGTTCACGTCGACGCTCATGCGCCGGTATATTCGAGAGCGGCAGGAACTCAACGGGTACGAGAGTGAGGCAGACGACGATCTCACCATCGTCGGTGCGTCGGCGACCGTGGAGAACAAACGGACGGTCTTCCAGCGCATCAATCCGTTCGTCGACCCTGACATCGAAGTTGTCGAAGAAGACGAGCGTACCCTCGACGCACCGTTCCCCGTCGACATCCCCGACGAATTTGTTTCGGCAGAAATGAGCGAAGAGGAGTTACGTGCCGGGGACACCGATGCCGCGAGGCAAGCACTTGACGCCGCTGCCGTAAAGGATGGTAGTGAGGACGTTGATGATGCGCTCTACGAACATTTAGTCGAGGACGAAGGTGGGCCCCTTGAGTTCGTCCGCGGGATCTACGCGGCGCTCCGTGAGACCCCACTTCGGCCAGTCGGTCTTCGGGGCCGCCTGATCGACGAGGCTGGGCTTTCTGAGTCCCAGGCGGAGACAGTCGTAGCGAACTTCATGACTATCGGCGAGGTGTCGGGTATTCTCGAGCGCCGCGCCCACTTGTTCAGCTGGCCGCTCGACGGTTACTACACGTGTATTAACTGTGGGACAGTCTACGACACCCCGCAGTCGTCCTGTACTGAGTGCGACCACCACTTCGTGACGAAACTCTCGTTGTGTAACGAGTGTGGTGAAGAGTCGCTTGAATCGTGGTTCTGTCCAAACTGTGAGCGCCTCGCACCTCATACCGTCACGTCGGAAGAAGGCCGTTTCGAGTATTTCCAACGGAGAGAATGTCAGTGTGAGACCATCGACGGCGAAACACCGGAGATGGTTCGAGTTTACTGGCGACCGTACTACGAGTGTACGGACTGTGGCGAGCGTCAGAAGATTGACCATCAGCATGACTGTCCCGACTGCGACGCCTCGATGGTCCTCGACGATTCGATGGAGAAGCACGTTTGCACCAACCCAGACTGTGACGGCGAACTCACGGTCGAGGAAGCACGGGAACCCGAATGTCATTCCTGCCGTTCCACTGCGTTAGAGCCGCTTGCAGACGAAGATGTTCAGTATTGCACCGAGTGTGGAGAAGTCTATGAAGATCCGGAGGGTCAGGAGTGCACTACGGACGACTGTGACGGCGAACTCACGCCCAAACGGTTCCTCGGATGGACGTGCAGCGACCCCGGGTGCGACGAAGTGTATTTCGGTAATCCACCCGCGTCGTGCAGTTGCAATAAACGGAAACTCGTTCGATCCGCGCTGTTCGACATCAACATGGTCGACGAGTGTCAGTCCTGCGGGCACGAGTTCCTTCCTAACGGTCCACACAACTGCAACTGCGACGATCCCGAGATTAGCCGCCGGGCGAAGGGCTACGGGAACTTTCGGATGGTAGACGATAACGGATGAATCAGGGAAGCGAGTAACTTCTCCGGCGGACTGCCGTGTTACCACGAAGATCGGCGAGAAACCTACGCGAAGAACCGGCGATACGACTCGATGCTCCGTGGTCCGGCCAATGCTGCTGTGACGAGCGGGCGCTATTTGTTGCGTTCACTGGCAGATCGTGACGATCCCAGTACCTTCGGAGAATCGAAGATGCTCTCGTTCGCGGACAGCCAGTCCGACATGAAGGAACTCGAGCGGAACTTCCGCGAACCCGAAGAGTCGTTCTTCTTCGACCAGTTGTTCGTAGATAGCGTCAGCTCGGAGGCTGACGAATCGGGTTGGGCAACACTGTCCGACGTCGTGGAGTGCGGAGTAGACGATGCACACCAGTACGAAGGGCAATTAGTCGGTAAGGACGGTAACGCCCCGCAGATGTACGAACATCTGACCGGCTACGACCAGTCGGTCGACGAATACCTGACAGAAGAATTGCTATCTCGCGTCTTTGAAGGTAAGTACAGTCAGCGTTACCGCAGTAGCCAGCTTAGCGACGAGGGGCTGGTCGACGTTCGGCTGGACGCCGGACTTGACGAGCTCAGCGAGGGCGAGCGTGAGTTACTCGTAGAGGCAATCGGTCAGAACCACCATTATGAGCCGAATCTGGTGGACGAGCTCGAGAACGGACACGACCATCTCGACTCCCTCGTCGATCGCGGTATTCTACGTCGCGTCGAAGAGGAGGGGAGTCGGTTCGTCATGGTCGACGAAGATGCGGTCGAATGTGCGGTCGTCGACAACATGACGCCGACGAACTACAGTCCGAGCCAAGAGGAATACGCGACCTCGCTCGAAGTCACTCTAGGGCTCGCACCGGATGATGTCATCGAGTTCGGAACGACGATAGAGGACCGGTCGGAGTTCTCTCACTCCCACTACTCCCTGACTGCTCAACAGGTTTCGACGTCCGACCCGATGATGTTGCTCGCGCGGGCATACTACGGTGAGACCGATCGCGACGAGCGGCGAAAACTGGAGTACCAGTTCCGACAGGGGCGGTATCCACACTTCCTCTCGTCTGGGCCGGCGATGGAGTTAGGTGTCGACATCGGCGACCTCAACACGCTCCTCCTGTACGGGACCCCGCCGAACGCCAACTCGTATCTTCAGCGAATCGGACGTGCGGGTCGGGCTTCGGGCAATTCCCTCATTCACTCGGTCAGCCAGCGGAACCCCATCGATTACTACTACCACGAACACCCAGAGGAACTCATCGCGGCCGACCCCCAGCAGGTTCCGCTCAACGAGGTGAACCACGAAGTGCTCCACCAGTCGCTTTCGTGGGCCGTCCTCGACTGGGCTGCGACGACCCGATGGGTCCCATGGCGCCGCGAACAGAGCGGTCTCGAAGACCTCATCGCCTGTGGCAACGAGCCAGTACCGCGAACGGAGCCCCGACCGAACGATGTGATGACGTTCACCGGGGTGCTTTCGTCCACGAACTTCCAAGTCCAGAGTTGGAACGATGATGCTCCGCTTGAAGCACTTCGGAGGCTCCTCGACGAGAACCGGGACGAAATCGAGCAGTGGTTGGAGGACCTCCTGTCGTTCAGCGTTTGTTCAGCGTGTGGCCGAAAGCACGCCGCTGGCTACGGCGGGGAGTGTCAGCGTAACGACTGTGACGGTGTCGTCGAGTCGGTTCTCGATAAGCATGGGGACATCGTCGAAGGGATCCTCGCCGGAACCGAGGACAAACAGAGCTTCGAGGAGACTATCGTCGATCTCTATCGCGACCAGCAAGACGACATCTACGACGACATCGATGAACTTGACGAGGAAGTAAGCGATCTACGGCGAGAAGAACGGAATACTCGCGACCGCGACGAAAAGCGCCGCCTACGAGAACAGCGAGAGCAGGTCGAGCGTCAACTCGACCAACTGAACGACTATCTCGACCGACTTGAGGACATGGACTTCGGTAGCTATCTGAACCGGGAGAGTCCTGCTGCGTTCGGATTGCGGTCGGTTGGTAGCTCGGTCGATTACCAACTCGTCGGTGAAGACTTCGAGCACGTCAGCGACGGGTCACGCGAGCGCCGCATCGCTCTCTCTGAACTCCATCCTGGCGCTGCGTATCTCTACGACAGCGAGACCTACGTCGTGACACAGGTGTACTGGGAGCCGCTGGAATCCGCACGCATCACTGACGACCTCGAAGATGCGGCTATTTGTCCGACGTGTGCTTCCGAGTACGATAGCGACACTTCCAACTGCGAGTCGTGCGGGACGCGACTGAAGCCGCTCGTCACTCAGGTCCCGGAAAGAGTGATTGCGTACCAGCACGATCTCCCGCTCAGTTCGACGCCGAGTACCCAGCAACTTCAACCCTCGACGGTCTACCAGAACGATACGGAACCCCAGAGCACGTACGCTCCCGTCGAAACCGATGCCGGCGATTCGTTCGAGGCGACGTTCTCCCGGGACATCGTCGACGAAAACGGGACCGTCCACGGACAGTTCGAGTACGGAGACGTCACGCTACTCGCTTCGACGAGCAAATACTGGGCGACCTACAAGGACGGTGGAGCAGACCCGTTACCGAACGTGTTTGAGATGTGTGGTGTCGACGGATGTAACGGAGCAATCGCGAAAACCGGAGACTCGGCATACTGTACGAACAACGTCGAACATCCCGTCGATGAGAGCGAGGCTGTCCGGCCCGCAACGAAGTTCTCTACGAAGGCGGCCCGGGTACGCTTCGACAGCGAAGAACTCGAACACGGCTTCGCTCACGGCCTCCGAGTCGCACTCCAGTACATCGGCGGCGTTAGCGTCAGGCAGGTTCCAGAATCCATCGAGGACGAAGGAACACTAGTCTACGATTCCGACGAAGGCGGAAGCGGCATCACCGTGCTGCTAACTCAAGATGACGGAGAGAAATTCGAACGCGCCGTCGAACTCATGCGTGAGGCGTTTTCACCGGACGAGTCGAAGTGTAACTGCGAGAATGGATGTCCGTTCTGCCTCTACCAGTATGGGTGTGTAGAGCAGAACGACCCCGAATCGTTTGCAAAGGACGAACTGCTAGACCTGCTGTCTCACGACCTTCACCTCGAATCGAGGAAAGATGAGTAAGCCACTCAACGCCGCGAGCGAACTCCGAACGCAGTCGCCTGAGCGCCTCTGGGCGCTTTCAGCGGAGAGCGTGTACTCTGCACTCGCTGCAAAAGCAACTGGGGAGTCGATACAGGAACGCCTCGAACCGCATGTTCGGACTGAAATTATCAGAACGAATGACGAACGAGGCCGCGATCCCGTCGTCTCGATACACGAGTGGCTGCTCGACGAACTCGGTCTCGTCGACAACGGCACCATTTCGCTACTGGGAATGGTAGTGCTAATCTCGGACGAGCCACAGCCGTTCATCCGAACAGCTACTGTCGCTCGGCTTCAGCCAGCTGAGATGGTGCTTCGCTCGTGCAACGAGATCGAGGAGGATAACGTCCCGAGACGCGAACTCGACAGCCTGCTCGCCGACGAGTGGGATGAAACCGTTCTTGCTCCCCTCTTAGGGTCGCTCGGGTTCATGACTATCTATCCCGACAGCGTCGACCTCAATCGAGAACGGATCGACAGTTCGCTGTCGGCCCAGCAGACAATGTCTACCGAGACAGTTGTTGCAGAAGCCTATCGCGACATCCTCTCTCGCGTCGTCGAATCTGCGGACGCAGCCTGTCTAGAAGACCTCGTACAGCGATTAATTGGAACAACTCCGACGAAGGGGGAACTGGAGATGGCCGAGGTAGCAAACCTCGCCAGTACGCAAGCGATCACAGTCGATGAAACGGAAGTCGAAGACGCAGTCCGTAACCAGCGGCAGGAATACGAGGACGAATTCGACCAAGTGCGATCACTGCTGGTGCCATCAACTGAGGCCGACTTAGAGAGGGTCAACACGGACCAGTCGGTCGGACTCGACGATGTATCGGAAGATGCGGATCTTAGCGCTGATGAACGGGAGGCAGCTCTCAAAGTCGTCGCCACTGTTGCGGCATACCCCGTTCTGGCGACGTTCGACGTGCACTTCGTTACTGAGCGGTGGCCGAGCGTAACGCCGTACTCTCTCTACCAAGCACTTTCATCAGTTCCGGGAGTCGAGTGTGAGGTCAGCGATGGCCTCGTCGAATTTGAGACCGTGCCAGAAGCTGTCGATGTCGAGGCTGTACGAGACGAATATACGAAACACCTCGTGGAACGCTGTTCGGACATTCAGAGTCGCATTGACACCCTCTCTCAAGAGACGGTGTCACTCCCACCGGACCCCGTCGCGACCGAGTCGATGGTGGTTCAGGACTACGAGTCGATCGACAGCGGGGCGATCGCGCCGACCTACTTCACCTACACGCTCGTCGATCCGGACGCTCTCGGAGAGCAAAAGATGGACGCCTACGTCGGAGATTCACGTGGACTCGGTAGAGAACGGGCACGTCTCCGCCGCTGGCATGAGAGGCGCTCGTCGGGACTGAAACCGTACACTGCAATGACCGACCGCTTGTTCAGCCTCGGCCTCGAGCGCGACATAGAGGACAAGGTTTTGCGCATCATGACACCGTTCGACGACGACACGTTCAACGAGTACGTGGCCCAGATTCGTCGTCTTCTCGAACATGGCTACGAGCTGCGTTTGCTCACTCGCCATACGAAGGAATCCTGGGAGTGGCGGCGGCTTCAACGAAACCTGCTGAGCGAGATCAAAGAACATCGTGATCGAGTGACGGTGCGTACCTATTCGCGGTTCAAGCAACACAAGCGTGTGACGCCCGATATGGACTTCCGCGATCTCAATGAAATCGGGATTCATGGCAAACTCCAGACGGTCGGTGCACCGGAGGAAGGGGCAGCACTTCTCGGGTCTGCGAACTTCATGGAGAACAGTTACGACTGGAACCCCGAATGTGGGATCTACACTGAACGGACGCAGTTTGTCGATGCCGCAATCGAATTCTTCGACATCGTATGGGACATCTCGGCGGCTGACGAATTATCGATTGAGCGCTTGCAAGAGATTCCCGATCACCAGCTAGTACCAACGTACTATAGCTAGCTTGTCCTGCCTAACAAGCGCATTTGGATCTCTGCTTCAGAAACATACGTTAGTATACAGGTAGTGCGAATATGTAGATAGCCCAACTGGCGGCTGAAGTTCTTCTCAAGTTGGTTCACTCGGTTCGTCGCCTTAATGGCTCATAGGCATGGGTTCTTACGGACTCAAAACCACCCTCACGACTCCACTTTTTGCTATACTGGTGCGTTAGATCCGATAATATCTCATCTAATGGCGAGAGAAAGCGTGAGAGTTTTCGTCGAATCCCACCATTACTGACCTCACACTTTCTAAGAATATTATAGGGGCCAAAGTAGTATTTAGAGCTTTATTTCCCACCGAAACGCTCGAATGGCTTGTGATGGCGGTAAATATAGCTTCTCGGGATGACACAAATGTGTGCAAACTGCCCACATCGATCTAAAAATCGCAGGCCATCGAGACGACTCTGAAATCATCCAAATGATATTCTGTGTATCATCTCTCGTATTATAAACAATATTACCATTGTACAGTACGCCTGATGCACCTTGTGAAAGACTTTTTATTATAATGTGGGCAGATTGCCCACATAGTTCCAGAAATCGCAAGACGGAATCCGAAATCCTATATTCGAAATCAGACATATACTATGTAACCTACCACTCATAAGATAACTTTTATAACTCAATTTCAATACGTGCTCGAAATAGTTTGATTGATTATCTTAATGTGGGCAGGTTGCACACATTCCTTGAGAATTGGGGGACGTGGCAAGAGGTATTGTATGAAAATTCTGGTATTAGGATACTTGCCAGATTTATATAAATACACATTCACTAATGCCTGCTAAATTGAACTCTATCTATCATCTCTGCGTTTTCAGACCCCACTGCTATTAGTAACTCGTAGGTTCGGAAGGATCGCCATACCGCATCAGGTTCTAGTGTCTTGGAGTCTTTGTGAAACCGTCCAATTAGCGCGCCAATGCGGATCCTTCGAAGTTGCATTCAAGAGCGTTCCAGCGTGACGCCTTGAACGATGGGATTTCCTACCGAAAGTCGCCGCTGTTCAGTGATTCACCAGAGTCAGCTCGTACAAAACCGGTTACTCGCACCAGCAGCGAACTCGACTCTCATCCTCTTCGGTTTTGATCTCACAGGTGAATGAATCTCCTTCAGGGAACATGATGAATCGATCTTCTTCAACGTTTTTGACGCAGTCAACGTCCTCTATCTCCCAATTCGCATCTTCACTATCCTCCCACGTGTAGTAGTCATTCTCTCCTTCAACTGCAAAATCAAGGATCCCTGAGCCACTCCCGAGAATGTGTTCAACTTGTTCCAGCGTGGTTGACTGAGAGATTCTTGGCATGATCGAGTGTTCTGTGTCCACACAAGTTAATACCGGCTACTTTGCGGCGCTGTGACACTATTTCAAAAGGGAAGTTCGTGCCACCGATGGAGGATGGCAACTCCCAAGCTTCCCAGGTGGGGACGACGTAATTCCAGAGCATACCACGCATCCCACTACGCGGTAGGCTGTCGTCCACTGGACCAAACGCGGTCAAGAGATAAAGATATTGGCCGCATAGACTAGTGACCGCCTTTATTCTGAAGAGGAGACCTTAGACCGATATGGCGAGTTGAGCGAGCACGGAGATCGATGCGTACCTCTGAAGACGGGGGGTTACCACTACCTCTTTCGCTGATTCATCGTACTCAATCAAGCCCCTCGCGCTGAGTTTCGGAAGATGCGTTTGGATCAGTCCGTTGTAGGCTGATTCGTAATCGCCTGTACTGACCTGCGTGGGCGGCGTTCCGGTCTCTATCCCTCGAATGACCCTTGCGATGTGACGGACTGTTACGGAGGCGTTCTCCTCGAACAAAGAGAGGTACCGAATGAGCAGGTTACGCCGTTCGTTGCCGAGGAGTTCGTGAACCTGTGCCGGTCGGGTTTCGACGTCACTCGCAGCTGCCATTCTTCTCCACCTCCGTTGAGGGCAATGCGATAGTTGCGTCTACTATTCTATCGTCGGACTTTTGCGAATCGTCCTCGACTATGTACATGCTGTCTGCTCCAGACAGCGCGGGTTCGGTGTCTTCAGCACCGGGCCCACTTCTGTGGACCACCGCGCGTCAAGAACGTGTAGGGCGAGAACCGTCTTAACCGTGGGTAAATTGGCTCAGCGAGTATCAAACAAGTAGCTATTTTGGGAGAGTTGGTCGTCTCCTCAAGAAAAACTCGCCTTGGACTGGACACGTCCTATCGTGATAATATTTTCATTCGTTCCGGAACTACACTTCGACGAAGCAGAAAGGGAGATTCATAAGGAGGTACCAACTTAGCGTAAGACGGTGAATAGAATCTGTGAGATTTTACGTTCCTGAGTGGGACGACGCGGTCGATTCCCACTACGATTTCCGACACGACGAGCTCTCTACTCTCGACCGTCAGGAGCGGGATCTAGATTACATCTGGGATATTTTCGAACGCGACACAACCCCGATCGATGGCGTGCTAATTTCGCGTGAACAAGTTGAAGAGACGACTCGCAAAGCAAATCGTCTCGCCGAGTACGGGGTCTACGATGACCCGGTGTTGTCCGTTCCAGAATGGCTTCCTACGATCAGCGACTGCGGCGCGTGGGGCTACAAGTCACTCCCATTCCCTCCGTACGGGAACGCCGAGATGCTTGACTTCTACGAAACGCTGGAGGTCACAGTCGGCGTTACTATCGATCACCTCGTTTTGGGTTCGGGGAAAGACAAGGGTCGTCTGTACCTCGACGAACGCGCCTTCCATACCGATTTCAAGAAGAGTGACATCCCAGACGCACTGACTGACGTCGTCGATTTGATGGTCGACGAGTGGCCCAACGAATGGCCTACTTACGTCGAGGAGTACGAACCGTCCATCTGTACTCAATCGAAGAAGGAGGTCGAGGCCTTTGCTCCAGAAGACTTCCAGGGAGACGTCGATACGGTACTTGCGCGATTGGCTCGTGATCCCAGAGCGGTGTACCGAGAGGACGACGCAGCATTCCGCTATGAGCTTACTCTCCGGAACGCTCAGGAGATGTACGACCTGTACCACCGAGGTAACTACCCGTTCCGGCTAATGGTAGCGATCCAGGGCTGGAACCCCGAGACGTATATCGAGGCCACGGAAGAAGTGCTCGACATTGGATACGATTATCTCGGTATCGGTGGCGTCGCTGGCAGTCCCATCCATGACGTCAGGCAAATCGTGAAGGGCGTCGGAAAGTCTGTAAAGGAGTTTGAACGCGAGAATAACACTCGCATTGACTCGCACGTCTTCGGGTTTGCGAAGAGCGAAGGATTCGAGACGGTCGGTCGATCGGGGATGACCAGTTTCGATAGTGCGAGCATGCTCCGTTCGGCATGGACAGGAGGGCAGAATTACCGGCTTGACAACAACGAGCGATACGACGCGATTCGGGTGCGTTACCCATCTAACCGCGATTCTCTTGCAGAGGCCGTGGAGAAGTCCCTTCGAGGCCGCGAGACGCTAGTTGCGTTGAGAGCCTTCGATTCTGAGGAACCCATCGTTGACGCGCTCTATGAGTGGCAAAAGAAAGCAGAAAAGGTCCTTCCAGCCACTCGAGAATATCTGCGTGAACACCGTCACGACGAGCAATACGACGCTTCGCTACTCCAAGAAGTCGAAACCGCTTTTAGAGACGATTTCGAGTACGCCCGAGAGCTCCAAGCGAGTTTCAGCGACAATCTTCGAGGTAAGCTGGTCAAACTTCTTCGGAAAGACGATCCCGAAGACCCGGTTAGCTTCGAAGAGTATTCTGATCTACTAACCGTCGCACAGCAGGAGTTCGAGCCTTTCCCGCGTATGACTACCATCCTCGAAAACGACGATCCTGAAACTACTTATGACGCGATTTGGACCGTCGTTCGCGATTACGCGACGTGGATCGGCGACGAAGACCTCTTAGAAGAGTACCAGCGTACACTGCAAAACCGACCTTGGGAGAAGTGCGATTGCTCGATCTGTACCGAGAACAGTATCGAGGTCTGTATCTTCCGTGGTAACGACCGCAACCGTCGACGTGGATTCCATAACACCCGACGGTTCTACGACGAGTTCACCGACGAGCTACCGAAAATCCTCATCGGAACTCGAGGTACGGCATCTCTGAACGGCTACGAAACTATCGAGGACTACCTTCGAGCCGAGCATCCTGACTTCTGGCAGCAGGTGCATGATCTCCCAGTTGCCGAAGTTGGCGTTTTGGATGCCGGCGGTGTACGGGAATGGTGGGACGAGACCCCCACCGGCGTTTCGCTTGCCCGGAGTCGCATGGCTGAAAACCTTGGCCAGCAATCAGAGCGATACCAGAAGGTGTTTCTCCACACACCTGACGGAGAAATCGACGAGCACATCGTAGATGCCGTGGAAGAAAGCAACTGCACAATCCAGACGTTCCAAGATCCATCGAAACTGCGCCAGAATGCTTTGGAAGCGTGCGGAGAGAATTACATAGCTGGGGATGACTTCCTGCCTCACCCACCCAGAATCAACGTCCAGGATGGGCTCGACATTTTGGTTATCGACCAATGTTCTGGCTCGAAGGACATCCCCGAAGGTGCACCCGTCTTCGATGATAAAGAGACCCTCCAATTCTCGAGAGAAGAGCTCTTGGAGCGCGATAATGTTCCCGGAATCAACGCCAAGGATCTCTACACGGGCCGACAGCAGGAGTTCGTGAAGGAAGCGGTTAGACGACTCAAAGGAGAAGGTCACGATGTCGAGCGGTACTTCATAAGTGCAGGCTTCGGCCTCGTTTCCGAGGATGAACCGTTGCCACCATACGAAGTGACGTTCAGCTCGATGGGCGTTGCCGACATCAGAGAGCGATCTAAACAACTCAGCATTCAGGCCGACTTAGAGCAGGTGCTGAACGAATCAGACTACGATGTAGTCTTTTTCACTCTCGGGAAGGATTACTACACCAGCGTTGACATCGATAATATGGTCCAGAACGTTCGTTCTGATCGTATTGGAGTCGTCTTCAACCGGGAACTCGTCGACGACCAGTTCGATAATATCGTGTCAGTGCCTGCCCGCACAGAAGACGCGAAAAACCACGGCACAATCGTAGTAGGGTTGAAAGGGCACTATATGAAGAATTTTGCACACCGTATAGACAGTGTCGAATCACTGGAACCTGAAGCGATTGAGGGTCTCTGTCGTCGTGTAGAAGAGGAACCGACTCAGATGGCCTTCGAGAAGTATTAGACGAGAAATTACTAAGACGAACCCCTATACTTCATCTCTTCTGACCGTCTATCGCCCCATTATCTAAGTAAGATAACAGCCTATCCGAGCGGGAGGGATGCTGTACAGACAACGGAAACTCGATCTACCCCACGGGGTACTGGATACACCAGTTCTCTTCCCGGTTCGGAACGTGGGAAAACGATCGAGTGACAACACTCCCAAGTACGTCGGCACTATCCCGGAGTTTTCCGCGGCGATGATTAACGCTCGATCGATACGGAACCGGGACCCGATGTGGAATCGGCTAACGAATGGTGTGACTCTCCGCGAAGAGATGGATGTTCCAGAAGAGACCATCATCTTCGCTGATAGCGGTGGATTCGATTTTTCTGAACAGGAGATCGACACTACACCGAAAAAGACAATCAAAACTCAACGGAAATTAGATAGCGACATACACGGGACAATAGACATTCCTTTGTCCAGAGAAAACCGTGCAGCAGAGAATCAACGGCGTATCGATCGAAGCATCGAGTTTGCTCTCGAGGCAAGTGATCTCCATACTGGCGATGCTCTACTCTTTGCGAGCGTTCACGGGTACGATCCAGAAACGATTCGGAACAATATCCAGTACCTGGAGAACCACGGGGAATTTGACGGATACGCACTCGGGAGTATGGTCCCAATCCGGACGGACTACAAAAAGGTAACAAAGCTGGTACTGGCTGCAAGAAATGCGACTGAGAAACATCTACACGTCTATGGGCTCGGTGGATTAGTCTATCAACCACTTTTACTTTATCTCGGTGTCGATAGTTTTGACTCGTCGGCGTTCATCAGAAGTGCCGGCAATCGTAACTACCTGATACCTGGTTTTGGGGGGGAAGAGCTCCACAACATCGAGGACTTAGATCGGTTGCCTTGCCCTTGTCCGATCTGTGGGCAACGAAGCTTAGAAGACATCCGGGAAGATCGAACCGCGCTCACTCAGCATAATCTCTGGGCGCTTGCAACGGAACTTCGGCGATTCAAATACATAGCTGAGTCCGATCGAGACGTCGAGAATTACCTCGACCTTCGATTCCAGGGCAACGAAGTCACTAAGCGAGCCTACGAGACCGCAAAACAGCAAGTGAGGAGGCTCACATGAGTGACGAACGTGCGACGATCCGTCCGGTCACACTGAGCCGTTTAGTCGAACTCACACACGCCTGTGACGACGATGAGAAAACGACAGAGGATCTCGAGACTGCCCTCGATGTAAGTCATCGGCGAGCGCGAGAAACGGTTCTAGAAGCGAAACGGATCGATCTTCTGGACGAACGCGAGTCAGATGATGTTTCCTTTTACGAGACCACTGCTATCGGTGAAGCATTCTTAGAGGCGATTCAAGATGAGGACTGGCAGCAAGTGAGTTCAATCCTCGCGACTCGTAGCCCTCACTACGGAGCATTTCTCGAGGTTCTGGAGAAACTCGAACCGGCAGACCTCGATACCCTTCTGGAGAAACTGGAAGAAGATCAGAAGTATACACCCTACTCGTTCAACCAAACCGGAATCGAGGTCGTCGGTGATTGGGCCGAACGATTAGGTCGCGTTCAGCGGAATGCCTTCACTGGTAGCTATTATTTGACCAGCCAATCCAGCATTCCGGACAACTTCCCCTTCGTGGTGCTTGACGCTTATGACCACCTCGAACAGACAGCTGGCGTAGATTTGCGACAGCGCTATCTGTCGATACCGCAACTTCGGGAAGAAGTCTGTGAACGAGTTGGATGTTCACGTGAGGGGTTCGACGAGGCACTGGTCGCTCTTTGCCAGCAGAACGTCGGCAAACTCGAGCTTTCGGGAGCTCCAATGGATACGGAGGCCAAAGATTCCGCTCTCGGGATCAAGCGGATTTCCTTGACAGATGAGGGAACGTTGGTCTCCACGTCGCAATCAACACAGCAGGTGATGTCTGGCGTCGAATTGTACGACAAACAATACTACTACCTCGCGGTCCACGACCGCGACGTTACGTTCCACCAGGAGGATACATAATGTCCGACGCATTCGACATTTCAGACGAACAGCAAGACTACTCACAGTACGGCCTCGAGGCCAATCCGTTTCCGTACAGTCCGGTTCCCGCAGAGGACCCCGAAATATACTGTGGTCAACAGCACGTCTCCGAAAAGATCAGTTCCACAGTCTCTACGATGCTTTCGACTGGAAAGTCCAAGCATCTCGTTATCACTGGGAAATACGGCAACGGAAAGTCGCATACGCTCAAATATACCCGCTCGCTGTTACGGGATCGGGACGATGTTGTCGTTGGGTACGTTGCTCAACCGGGCGAAGGCTTTCTCGACATCTATCATGAGTTCGTGTACGATCTAGGTTTCAATCGAGTCCAAGAGTTGGCCTACGAGTACCTCGCCTCGATTGCTCGTGACGCCACGGATGCAAATCCAATTGGCGCGAGCGCAATGAAATCGCTCATCGATGAGGGAGACGTCCTTCTCTCTGAGATCGTTCCGGAGGCGGTTCGACGGTTAAGCGATGTGACTCACTTTGCCGACTTTGCTCGTGCGATCGTACACATGGTGTACGAAGACACCAACCTCTATGCTTGGCAGTGGTTGACCGCAGAGGGCATCCGCTATGAGCAGCGCAAGGAGATGGAAATCCACAGCGCACTCGATGATGATACGATGGGCGTCCGGGCGTTTACCGCTTTCAAGAATATGCTACTCGAACTCGGTTACACTGGCGTATTTGTTTTCGTCGACGAGTTCGAGAGTATCGCACGTCTCAGCCCAAAAAACGAGCAGGCTACGCTCAACAGTATTCGACACCTGATGGACCAGAATAGTTCCGGGCTGTGTATGTTGTTTGGCTGTGCTCCCGAAGTCTGGCAAGACGTCATGAGTGAGTATCATGCCTTCAGTGAGCGAATCGGGGAGGAGGTTGCCCTGAAGCCGCTTACGAACGAGCATCTAAACGACCTGGTATCAGACTACCTCAGCCGAGAACGCAATGGGCCGACCGAAGCTTCTTCGATCGACCCGTTTACTGATGAAGCGTTGGACGGGATTCTACAACGTTCTCAGGGTAACGTTCGCCAGGCCCTGGCTATCTGTAGCCGCGTGTTGGACTCTGCTATTGAGGAAAACCGAGAGCAGGTCACACCCGAATTCGTTCAAGAATCGATGTGAAACGTGGTCTACTGAACGAACATCCCACTAGTTATGGGGCTTCTGTCCCTCAAGCCATCTTGAACCGCGTCGAGGAATACTCGTCTCGAATGAGGCGAGCGACCCACGCTGGCTCGTGGGTGCTCTAACCTCGATGCGGTCAGACCAGACCGACCGCATGATCCGATACGTACGCACACGTCCTGAATCCTACGCTCGAAGTTGGATGTATCGTAGTCAAAAGAACTCCAAGCAGGAGGGGTCCTATGACCTCTGATGGCGAAGATGAACAAGACAGGACTGGACCGCTTGGCAAGGACCAACGGTACTTCGATAACAGTGCCGAGGCCATCGCTGAAAAGGCCAAGTTGTGGACGAATTTCCGCCGTCAGCACGTTGTGCGGCAGGTGCTAGCTGCTCCAAACAGGGAGATGTCGCTTCGACAACTTGCGCAGAATCTTCGGGACTACATCGATGAACGTTCCGATCAGGATCCTGATTACGATGACGTTCGCCAGACTCTTCGCCGCCGTCACCTCCCCCTCCTCTCTGAGCACGATGTTATCGACTTCGAAGACGATATAATTCGGCCTGGACCGGAATTTGGCGCCGCAGTAGAGCTGTTAGTTCGCAACGACCCTCGGGTATAATCGAGGAATTGGCAATATAGCTTCTTTATTCAGAGGATCTTTCGGAATCCGTAGACAGTACAGACTGTACATTCAACAGACTATTTTAAAGTGAAGAGAGGATTGATAGTGAGCCATGGCAAGCAATTTTGAAGAGCCTGTCGCTATCGCGTGTCAGAACAATGCCGTTCCATCTGCCTCCCAAAGACAATACATCGCTCGAGGACTGTGGGTGGTTGATTTCAATACGGGATATTCCTTCGAAAGTAGTGATGCTCCCTCGTCCTCTCGAACTGAAGCCGGGGAGGTATTCAATCGATTTGAAGAAGCCTCTCAGGCAGGGGGTATCGGTACCTTGCGTTCAGACGACTCCCGGCTAATCGCTGTCGGGCGATTTGGTACGAACGGCATCTGCCTCTTGGACCGAGTTGGAGATAGTGAGAGCAAAAAGAAGGGGCTCCAGTTCTCGGAATATACTGTTCTGGGTCCTGGAGATCCGAAGTATGAGGAGGCACGAGAGATAGGCGGAACCCTTGGGGGAACAGTTGCGAGCCTCAAGGGCCGTGGCGACAAGAAACAGCGTCTGGAGACTCTCCTCCAACAGGTTGAGGATGCAGGTTATCTCCGGAAGCCTGTCCGATAAGCACGCGTAGTTGCTGAACGGAGCGGTTATAAATTAGGTGACTATCAACCAGGGCTATGATATTTTCCATTTCTAACTGAATCTGCTGACTACAACAGGGCCACCTCAGAGAATTTCGAAGGGTTCGGCACGTTTAGTTCATTTCCGTGGTGGATTCTTCTAAGCACCCTGTGGGCGAGACCAGTTTTGAATTGCTATATTCCGTATTGTAGTGGGGGGTAGAGGGGCTATAGCATTGGAGGGTGACTGTGGGCGTCGCTGTTAATGCTACTTCGCTCCACTAACGACCTGGAACAATAGTGGGCTTTTCGAGATCACCCGTCCACTTTATCCGTCAACTATGACGCAAACCTCGCAACCACCTACACTGGAAAATAGGCAGCACAAACCTCGAAAGACAAAAATTTACTCCATACTAGGAGATTCTGAACACCGAATTATTCTCCGGGTTCTTGCAGACGCTGATGAACCAGTGTCCCTCGAAGAACTCACTCGCGAAACGCTCCGTGACGAAGAGTATGACAGAGACGTTAGCGTGTCAATCTTGGAAGGTCTGATGCTGGACATTTACCTGCCGGTTCTGGACTCAACGGGAGCCATCGAGACCGATGCAGGGTACAACAGGATTGGTCCGGGCGAAGATCACGAAGCGTATCTCCAAATGGCTGAAGCCCTCGATGAGGTCTACGAACAGCATTTCGGAGGTGTCTAATGCTCGCAACACCCGTCGGACTCTACGAACTTTCCGACATTCATCTTGATGTCAATGAGTTTGGAGTCCACATCGACAATCCGGTCGTTCTCCTCGGAACGCGGCATGGTAGTGCAAGTCGTCACAAGCAGGGGTCGAAATCGGTGATCAAGTTCGGTTCAGTCCATTATCCCGAATCGATTTTCCGGAATGACGGCTGTGACGCTCTCGACAATGCAAATGACATGCTGTATGGCTCTGTTGTCGTGTCAGAGGATGACCTGACAGACGATGCGATCACTGCTCTCCGGCAGAGTGGGGGTTCAGTATTCTCGGACGTTTCTGACCCAGATGTGCTCTACTAACCCCAGTGAACTTCTCTACCACTAGAATATAACCCAGCATGAGTTTCAGAGATTTTGCTACCACCATCAATAACGTATTTGACCGATTCGAAGTGGTCGGGAACCCTCTATCAGATTATGAGCGACCACTTGACGAGCTGTTCGAAGATCCAACTGTAGTCATTCGCTGGTCTGCTGATCCCCGCGAACAGATACCAGACATCTCTCCGGTGCTAAAGCTTGCTGCACAGGAAGATATGCTCCTCGTCGATCGTACTCTCGAGTATGACGAGGGCGACGAAAGCCTAAGTGAAACGCCACAGCTGAGCGAATCCTTAGAGTTCGAACACCGCCCTTGATTACTGCTACCTGAGAAGCTTCTGTAAATCCGTTTTATTGATGTTGGTTACCTCTACAGATAGCTTCGGATAAATCGACGAAGAAAAGCGGTTGGCGAGTATAAATCCGATAATGGATATTCAGTTTCTTGGCGGAGCACGCGAGATCGGCCGAAGCGCCATTCTCGTGGACAATTCTCTTCTGCTCGATTTTGGGATGTTGACGGACAATCCTCCTCAGTTTCCGGTGCAAACACCGAATCCGGATGCAGTCGTTGTTTCGCACGGGCATCTCGATCATGTTGGTACGATACCGTCTCTGCTTTCTGGTGACGAACGGCCGCCGATTCATTGGACACCCCCGACGTACGAGCTGACGCTGACGCTCGCGCAGGACACACTCAAGCTACACGGGGGATCATACAATTGCCCGTTCACTGAGAACGATCTCAAGCGCGTTACACAGGTGTCGAAAACGCACGGGTATCAGGAAACCTTCGAAGCGGCTGGCTATGACGTGACATTCTATAATGCAGGACACATCCCAGGAAGTGCTCACGTACTGGTTGACGATGGGGATACACGGCTGCTCTACACGGGAGATTTCCATACTGACGACCAACGTTTGGTTTCAGGGACGACTGCACGACCCGAGGCTGACGTCGTGCTCTGCGAGAGTACCTACTCCGATGTTGAGCATGAGGACCGATCCGTGGTGGAAGAACGATTCGCTGAGAGCGTCGAGACGACACTCTGGGAGGGCGGTACGGTCGTCGTCCCCGCATTCGCGATCGGACGAACGCAAGAGATGATGCTCATCTGTGACGCGTACGACATCCCCTGTTACGTCGACGGAATGGGAAAGCAGGTAACCGAGATGCTTCAGCAGTATCCCGAGTTCGTTCGCGACGCAGATGCGTTTCGACGAGCAAAATCCCACGCTCGGTTCGTCACCGGGCGAAACGGCCAGCGAAAGCGAATCACCGACCAAAAAGCAGCGATCATTACCACCAGTGGAATGCTGTCTGGTGGCCCCGCTATGACCTATATCCCCGAAATCCGATCCAATCCGGTGAACAAGGTCACGATGACTGGCTATCAGGTTGAAGGCACACCCGGTCGCGATTTACTCGAGACGGGGAGCGCCGAGATCGACGGCCGCGTGATGCCTGTTAGTGCCCAAGTCGAACAATACAACTTTTCTGCGCACGCTGATCGCGATAGCCTTCTGGATTTCTTGGAATCGTATGAGGGGTCATCAATCTTAGTAAACCATGGTGACAAGTGCGACCAATTTGCATCTGACCTCCAAGCAGATGGCTTTGAAGCCACGGCTCCGCAACTCGGCTCCATACACGTTATTTAATATATGGTGGTAAATATAATATAAAAATATAGAATAGCAGCTGCTATAGTGTCACTATATCTATTCTACGTAAAAATAGGAAAGTAGTCTTGTATCGCCGTTAGTCGGCGCGTGCTTCGAATCGGACGCCGGCCATGTTGAGTCGGCGGAAGTGGTCGAGTAGCACCTCCTTCCGTTTTTCAGGCGAGTATTCCTTGACCTCGCCGAGATGCTCGTTCAGAAGTGCGAGTTCGTCGTCTGTGAACTCTGCGAACGAGATGTGCGTCGTTTCGACCGATTCTTCGTCTTCTTCCTCCTCGCCGTCACCGTCCGGAAGGGTGTCGACGGGTTCGAGCGATTCGATGTCGATGTCGCGATTGTCGGACGCCTCATTTAGTTCGAGGAGGTAGCGCGGACGCTCCCACTCAGCGAGGTCAGTGTAACGAACACCCTCATTGATATGGTCACGTGCCATCTCCGAGAGACGCTTGCGCTCGGATTCTCCGCTACGCCCCTCCTGGGTGAAGTCCGGGGGACGACTCTGAAGTTCCTCTAGAGAGTCGAAGCAACCGAAATTCTCACGCTTCGCCTCAGTGAGCGCGTGGTACGTGGGTCGCATCCACGGTTCCACCCAGTCGAGGTATTCGTATTTGATGCCGAGCTGAGCGTGCGCAGACGCAGTGTCCTGCATGTCGGTGACCTTCGGGAACCCCTTCATGGGCTTGTCGTTGATCTGGACCTGCGTGATTTTGCCCTGACGCATCCGTCGGTAAGTCTCACTCAGGTCTACGACTGCGATGTCACCACCGTTGGCCGCGTAGCGACTGTCGTCAGTGTACGGTTCGAAGAACGCGGGCTCTACTTCACCGTAGCTCGCGCGCATGTAGCGTTTGACGACCTTCCGGAGTACGTCCCGGGCGGCTTCAGTCACCGGGTGACGAGCGTGGATGCGCGATTTGTCAGAGTTCCAGGGCATCTCGGATGCGTCGCCCTCAGTGTAGAGTTCGACCCGTCCCTTCAGGCGCTTGTGCTTGCTCAAGTCGAACTGAGGAAGCTCCTCGTCGAAACCGCTCACCGCGTCCCGGTTCGCTCGTTCGACGACGCGCTCTTGGCACACCCAGTCGATGCCAGCTTCGTCTCCATCCCCAGTCGACAGCAGACCCACTTCGACGCTCATGTGAACCGGCGTCGACACGTGGTCAGGTTCGAGGATGATGCCGTCGTACCGACGAGGGTAAAGCCCGTCCCACGGCGCGTAGCTGTATGACGGGCGCGTGGGCGGGTGAAGCGGTTCCAGTCCGCTGGTCTCCTCGTCCGGGAAGAGCAGTCGGAGGGTAACCGACGTCTTCCCTCGGAGGTGTAGTTCATACGTCTGGCTCAGGTCGTCTTCGAGACGACCACGCACGTCGGTCCAGTCGAAGTTCAGGTCACGAATCTCGATCTCGGTCGTGCCCGATTCGAGTTCGACTTCGTCTACAGGAACGGTCCACTCGTCACTGTCCGCGAGCCAAGACTGTCCGACCGTGTACTCGTACCCGGTACTGGCATCGGTATGACGACTGCGGATGGTGAACTCGTTTCCGAGGCACATCAAGGCCTTCTTCGCACCGATGCCGAAGGCACCGATGCTTCCCTCGATGTCGTCCTTCTCACTTTCACCCAGCGCGAAGACCATGCTCAGTTCTTCGGGCTTCAGACCGCCACTGTCGTCCTCGATGATTAGCGTGGGCGTGCCGTTACTGTCCGTTTCGTACCGGACTTTGACCGTAACGTTGTCTCGGTTCTGTCGGCGTCCGTTGTCGATGCTGTTATCGATGAGTTCCTTGACCGCTGCGTTCTCATCGACGTCCGCTTTGATCGCAGTGTATGCGTCTTTCGTCGGTGTGAGTTTGATTTTGTTCATAGTGGAGTTTTCACTCTAGGCAGATGACTTCGACTCTGTGCCGATCGTGAAGAACGGTATCGCGCTTCTACTTCTCGCTGCAACAGCGACGCTGCTGTGAGTGCGAAAAGTTATAGCGCTCCGACGCATACACCCAGATGCAACTCGCTCAAGTCCGGGCGCACACGTGCGCTCTCTTGGGCGCCACCCGACCGCTCACCGATCCCTACCAAAGTTCCGGTCCGCGGGTTTGGGTGGACTTACCTTTCATCTCCTCATCGTTCGTACTCCTGAGTATGCCCGGCCGATACATAAACTTTGGCAATTTTACATTTTGAAATTATGGGTCTTAGGCCCCAGAGGAGGAGAATAACGGGGTTTGTAGGAGAAGGTACCAAACATCAATCATGAGAATACACCTGATATATTACATTATGACCTCTCCGGGAGAACATGTAAGGAATTAGAGGAACACTCAGAAAGTAGTGGCCTCATCCACTTACTCGTGGATCACCCAGACAAGAAGTGAAGGGACAAATTGGACGCTACCAACCATCTGCTATGCTCTAAACTACATATCTGGAGATCAGAGAACCGCTACGATTTGGGTGTTAGAAATCACACTCAATTGTCTCTATTACCCTTGTTATCTCGAATTTCGGCCGAACTATATTGGTACGCACCACAGCGTATTAAATGTTCTGGTCGGGTAGCGACTAGATCATTGGTTCCTTCAAATACATAAGAAATCTACGGAGAGAATAGATTTACTAGTAAATCGTCACTTCTGGCACAGGAATTCATCATGAATTTTCGTCCTTCAACCCACCAACCGATGGTAATAATACATATTCAAAATAATACAAATGATCTGTTGTATCTGTGTTAGCCGTATTTTCATGGGGTTTTGGGAGGTCGCTACATGTATGCCGAGCTCGAACCCTATTGGGACGGAGGAGGTACCAAAACTCAGTATAGCATAACGGCCGCATAGTTTCTGGGAAGCAAGATCACTTGCACATCTTCGTTTCCGATGCTCTCGGGCGGCCCCGCCATGACCTACATCCCCGAAATCCGATCGAATCCGATGAACAAGATCACCATGACCGGCTATCAGGTCGACGGGACACCCGGGCGCGATCTACTCGAAACCGGGAGCGCCGAGATCGACGGGCGGGTGATGCCCGTGAGCGCCCGAGTCGAACAGTACGACTTCTCGGCTCACGCCGACCGCGACGGGCTCGTGGAGCTTCTCTCGTCGTACGAGGACGCCGCCGTGCTCGTGAACCACGGCGACCGGTGCGAGCAGTTCGCGTCCGAGCTCCGGGCGGACGGCTTCGACGCGACGGCCCCGCAGGTCGGGTCGGTGCATCGCGTCTGAGCGATCGCAGTCGAGAACGCCGGGGTCGGCTCGGAACGCGCTGACCGAGTCTCATCCGACACCGGGTGTGTGGCGGCTCGTGCGGTCGTTCGTCTCGCGTCCGCACGGACCGCGACGCGAAAGCACCGCGAACGGCTCGTCGCGACGATCGGCGATCAGACCGAACGGCGCTCGGTTTCGATGTGGTCGACGTACGCGTCGACCACGTTCCGGATGATCGTCTCACCGGCCTCGGGAGTCGCTTCGTTCGGATCGCCGAGCACGCCGTTGTCGGTGATCGATTTGAACCCCTCGCTCAGCAGACGGGCGGTCGTGATCTCTCCTTCCGGGCCGGACTCTATGTCCCCGACCCTGACGAGGTCCTCGTCGATCGCCAACACGACTGCCGTCTCGGCCGCGCCCGCGTGGATCACGTCCTGCTCGTACTCGACGCCCGCCTCGGTGAGGCCCTCGTTCAGCAACCGCATGTGCTCGTCGAGGTCCGCGAGCGGGATGACCGCGGCGTCGATCTCCCGAGCGATCTGTGGCGCGACGGTCTCGACCGGGCCGAAGTTCCCGCCGTGGGTCGGCACGAGGACGATGTGTTCGAAGCCGTGTTCGTCCAGCGAGCGACAGTACGACCGGATCACGTCCATCAGCGTCTCGGGCGCCACCGTGATGGTCCCGGGAAACTCGATGTGGTGGCCCGAACAGCCGGGCCGAATCGTGGGGGCCGCGAGGGCGTCTCCGAGCGTCGTTGCGATCCGTCGAGCGAGCTCGTCGCCGTCGAGCGTGTCCATGTTCAACGGCAGATGGGGTCCGTGCTGTTCGATCGACCCGACGGCAACGATCGCCGTTCGCGTCCCGCGTTCGAGGGCTGACTCGACTTCCGGCCACGTCATCTCTTCGAGGCACACTGATCTGCGAGAAGCCATCGGCCGACAGTTCTATCAACCGTCGTGAAAGTCTTGTGGTGGAACGAATACGACGGTCGGCCGACCGCCGATCGCTCGTCTTCGCCGGGGCGCTACTCGATCTCTAACTGGCCGCTCTCGGCGCGCCCCGAATCGCCGTCCTCGTCCCATTCGAGTTCGAACTCGACGCTCAGTTCCCCGGCGCCGCCCGCCGGCCCCTCTCGCTCGGCTTTGACCTCGAACGTCGGTCGGGCCGGCGGGTCCATCGTCACCGAGTCCGAGCCGGATTTGAGCGTGATCGCGTCCCCGCTTTCGAGCTTCTCGGCGACGCTGTGAAGGTACGACGCGATCTCGTCTCGGGTCCGGTCGCTCTCTGACTCGAACAGGACTTCTTCTGGCATACGGGTACATACGGTCGCCAGCCCCGATAAGTGTATCCGCTACGTACCGTTCGGCTGACGAATCAGGCGGCGTCGCCCCGTCGATCCCGCCGCGGCGACGGGGGCGAGGAGATCGAGGGCGACGCGGTAGCCCCGAAGGTCGGCGCGAGCCCGCCCGTTCGGGATCGGCTCCGGATCACGCGACGTTCCGCTCGACGAGCGCCTCGCCGTCCTCGAAGCGACGGCTCGACAGCGGGTCGACGTCCACCAGCGACGCCGCACCGTCGACGCAGAGTTCGGCGACGATCTGCCCGGTCGCCGGCGCGTGCTGGAAGCCGTGACCGGAGAACCCCGCCGCGGTGACGAGGCCGGGGCGGGTCTCCTCGACGATCGGGTGGTGGTCGGGCGTGACCGCGTACAGCCCGGCCCACCCGCGCCGGATGCGCGAGTCGCCGTCGAAGTACGTCGTCCAGTCGGCGGCGCGCTCGACGGCGGTCGCCGCCCAGTCGATGTCCAGCGACTCCGAGTAGGCGTCCGGGTCCACATCGGGGTCGGCCTCGTCGAACTGGCCGCCGACGAGCGCGGCGCCGTCGCGCTCGGGGCGGAAGTACGATCCCGTCTGGAGGTCGATGGTCAGCGGGACGTCCTCGGGGACCGATTGAGTGGGCTCGACCACCGCGATCTGGCGACGGCGCGGGGCGATCGGGAGGTCGACGCCGGCCAGTTCGGCGACCTCGCCCGCCCACGCACCGGCCGCGTTGACGACGAACGTCCCGTCGATCCGCCCGTCGTCGGTGTCGACGCCCGTCACCGCGTCGCCGTCGGTGCGGACGTCGGTGACCGCGGTCCCGGTCCGCACGTCGACGCCGGCCTCGCGGGCGGCCTCGGCGTACCCCTGGACCGCGAGGTTCGGGTCCGCGAACCCGTCGGCGCCGTTGTACGTCGCGGCGACGAACCGGTCGTCGATCAGTCCGGGACAGCGCTCGCGGGCCGCCGCCGGATCGAGATACTCGGTGTCGACCCCGAGGTCGTTTTGCATCGCGACGTCCTCGCGGAACCGCTCTGCGGTCGCCTCCGTCCGGGCCACGAAGAGGTACCCCGACTTCCGGTAGGCGATGTCGACGCCGAACCGCTCGGCGAAGTCGTCCCACACCGCCCGGCTCGCGACCGAGAGTTCGACGTTGACCCGGGTCGAGAACTGGCTCCTGATGCCGCCCGCCGATCGGGCTGTCGATCCCATCCCGAGCGACCCCTTCTCGAGGAGCGTCACGTCCGCGCCCGCCTGAGCGAGCGAGTACGCCGACGACAGGCCGACGATCCCGCCTCCGACGACGACGGCGTCCATGTCGGCTACAACTGCCCGGCGGAGCGAAATAAGTCTACCGTCGCCGGGGTCGACGCGGCGTTTCGAACCCGTTTTGTCCGTGGCGCGTCTCGCGGCGAGTATGAGCGTCCGCGAGGAGTTCGACGACTGGGCGGCCGAGGGCCGCGACAAGGGGATGGAAGACCGCCACTGGCACACCGCCAAGTACGCGCTGGCCCGGATGCCGGTCGAGGCCGGCGACGTCGTCCTCGATCTGGGCACGGGGAGCGGGTACGCCGCCCGCGCGCTCCGGGACACCAAAGGGGCGGGTCGGGCCTACGGGCTCGACGGCTCGCCGGAGATGGCGCACAACGCCGACGGGTACACCGACGACCGGCGGGTCGGGTTTCTGGTGGGGGACTTCGACCACCTGCCGTTCGCCGACGACAGCGTCGACCACGTCTTCTCGATGGAGGCGTTCTACTACGCCAACGACCCCCGCGAGACCCTCGCGGAGATACGGCGCGTGCTCGCCCCCGGTGGCACCTTCTTCTGTGCGGTGAACTACTACGAGGAGAACGTCCACTCTCACGGCTGGCAGGACAACATCGACGTCGAGATGACCCGCTGGAGCGCCCGGGAGTACCGCGAGGCGTTCCGCGACGCCGGTCTGCACGTCGCCGAGCAGGACAACGTCCCGGACCGCGAGATCGAGATCCCCGACGCGAGCGCGTTCCCGACCGACGACTGGGACAGCCGAGCCGCGATGGTCGAGCGCTACCGGGAGCTGGGCACGCTACTCACTGTCGGCGTCGCGCCCTGACCGCCGGTCGGTCCGGTTCCCGCGTCAGTCGCCGGGCCTCGACGCCCGATCAGTCGTCGCGCTCGCCCGCCCGGACCTCGGTTTCGAGCCAGTTCTCCTCGGGCGCGAGCGGGCAGGCGAACGTCTCGCTGTAGGCGCAAAACGGCGAGTACGCGAGGTTGAAATCGACCGTGATCTCCGAGCCGTCCTGCAAGTCGCCTTCGGTCTCGAACTCCATGTACCGGCCGCCCTGGTAGGTCTGTTGGCCCGTGGTCTTGTCCCGAAACGGGACGAAAAGCCCCTCCTGCTGGTCGCGGGTGTACGCCGCGAGCTCGTGGTCCTCGCCGCCCAACTCGAACCGGAGGGTCGCCACCCGGAGATACCGCTGGGGCGCGCCCGCGCTCACGTCCATCTCGACCGGGTCGGGCTCGTCGTGGGTCTCGACGATCGCGGTCACCCGGTAGTCGGGGTCGGGCGCGAAGTACTCGAGGCCCTCGAAGCCCTCGCGCTCCTCGGGCGGGATCGGCGACTGGGGGTGGTCGCCGAAGAAGTCGTCTTTCTCCGCGCGGTGGGACTCCAGTTCCTCGCGCCACTGGTCGGCGTCGAAGTTCGGGGCGTCGCTCATGGACGACGGTAGTCGGTCGCGCCGGGTAACGGTTTGCATCGGCGCGTCGGGTCGGCCCCGATCGGACCGCGAGCCCGGCTACTCGTCGGCGTCGGTCTTCACGACGATCGCGGGCCGGGTCGTCAGCCTGAGCACGCGGTCGGTGATGCTCCCGAGGAGCGCCCGGTACTCGGCCGGCCGGCGCTTCGTCCCGAGCACGACGGCGTCCGCGTCGTTGGCGTCGCCGTACTCGATGATGGTCTCGACCGGGTCCCCGTGTTCGAGCGCGTCGACGACCTCGACGTCCGCGCGGTCGGCCTCGGCCCGGATTCGGTCGAGGGTCTCGCGCCCGCGCTCTTCGAGGCCGTGCTCCGGGCCCTCGGAGCCGTCGACGTACTCGTCGCCGCTGTACGCCGTGTACACGCTGTCGTCGACGACGTAGAGCGCGTGGAGGACGGCGTCGTGGGCGGCCGCGAGGTCGATCGCGTGGGACTCGGCGTTCTCGGACGCGACGGTGCCGTCGGTCGCGAGCAGGATCGTCTCGTACATACGAGCGATAGTTCGTCCGACCGCCAGATAAGGGATGTCCGCGATTCTCACCTTCTGGGACGGCCCGCCGGCCGCCCCGCCGAGGGGCCCGTCGGGGTGCCATCCAAACGTTCAAACCCGACGCCGACCAACCCCGGTCCAGTGACCGCCTCCGATTCGTGGCGCGACGTCTTCGGCCACGACGAGCCGTACGACGAGCAAGTCGACGGTATCGAGACCGCCATCGAGACCGGCCGGGACGGCGGGTTCGCCGTCGTCGAGGGCGCCTGTGGCACCGGCAAGACGATGCTGGCGCTGACCGCCGGGATCGAGCTGGTCCGGGACCCCGACAGCGACTACGACCGGGTGCTCGTGTTGACCAGCGTCAAGCAACAGCTCCGGCAGTTCGAGGACGACCTCCGGACGATCAACGCGAACCTCCCCGACGGCTACGATCCCGTGACGGCGCTCACGCTCGTCGGGAAGGCCGACGTCTGCCCGTACAACCGCGAGAACGCGGGCGGGATCGACGACACAAACGTCTACGAGCGCTGTGAGTCTCTCCGGGAGGACACCCGCGCGATCACCGGCGAGGCCGGCTCGACGACCGCCCGGAACCTCGTCTCGCGCGCCCGAAGCCAGCAGACCGGGCTGGCTGACTCGGGGGTCTCGGGCGGGGGCGCGACGTATCTCGAAACCGGCGGCGAGCCGACGCCGTACCCCCCGGAGATGCCCGAGTACGACGACGTGGAGTACTGTCCGTTCTACGCCCAGTTCCTCGACGATCTGCCCGACGACGGCGAGCCGGTCGAGGCCGTCCCGTTCGACTTCGACGCGATGGGGCTGATCGACCCCGAGGAGCTGGTCTCGCTGTCGGTCCAGCACGGCACCTGCCCTCACTCGATGATGGGCGCGGTGCTGGGCCACGCCGAAGTGGTCGTCGGTAACTACTACCACGCGTTCGATCCCGTCACCACTGGGGGGTTCACGGGCGCGTTACTCGACGACGCCACGTTCGTGGTCTGCGACGAGGCCCACATGCTCGAACCCCGGGTCCGGGACCTCGTGAGCGACGCGGTCGGCGACGCGACCCTGCGGGACGCCGAGTCGGAGCTCGGCCGCGTGATCCAGCCCGTACAGTTCGAGGGTCGAGAGAGCCACACCACCGCCGACGCAGACCTCGTCCGGGCCGAACTCGAGGACGCCGACGTCTCGCTCTCCGAACTGGAGCGGACCCGAGAGTTCCTCCGGGACCTCCGGGAGGAACTGGACCGGCGGGTCACCGCCCACCTCGAACGCGAGCACCGCGGCTGGAAGTCGCGGCTCGCCGACCTCCCCGACGACGAGATCCCGCTCCGGGATCCGACCGAGCCGAGCCCCGACGAGATCACCGAGTGGGCCGAGAAAGCGGGGTACCACGACGGCGTCTGGGCGCGCGCCGAGGCCGTCGGGGGCGTCGCCGCCCGCATCCTGAACGAGGCAGAAGACGACGAGAAAGAGCGCGCCGCCCCGGCCGCCGGGCGCGTGCTCGGCGAGTGGTACCGCAACGACCACGAGCGGTACTTCCGGGAGATCGAGCTCGAACGGACGTGGAACGACACCGAGCCCGAGTCGTCGTGGCGCCGGGCGTACAACGCCCGGCTCGCGATGCAAAACTGCGTGCCAAGCGACGCCATCGGCGAGCGCCTCGCGGAGTTCGGCGGCGGCGTGCTGATGAGCGCGACCCTCGAACCCCTCGACGTGTTCGAGGAAGTGACCGGGCTGAACCACCTCGAACGCGAGGACGATCGCCCGATCGTCGAGCGAACCTACGGCCTGAACTTCCCGCCGGAGAACCGCGAGAGCTTCGCGGTCGACGCCCCGAAGTTCACCTACGACAACCGCGGGGCGCCCGGCGAGGAGACCACCGCAAGACGGGCGTACGCCGACGCGCTCCGGGACGTGGCGGCCGGGACCGCGGGCAACGTCCTCGTGGGCATGCCCAACTACGCCGAGGCCGAGTGGGCCGCCGACGCGCTCCGGGCGAACCCCCGCGTCGAGAAGACGGTCCTGCTCGACGAGAGTAGCGACGACGACGCGACCGAGGACCTCAAGGCCGAGTTCTTCGGCGGCGAGCCGAAGGTGCTGGTGACGAGCCTCCGGGGGACCCTCACCGAGGGCGTCGACTACCAGGGCGATCGGCTCCGGGCCGCGGTGGTGTGTGGCGTCCCGATCATCAACACCGCGAGCCCCCGGACGAAGGCGGTCCGGACCGCGTACGACCGGGCGTTCGGCGACGGCTTCGAGTACGCGCTCACCGTCCCCGCCGCCCGGAAGGCCCGGCAGGCGCTCGGGCGGGTGATCCGCGGCCCGGAGGAGGTCGGCGTCCGCGTGCTCGTCGACTCGCGGTACGCCCGCGACTCGTGGGACAGCGTCCGCAAGTACCTCCCCGAGACCGAGCGCGAGGAGTTCCAGCCGGTGAGTCCCGACATGCTGTCGCTCGGGATCGAGCGGTTCTGGGACGGGCGGGCCTGACCGACCGCCCGGCGACCGCTACTCCTCGACCCTCCGGACCGCGGGCTCGCGGCCGTCGACCGACACGACGTGGGCGTCGTCGGGCTCGAACCCGACCGTGAGGCGCCGGGCTTCCGGGCGCTCTGGCACGCGCAGGGTCACCTCCCGGCCGTCCCAGTCGAGCGACGCCCGGAACGCCTCGCCGAGGAACTCGACCGTCTCGACCGTCGCCTCGAAGGCGTTGGTCGCGTCGCCGACCGCGAGGTGTTCGGGCCGCACGCAGAGGGTGACCGGCGCGCCGTCGGGGGCGTCGAGACCCGCGACCCGGAACCGCGAGGCGCCGACCCGGACCGCGCCGCCGTCGACCTCGCCCGTAAAGACGTTGTTGTCGCCGAGGAACTCGGCGACGAACCGGGTCGCCGGCCGGCGGTACACCGCCTCGGGCGCGCCGACCTGCTCGACCCGGCCGCCGTTCATCACCGCCACTCGATCCGAGATCGCGAGCGCCTCCTCCTGATCGTGGGTGACGTAGACGGTCGTAATCGCGAGCTCCGACTGGATCGCCCGGACCTGCGTCCGGAGCCGCTGGCGGAGCCGGGCGTCGAGCGCGCTCATCGGCTCGTCGAGCAGGAGGACCTCGGGGCCGGGAGCGAGCGCCCGAGCCAGCGCCACGCGCTGGCGCTGGCCGCCCGACAGCTCGTCGGGCTCGCGGTCGCCGAAGCCGGCGAGGTCGACCAGTTCGAGGAGCTCGGCGACGCGCTCCTCGCGGGACCCGCCGCCGGGGACCTCCCGGAACCGCAGGCCGTAGGCGACGTTCTCGGCGACCGTCATGTGGGGGAAAAGCGCGTAGTTCTGGAAGACGACCCCCACGTCGCGGTCCTCCGGGGCGACCCCGGCCATCTCGCGGTCGCCGAACGCCACCGATCCCGCGTCGGGGGTCTCGAACCCCGCGATCGCGCGGAGGGTCGTGGTCTTGCCACACCCCGACGGGCCGACCAGCGTGAAAAACTCCCCGTCGGCGACGTCGAGGCTCACGTCCCGGAGCGCCGTCACCTCGCCGAACGACTTCGAGACCCCGCGCAGGCGGAGGTCGGTCACGCCTCCCACCTCCGGCGTCTGTCGGCGGTCGAACCCGCGTTCGACCGCCGACGAACGCCTCCCACCTCCGGAGGCCTTCGGACCTCGCGTCGCGAGCCCCTCACGCCTCCCACCTCCCGCCGAGTCGGTCGATGACCACGAAGCTCAGGCTGGTCACCGCAAGCAACACCGTCCCCATCGCGGTGGCGGGCCCGAGCGTCCGGTTGCCGATGTAGCGCTCGACGGCGACTGGCATCGTGTAGCTGGAGCTTCCGGTGGCCAAAATCACCGTCGAATCGAACTCGCCGATGGAGATGGCGAACGCGAACGCCGCGCCCGCCGCGACGCCCGAGGCCACCAGCGGCAGTTCGACGTCGATCAGCGCCCGGACCCGGCTGGCGCCGAGCGCGCGGGCCGACTCGACCATAGAGCGGTCGAGGCCGCCGAGAAGCGGCGAGACGTTCCGGACCACGAACGGGTAGGCCGCGACCGCGTGGGCCGCGACGATGGCGGTCGGGCCGGCGATCTGGATCCGGTGGCCCCACACCTCGACGCCGAACACCAGCCCGCGGAGCATCCCGAGCCCGACGACCACGCCGCTGACCGCGAGCGGCGCCATCGCGGCGGCGTCGGCGAGCCGTTCGGCCCGGCCGCTCCGGGTCGTCAGCACCGAGACGGTCACGCCCATCGGGAGCGCGACCGCGAGCGCGGCCGCCCCGAACAGCAGGGAGTTGCGCACCGCGACCCCGGGTTTCGTCTGGAACGACGCGCCGGTGGCCTGCCGTTCGAGCAGGAACTGGTAGTACTGGAGGGTGAACCCCTGGGGCCCGGTGAGGCTCTCGGCGACCATGCTGGCGAGCGGGCCGAGGAACACGACCGCGACGACGCCCGCGTAGGCGGCTACGCCGACGCGCTCGGCGAGCGCTCCCGCCGAGGGGGTTTCGGGAACGAGTCGCTTTCGGGCCGGCGGGTTCGCGGCCCGGCTCCCGCCCGACTGGCTCGACTCGTACCGGAGGTAGGCGTAGGTCAGCGCGAGCGAGAGGACGGTCTCGACGACCGCGAGCGTCGCGGCCTCGGCGTAGTCGAGTTGCTGGACCAGCGAGTACACCCACACCTCCACCGTCGCGAGCTGGAACCCCCCGAGCGCGAGCACGATGGGAAACGACATGAACGTGAAGACGAACGTGAGTAAGGCGCCGGTCAGCACCGCGGGCAACAACTGCGGGACGAGCACGTCGAGGAACGCCCGGCGCGGACTCGCCCCGAGCGACCGGGCGGTCTCGACGGTCCGGGCGTCGACGCTCTCCCACGCGGCGGTCGTCACGCGGGCCACGAGCGGCGCGTTGTAGAAGGCGTGGGCGACCACGATGGCTTCGAGGGTAAAGAGGAGGTTCACCCGCCCCAGTCCGAACCGGGCGAGCAGGTCGTTGAGCGGCCCCGCCGACCCGAAGAAGGCGACGAAGCCGATGGCGACCATGATCGAGGGCAGGACGAACGGGAGGATGGTGAGCGACCGCACCGTCCGGCGACCCGGGAACTCGTAGCGGGCGAGGACGTACGCGCCGGGGAGCCCGAGCGCGACGCTGGCGAGCGTCGAGAGGGCGGCCTGGTACGCGGTGAACCCGAACCGCCCGAGGGGCGTGTCGGCCGCGACCGCCCCGACCGAACCGAGGTCGCCGGCGAACACCGCCGCGAGCGGGCCGAAGTAGAAGGGGTCTTCGAGCACCTCACGGACGACGTCGAGGCTCCAGGCGTCGCCGATCCGGACGGCGTCGGCGAACACGGTCAGGACCGGGTAGTAAAACACCACGAGCAGGACCGCCGCAGTCGCGACGCCGAGCGCCCCCAGCGCGTGGCGCTCGGCCGTCGACGCGCGGCGTCCGAGCCAGCCCCCGACCCCGTCGCGTCGGCTCACGTCGGGTCAGTTGCTCGCGATCTGGCGCGCCCAGTCGTCGACCCACTCGTCGAGGTTGCCCGCCAGCTCCTCATAGGTGAACGTGACCGGCTCGTCGGGGATCTTGGCGTACTCGGCGAACTCCTCGGGGAGCTCGGCCCAGTCGGTCGCGGGGAACTGGACGTTCCGGACCGCGATCTCGCCCTGTGCCTCCGCCGACAGCACGAAGTCCATGAACGCGTCGGCGAGCTCGGGCACGTCGGTGTCGGCGAACTTCGCCATCCCCTCGGGGTTGGCGTACCCCTGGTCGTCGAGGAACGAGACCTGGTGTTTCTCCAGATCCTGATCGTAGCGGTTGGCGTACACCTGGTCGGTCGAGTACGAGACCACCATCGGCGCCTCGCCCTCCTCCCACGCGGTGTAGGCGTCGTCCCACGACCCGAGGATCGTGATGTCGTTGTCCACCAGCTGTTTCCAGTAGTCGAGATACTCGTCCTCGCCGCGGTTGTGGACCGTCCACAGCAAGAACGCCCGACCGGTCGCGGCCGACTGGGCGTTCTGGACGATGAGATCGCCCGCGTACTCGTCGGTCGTGAGCGCGTCGAACGTCTCGGGGTCGTCGGTCTCGGTGCCGTCGTAGACGAGGCTGATGTAGCCGGTGTCGTAGGGGATCGCGCGCTGTTGGGGGTCGAACTTCAGATCGTCGTCGACGTGGCCGTAGTTGTCGAGGGCGTCGGCGCTCGACGCGAACAGCGATCGGTCGCCGAGCTTCTCGTCGATCCGGATGAGATGGTCGACGTTCGCCCCCACGTACACGTCGGCGTCGATGTCGACGCCCTGTGTCCGACGCTGGATGTAGTAGTTCATCTCGTTGTCGGGGGTCGCCCACTCGATCGTCACGTCGGGGTGGCGCTCCTCGAACGTCTCCTTGAGCCACGGCCCGGGCGAGGAGCTGGGGGCGTCGACGAACGAGCTGTAGGTCGCGACCGTCAGCGTTCCGCTCAGCCCGTCGTCGCTCTCGGTGGTGGTCTCCTCGGTCGTCTCGGTCGTCTCCGTGGCCTCGGTCGTCGTCTCGGTGGTGGTCTCTTCGGTCGTGGTCGTCGCCTGCTCGCCGGTTCCGGTACAGCCCGCGAGGCCGATCAGCGACCCCGCCGCGCCGCTTTTGAGGAACGTGCGTCGTTTCATTACCCGGTGATTGCACACAGTGATACTTAGGTGGCGCGGTCCTCGGCTCTCGCGTCCCCCGCCGAACGTATTTGTCCCCGCGCCGTCACGTATCGGGTATGAGCGACCCCGCCGGCGTCGAGTGGCGTTACGACGCGACCCGATCGAGGCTCCTCCGGGTGCTCGCCCACGGGTTCGTGGCCGGACTCGGCGGCGCGCTGTTGCTCGCGACGGGCACGCTCCTCTTCGCGCTCCCCGCCCTCGTCACCGCGATTTCCCTCGGCGCGTTGCTGTTCGTCGCTCTCCTCGTCCTCGTGGGCGGGCCGGTCTCGCTGGTCTACCTCTGGCCGATGCTCGCGGACCCCGACCAGCGACCGAGTCCGGGCGCGTTCGCCGGCGACGCGACCCCGTGGACGCCCCGAAGCGTGGCCGTCGCCGCCGTCGCGGGCGCGGTCGGCCTCTGGGGGCTGGCGGCCGCCGGCGTCGGCTTCGACGCGCTGTTCGCGGTCGTGGTCGCGCTCGTGTTCTCGCCGGTCGCGGTCGCGCTGTTCTCGACGGCCGGGACGGTCGACCTCGACGGCGGCCCCGCCGGCGCGGCCGACCCGCCGGACGCGACCGGCGAGGTCGACCTCGTCTGCAACGGCCGGCGGGTCCCGCTGGCGCAGGTGACCCGCGTCCGATCGGTCCGGGTCGCCGGCCCGACGATCTACTGGGCGTCGTACGCCCGCGGGACCGGCGCGTTCGTCCCGCGACTCCTGACGGTGCCCCCGGAAGCGGCCGACGCCGTCGGCGCCGCGCTCGATGCGGGCGTCGAGACGCCGGCCGAGTCGCCGACGACCGATCCCGCGGTCCGGGCGGTCGTCTCGGGCGCCGGCCTCCTGTTCGTCGGGGTCGCGGTCCTCGGGTGGCGCGCGGTCGACGACCCGGTCGTCGGCGCGTACCTCGCCGGCGTGCTCGGCCTCGTCGGCGCGCTCCTCTGTCTCGCCGGGTGGCGGGGCGTGTAGCGCCGGCGCGGGACCCAAAGGTTTTCGTGTCCGCTTTCGATGCGGCGAGTATGTCCGGGACGCGACAACGGGTACTCGGCGTGGTGCTCGTGCTGGTCGGACTCCTCGCCGCGGTGGTGCTGTTCGACGTGCTCGGGACCGTCTTCTTCGCGATCACGGTGGCGTCGGTCCTCACCCCGCTCCACCGACGGCTGGTCGAGCGCGGCGCCCACCCGTGGTGGGCGAGCGTCGCCGCGACCGCCGTGGGCTTTCTCAGCGTCCTCGCGCTGTTCGGCTCCTTTGCCTTCCTCGTCTACCGGCGCCAGGCCGACATGCTGGCGGTGCTCAGAGCGCTCCCCCGGAGCCTCACCGTCGAACTGCTCGGCGTCGCCTACACCGCCGACGCGAGCGTCGCCATCGCGTTCGTCCGGGAGAACCTCACCGGGGTCGCGCTCACCGTCGCACGGATCGCGCCGGTGCTCGCGCTCAAGGCGACGCTGTTCGCACTACTGGTGTTCGCGTTGCTCATCCACCGCGAGCGCGCCCGAAAGGCGTTGCTCGCACCGATCCCGCCGAGCTACCGCGACGTGGCCGAGGCGTTTCGCGAGCGCGCCCGCGAGACGCTGTTCGCCATCTACGTCTTACAGGCCGCGACCGCCGCCGCGACCTTCCTCGTCGCGCTCCCCGTCTTCTACCTGCTCGACTACCGGCTGTTCGTCACGCTCGCGCTCGTCTCGGGGTTCCTCCAGTTTCTCCCTATCGTCGGCCCGACCGTACTGGTGGGACTGCTCGGACTCTACCAGTTCGGCGTCGGCGACGTGACCGCGGCGGTCTCGGTCGGCGTGCTGGGCGCGGTCCTGATCGGGTGGCTCCCCGACGCGGTCGTCCGGCCGCGACTCGCGCGCCACACCGCCGACATCCCCGGGAGCCTCTACTTCATCGGGTTCACCGGCGGGCTCCTCAGCGTCGGCCCGATCGGGTTCATCGCGGGGCCGCTGGTGGTGGCGCTCCTCGCGGAGGCGACCGACCTCCTCGCCGCCGAAGTCAACGGCGCCACCGCGACCGACTGATCACGGGACGGCGACCGCCGCCGCCTCGCGCAGGCCGACCGGCTGGGAGCGCCAGCCGTCCCCGACCGACAGCAGAAACGTCCCCTCGGCCGTCATCGCGTAGGCGCCGTCGGAACCGCGATCGAGCGCGACGATCGCCTCCTCGACCGGTAGCGACACCGTCCGCCACGCCCCCTCGGCGAACTCGAAGAGCGCCGCGTCGGTCGCGGCGTGAGCCTCGCCGAGGTCGCCGGCGCTCGCCGTCTGGTCGGCGCCGGCCGGCGAGGCGCTGACCGCGCGGAAGGCGCCCTCCAGTTCGGCCAGCCACCCGTTCCCGAGTCGGTAGAGGCCGTCGTCGGTGGCGGCCAGCGGCGTCTCGGCCGCCGACACGTCCCGGGCCTCGTTCAGTCCGACCTGCCGGAGGCCGCCGCTCGTCGCCCGGTAGACGCCGGAGGCCCCCGCGAGGAAATCGCCGTCGACGGCCCGGGCGTCGGCGACCTCGCCGAGTTCGGTCCACGAGTCGCCGCGCTCGCGGATCACCCGGCCGTCGCCGAGCGCCGCCACGAGGTCGCCGTCGGTCCCGAACCCGACCGCGACCGCCGGGCCGACGCCGAGCGCCCCGAAGCCGTCGCCTGTCGCGACCAGCACGTCCTCGTCTGTGGCGACCGCGAGTCGGCCGTCCCGCCCCGCGGCGTCCCGGGCGGTACACTGGTGTTTTAGCCCGAACTCCCCGACCAGATCGTCGGAGGTCTCGATCGCGGCCACGCCGAACTCACCGACGACGTACACCGGGACGCTCTCGTCGCTCCCGTCGTACACCCGCTTCTCGTCGATGCTGATGTCCATGTCCGATCGTGGGGCACCCGGCGGGTTAGTGGTTCGGGTTCACGGGCCGTCGAGGAACGCGGCCCCGGTCGCGATGAGCGTCCGGAGAGAACACCCGACGTCGTGGTCGAACGTGACCGCGACGCCGCTCGCGTCGCTGTAGGGGTAGTGGACGAGGACGCCGTCCCCGAACCACCGGGCGGTGGCCTCCAGATCGCCGAGTCGGTAGAGGTCGGTCAGCCGGGTGGGGTCGCCGAACGCTTCGAGCGCGAGGTCGTCGATCAGGCAGGCGATCTCGTCGTCGTCGTACGACTCGGCGACGTCGTCGCGGACGTCCAACACCGTCTGGTGGCGACCGTGGTAGTGGACGCCACATCGGAGGCTATCGCCGGCGAGCGGTCGCAGCGTCTCGAGTAGCTCGCGCGCCCGCGACGCGCAGAGGTGGGCCGCCGAATCGCTCACTGTTGGACTCACTTTGCCTCTCGTATATAACGTCGTCTACTCGGCACTCCCCGACCGGCGGGGCTGACGGCCGGCTAACACGTCCCGAGCGTCTCCGGAATGCCTTTTGCGTCCCGGTCCGCACCCACGGGCATGAAGGTATTCGGGTCCAGCGGAACTCGCGGGGTCGCCAACGAGGCGCTGACCCCGGAGTTCGTGCTGAAGGTCGCCAAGGCCGCGGGGACGGTGTGGCGGGCCGATCGCGTGGCGGTCGCTCGCGACACCCGCGCGACGGGACGGATGCTCGCCGACGCCGCCGCCAGCGGGCTCGCCAGCGTCGGCGCGGACGTCGACCGGCTCGGCGTGGTTCCGACGCCGGGCGCCCAGTCGTACGCCGGCCGCGAGTCGGTGCCGGTCGTGATGATAACCGCCTCCCACAACCCGCCCCAGTACAACGGCGTGAAGCTCGTCGGCGCGGACGGCGTCGAACTCGCGGTCGAGGACCTAGAGCGCATCGAACAGAAGTTCCTCGCCGAGCAGTTCGACGGGGCGCCGTGGAGCGAGACCGGAACGAGCCGCGAGGTCGAGGGCGTCCGGCGGGCGTACGTCGACCGGCTTCTGGCGTCGGTCGACCGCGAGACCGTCGCCGACGCCGACCTCACGGTCGCGCTCGACCCCGGCCACGGCGCGGGATCGCTCACCAGCCCGGAGTTCTTCCGGAAGCTGGGCTGTCGGGTCGTCACCGCCAACAGCCAGCCCGACGGCCACTTCCCCGGCCGGGACCCCGAACCGGTCCCGGAGAACCTCGGCGATCTCGGCCGGCTCGTCGAGGCGACCGACGCCGACGTGGGGATCGCCCACGACGGCGACGCCGACCGCGCCATCTTCTACGACGAGACCGGCGAGTACGTCGAGGGCGACGCGACGCTGGCGGCGCTCGCGGCCGCCGAACTCGACCCCGGCGACTCGGTGGTCTCGGCGGTCAACGTCTCCCAGCGCCTCGTCGACGTGGCCGACGACTGCGAGGCGTACCTCGAACTCACCCCGATCGGCTCGACCAACCTCATCACCCGGATCGAGGAGCTCCAACAGCAGGGCAAGCCGGTCCCGGTCGCCGGCGAGGGCAACGGCGGGATCTTCTTCCCGGAGTACCTGCTGGCCCGCGACGGCGCGTACACCGCCGCGCGATTCCTCGAACTGCTCGCCGACCGCCCCGCGAGCGAGGTCGTCGCGCCCTACGACGGCTATCACAACGTCCGCATCAACATCGGCCACGACACCGACGCCGAGCGCGACGCGCTTCTCGAGGCCGCCGAGCGCGAGGCCGAGGCCGCCGACGCCGAGGTCACGACCCTCGACGGCTACCGGTTCGACTACGGCGACGCGTGGGTGCTGGCCCGCCCCAGCGGCACCGAGCCGATGGTCCGGATCTACGCCGAGGCCCGCGAGGAGTCCAGAGCACGCGACTTGGCCGAGGAGATGGCGGCGGCGTTACGCGACGCGAAGGCCGCGGCGTAGCGATCGCTCGGCGAGCGGTCGGCGGTGGCGGCTCGAAGCCCTCCCACACCGACGAGAGAGAAGACTTATTCGGACCCGCCGGCGTCTCGGAGACATGCCAGCCTCTCGGCGTACGTTCCTCGGCGCGGTCGGGACCGCCCTCGCGACCGGGGTCAGCGGCTGTACCGGCTCGGACCCTCGCCCGGTGTCGCTCTCGGTGTCGAATCTGACGGCCGAGGACCGCTCGGTGTTCGTCGAGATCCTGCCGGTCGATATCGAAGCGGACCTCTCGGAGAAGCAGTTGTTCGGTGAGTGGATCGATCTGGCCTCGAACGCGTCGGACGGGACCTCGTACGTCGACCGTCAGGACGTCTTCGACGCCCAGAAAGCGCTCGTCCGGGTCAAGCAAAGTCAGGGCTACATCAACGAGTACACCTTCGTCCCCGACTGCCCCGATTCGGACGCGGGCGAACACGTCGAAGTCTCGATCCTGTCGGCTACCGTGGCGTCGGTCTCCCAGAACTGGTGTCGGACGTAGACGGCGTCGCGGCTCTCTCGTCTCCCGACGCGAACGACCTCGTCGTCGGCCCGCCGCGATCGACCGCTCGCCAATACGTTCGTCTCTTTTCATCTGACCTCAGTTTTCGTGGCTTTTATGCTTGCTAGCCGGTGATTCTGGGATATGACCTCCTCAGACCGTCAGTTCACGCGGATCTCGAGCGGGATCTCCGGGCTCGATACGCTCCTCCGCGGCGGGTTCGTCAACGGTCGGTTGTACCTCGTCATCGGGCCGCCCGGGGCCGGCAAGACCCTCCTCGGGACCCAGTTTCTCGAAGCGGGCCTCGACGCGGGCGAGACGGTCCTGTTCATCCACGGCGAGGAGTCGGCCGACGACCTCCGGGCCAACACCGCCGAACTCGGCATCGACCTCGACGACGCCGCGTTCCTCGACGTCGGGCCCGAGTCGGACTTTTTCACTCGGGCCCAGTCGTACGACGTGGTCAAGCCCCGCGACGTCGAGGACGGCCATCTGATCGCCGACATCAGAGACTCGATCGAAGCGGTCGACCCCGACCGCGTTCTGATCGACCCGATAACCCACTTCCAGTACCTCGAACCGACCGAGTACCAGTTTCGGAAGCGCATCATCTCGTTCGCGCGCTTCCTCAAAAACCGGGGGACGACCGTGCTGGCGACCAAGACGCCGACCGAGCAGATGGACACCCAGCTCAAGTCGCTCAGCGACGGCGTCATCACCCTCAACCACGGCGACGAGAAGGCCGGCCGACGGATCCGCGTGCCGAAACACCGCGGGGTCGGCCAGCGCGATGGGTCCCACGGGATGGAGATCCGCGAGGGCGGGGTCGAGGTCTTCCCCGCGCTCGTGCCCGAAACGCACAGTCGGCGGTTCGAACCGACCAAGTTTTCCTCGGGCATCGACGGACTCGACGCGCTCCTCGACGGCGGGCTCGAACGGGGCACGGTCACGATCCTCAGCGGTCCCTCCGGGGTCGGCAAGTCGACGACGGCCGCGGAGTTCCTGTCGACGGCCGCCCAGCACGGAGACCCGGCGCTCGCGTACCTGTTCGGGGAGTCGATCGAGACGTTCACTCACCGGGCCGAGCACTTTGGCAACCCGGTCTCGGACCTCCACGAGGAGGGGTCGCTTTTGATCGAGGAGATCGACTCGCTCGCGATGTCGCCCGAGGAGTTCGCCAATCAGGTCCGCACGCAGGTCGAACGCCACGCGGCCGAACTCGTCGTCATCGACGGCATCGCCGGCTACAAGAACGCGATCAAGGGCGGGGAAGACGGCGTGGAACTGCGCCGCCGGCTCCGGGCGCTCACAAAGTACCTGATCCAGATGAACGCGTCGGTGATTCTGATCGACCAGCGCAGGGAGGTGACGGGGTTCCCCGAACCGACCAGCGAGAGCGTCAGCTATCTCGCCGACAACATCGTCTTCGAGAACTACATCGAGGTCGGCGGCGAGCTCCAGCGGATCGTCGGGGTGCTGAAAAAGCGCATCGGGGGCTTCGAGACGGTCCCGCGCCGGTTCAGGATCACCGACGACGGGCTCCAGATCGGCGAGTCGGTCTCGGGGATGCACGGGGTCGTCGAAGGCGTGCCCAAACGCGTGGGTGGTGATCCCGATCAGTCGCTCTGAGACATCCGATAGCAATGACCGAGATCCAACTGCTGTTGTCCGCCGACGGCAACCGCCGGGCGCTGGCGTCGGTCGTGGACGAACACTACGATCCGATCGTCGACGAGGAGCTCCGGGACGCGGATCTGTATCTCGTCGACGAGCCGTCGTTTCACCGCTACCGCGACGCGCTGGATCGACGCAGACGCGAGACCAGAACGGTGTTCTGCCCGGTAGTGTTGCTCCGTCGCGACCGGACGCCGGTGACCGTCGACCTCCCCGACCCGGTCGAGTCCGAGTCGCCGCTCCTCGTCAACGAGGTGCTGGACGCGCCGGTCGGGAAACAGACGCTCTTTCGAACGGTCGAGAATCTCCTCGCGAGGCAGGCCCGGAGCGAGCACATCGCGGCGGAACTCGACGCCGCGACCGCCAAACTCCGCGAGCGAAACGACCAGCTCGAAGCCCAGCGCGACGACCTCGGGCTGTTGAACCAGATGTTGCGCCACGACATCCGCAACGACCTACAGCTCGTCACCGCCTACGGCGACCTGCTCGAAGCCCACGTCGACGAGGCGGGGCGCGAACACCTCCGAACGGTCCTCGACAGCGCCGACCACGCGGTCGAGCTCACCGAGACGGCGCGGGAGATGGCCGACGTGATGCTCTCGACCGAGGAGGCCGAACCGGAGCGAATCGCGCTTCGCGGGACGCTCGACCTCGAACTCGAACGAGTCCGCTCGAAGTACCCGGACGCGACCGTCGCCGTCGAGGGGACCGTCCCGGGGGTCACCGTCGCCGACGACATGCTCGACTCGGTGTTTCGGAATCTGCTCAAAAACGCCATCCAACACAACGACGGGCCGGCCCCGACCGTGACCGTCTCGGTCCGCGAGCGTGCGGGCGAGGTCGCGGTCCGAATCGCGGACGACGGCCCCGGCGTCCCCGACGAGCAGAAAGACGAGATCTTCGGGAGACGGGCGACCGGTCTGGAGAGCGACGGGACGGGCATCGGGCTCTATCTGGTCCGGACGCTGGTCGAATCGTACGGCGGCGACGTGTGGGTCGAGGACAACGACCCCGAAGGCGCGGTGTTCGTCGTGACGCTCCCGACGGTCGAGGAGGCTCGGTCTGATGGCTGAGATCCAACTGCTGGTCGACGGCGCGGGCAACCGCCGCGCCCTTACCTCGATTCTGGACGACAACCACACTCCGGTCGTCGACGAGGAGTTGCGCGAGGTCGATCTGTATCTCGTCGACGAGCCGTCGTTTCACCGATACAGCGACGCGCTAGAGCGCCGCAAAAGAGAGCTCGATCCGGTGTTCTGTCCGGTCGTCCTCGTGCGCCGGGACCAGACGCCGGTCACGGTCGACCTCCCGGACGTCGAGACCGCCGAGCGCCCGCTGGTCGTCGACGACGTCGTGACCGCCCCCGTCGAACCGGCGTCGCTGTTCCGGACCATCTCGAACCTCCTCGCGCGTCGCAACCAGACCGCCGAACTCCACGCCGACCTCCGGGCGCAAAACGACGAGCTCCGGCAGTTCAAGAACGCGGTCGAGCACGCCGGTCACGCGATCCTCATCACCGATCCCGACGGGGTCATCGAGTACGTCAACCCGGCCTTCGAGCGGATGACCGGCTACGCCGCCGCCGAGGTCATCGGCGAAAACCCCCGGATCCTCAAATCCGGCGAGCAGGACGAGTCGCTGTACCGGGAGCTGTGGCACACCATCCGGGACGGCGACATCTGGACCGGCGAACTGGTCAACGAGCGCAAATCCGGCGAGCGGTTCGTGATCAATCAGACGATCGCGCCGATCGCGGACGCCGACGGGGAGATTCAGGCGTTCGTCGGGATTCAAGACGACATCACCGCGCACAAACTGCGCGAGCAACAGCTCACGGTGTTCCACCGCATACTCAGACACAACCTCCGGAACAAAGGGACGGTCATCAACGGGTACGCCGCCGAACTCGAGGCGTCTCTCGACGACGACGCGTTCGTCGAACACCTCCGCACCATCCAGGAGAACGTCCAGTTGCTCCTCGAAACGAGCGAGAAGGCCCACCGCATCCAGCGGATCTTCGGCGACTCGCTCGACGAGGACACCGAGCGCGGGCTGATGGCGGCGCTGGAACAGATCGCCGACGAGGTCGGGGCGCTGTACCCGGATGCCGAGATCGCAATCGAGGGCGACCGCTCGGAGTCGGTCCGGATCGACGCGCGGGCGATCCCCGCGTTTCGCGAACTCGTCGAGAACGCGGTCAAACACTCAGAGTCGGCGGTCCCGCGTGCGGCAATCACCGCGAGGACCGAGTCCGCCACGGCGACGGTCACCATCGCGGACAACGGTCCCGGCATCCCCGACCAGGAGCGACGCGTCATCGAGGCCGAGACCGAAAAGCCCCTCGAACACGGCTCCAGACTCGGGCTGTGGTTCGCCTACTGGGTCATCACGTACGTCGGCGGCGACATCGATCTGGAGACCACCGCCGACGGCACGACGGTGTCGGTGACCCTCCCGGTCACGCGGTAGCGCGCCTATCGGTTCGGGTGGTCCTCGAGCGCGTCCTCCAACCGCTCTCTCCGGGACCGAAGCTCGTCGAGTTCGCGCTCGACCGCGCCGCGCTCGATCTTCTCGCGTTCGGCCTCCGAGAGCTGTTCGGCCGCGATCGCCGCGGTCCGCAGACGTTCGAAGCGGTCGGCGTCCCGGACCGCCGTCTGGACCGCCCGGAGGTCTGCGACCACGTCCTCGGGCGCGAACCGGCCGACGACCGACACCAGCTCGTCGGTCCGCCACCGGAGGTCGGCCGCCGACCGGGGCGGCCAGTCGAGCCGCAGGGGCGCGGCGTCGAGGCGTTCGAGGTACGTCTCGTTGGTCGCCACCGCGCGCTTGAGCGCGGCGGGCGCCTCGACGTAGTGGTCGAGCTTCGAGTTCGAGTACCCCGAGAGCTCCAGTAGCTCCGGGACGGGCTTCTCGCCGGCCTCGCTGTCGGCGACGTACGCCCGGAGGCGCTCGGGCGGCTCGCGGAACTCGACCAGCGGGTAGTCGCGGGTGACAGCCACGAAATCGAGGACCGCGCGGGCGCTCGCGTTCCGTCGGAACTCGTCGAACGCCTCGGTCACCGCGTCGTTGTACGCCTCGATGGGCTCGCGGATCTCCTCGACCGGCGCGTCGAGGTCGGCGTCGCCGAGTTCGAGCAGTCGCTCGCGGTCGGCGATCTCCTCGCCCACGCCTTCGAGCGCGTCCCGGACCGCGTGCCGGTGCTCGCGGTAGCGATCGAGCGCCTCGGCGCGGTCCTCGAGCAGTCCCGCGATCTCGGCGGCGGGTTCGAGGTCCTCGCGGGCGAGTTCGAAGTCCCGCTCGTTGAGTCGGTTCTTGTCGAAGCGGTCGCCGGCCGCGTCGAAGGCGTCGTAGGCGGGCAGGTCCTCCGAGAGCTCTTCGACGAACGAGCCGAACTCGGCTTTGAACTCCACGAACTTCTGGAAGTTCTGGCGGCCGGTCCCGGTCGCCTGCTCCTCGTAGCGCGCCAGCAGGCCGGTCGCCCGGTCGTAGGCGTCGGCCACCGACTCGACGGTCGACTCGCCGTACTCCTCGATCCGGGCGTCGATCTCGCGACGCCGCTCGTCGGCGTCCGCCAACTCGGCGACCGCCGAGGCCGGCGCGGCGTTCTCACTCATACGCGTCGTCGGGGTCGAACGCGCGGTCGGCGACCGTCTCGCCGTCGAGCGTCCGGTAGAAACACGTCTCGTAGCCGGTGTGACACGCCCCGCCCTCCGGGTCGACGAGGTACAGCAGGGCGTCGCCGTCGCAGTCGACCCGGACCTCCTCGACGTGCTGGACGTTCCCGCTGGTCGCGCCCTTCTGCCAGAGCTCCTCGCGGCTCCGCGAGTAGTAGTGGGCGAGGCCGGTCTCGCGGGTCTTCGCGACCGCCTCGTCGGTGACGTACGCGAGCATCAGCACCTCGCCCGTCTCGGCGTCCTGTGCGACCGCGGGAATCCGTCCGGACTCGCCGAAGTCGAGTTCGACCGCCCGGGCGGCGTCGGGGTCGGCCTCGGCCTCGGTCGTGGGGGCGTCGCTCATTTGGTGAGGCTTCGTCTTTCCCGGCGATATGCTTTGTGTGTCGGACACGCCGCGCCGATCGCGAAAAATAGCGACGAGCGGCCGCGCCGCCGATCGGCGCCGTCCCGCCCGAGCCCGCGACCGGCGTTAGGACTCGGGGGCGCCGACCGCGCCCGCCCGCCGGAAGTCGGCCGCCCCGACGTACTCGCCGTCCCGGACTAAGATCGCCTGCGCGTTGCCGAGCCCGACCGACTCGTCTTGGATCGCGTGGCCGAGCCCCGACAGCTCCTCGCGGACGCCTTCGGGGACGCCGTCCTCCCAGTAGAGCTCCGGGTCGTCGTCGGCGTAGATACGTGGCTCGGCGATCGCCTCGGCGAGCCCCATCCCGAACGTCGTCACGTTCTGAATTATCTGGGCGACCGTCGTGATGATGGTCGTGCCCCCGGGCGAGCCGACGGTCATGAACGGCTCGCCGTCGCGGAACACGATGGTCGGGCTCGTCGAGCTCAGCGGGCGCTTGTTCGGCCGGACCTCGTTCGGACCGCCCGGCGTGGCGTCGAAGTCGGTCAGCTCGTTGTTGAGCATGAACCCGTAGCCCGGCACCATCATCTTCGTCCCGAAGAACTGCTCGATGGTGCTCGTCCACGACACCATGTTGCCCTCGCTGTCGGCGGTCGTGAAGTGGGTCGTCTGGCCGCGATCGGCCGCCAGCGGCGTGGCTCGGTCGGGTCCGGGCCGGCCGGCGGCCGCCCCCGCTCGCGCCCCGGCGTCGCTCCGGGAGACCGCCAACAGCGCCGCCAGCATGCCGAGCACGGTCTCTGCGCTCTCGGCGTCGAGGCTCCGGGCCATCTCGGCCGGGTCGGCCACCAGCGGGCTGGTGCGGTAGGGCTCGCCGGGCTGGTAAGCCCACGGGTCGCCCGGCTCCCACGGCGGTTCGGTCGCCGTCGACAGCGAGATCTCGTCGCGGCGCTCGGCGAGGTACTCCTCGTCTAACAGTCCCTGCCACGGCGCGTCGGCGAACAGCTTGTCGCCCATGTACGCCCCGCGGTCGGCGTACGCCCGGTGGAACGCCTCGGCGAGCGCGTGGTACTTCTCGGTCGATCTGGGGCCGTACTCGCCGAGGTCGAAGCTCTCGACCAGCTTCAGGACGTGGCCGACCGTCAGCCCCCCGGAGCTGGGCAGTGACATCGTCCGGATCACCACGTCCTCGTACTCGACGTACTCGGGGTGGTCCATGGTGACGTTGTACGCCGCCAGATCGTTCGTGGTCATGGTCCCGCCGGTGTCCTGTACCGTCTCGGCGATGGCTTCGGCGATCTCGCCCCGATAGAACGCCTCGACCCCCTCGTCGCGGATCAGCTCGAGCGTGTCCGCGAGGTCGGGCTGGAGCAGCGAGTCGCCCGCCTCCAGGGGCTCGCCGCCGGGCGCGAACACCGACCGGGCGGCGTCGTTGAAGTTGTCGACCTCCTCGGCGATCACCTCCGCGAGGTACGCGTCGACCGTCGCTTCCCGGAAACCGGGCGACGCGAGGTCGATGGCCGGCTGGATCAACCGCTCGAGCGGCCGGGTGCCAAAGCGCTTGAGCGCCACGTCGATTGCCCGCAGGGTCCCCGGGACGCCGACGGCCTGACCGCTCATGTGGCGCTGGTCGAACGGGATCGGCTCGCCGTCCTCGCCGAGAAACATCTCCGGGTCGGCCCCGACCGGCGCGCGCTCGCGGTTGTCCACCGCGTAGGTCACGTCCTCGTCGGCCGAGTACACCAGCATGAACCCGCCGCCGCCGATGCCCGAGCCGTGCGGCTGGACCACGTTGAGCGCAAACTGGACCGCCACCGCCGCGTCGACCGCGTTGCCGCCGTCTTCGAGTACGTTGGTGCCGACCCGGGTCGCCTCCGGGTGGACCGACGACACCATTCCCTCGGCGCTGGTCGCGGTCGCGACCTCCTCGGCCTGCATCGCGCGCGGTCGGCCGTCGACCGCGCTCGCCCGTGCGGAGGCGGGCACCGCGCTCAGCCCCAGCGCGGCCGCCGACCCCAGCAAGAAGTCGCGTCGGTTCGTTCGCCCTGTTCGTTCGCGGTCGCGCTCCTCGGAGCGCGTGTCGTGTCCCCCCATAGTTACCTTGTCCCGTGCGAACGCACGGCACGAACCGGCTACTGTTAGTCGCCGCTTAACTCTAGGGGACGGCGAGCTGACCTGTCAGTCTATTTCGGCCCGGCCGCTGGTGGCGCTCCGGATGCGGTCTCTGAGCCCCGCGGCTTCGGCGACCGGAACCGTCACCGCGAACGACACCTCCGCCTCGTAGGTCGCCTCGAACTCGGCGTCCGCGCTCTCGAGGATCCCTCGGACGGTCCCCGAGTCGTCGTAGGCGACCGTCACCCCGAACTGTTCGCGCGGCCGGCGCTCGGCGATTCCGGCGTCCGCGAGCGCCTCCTTGACTCCACGGGAGTACGCGCGGGCTAACCCGCCGACCCCGAGGTTGGTCCCGCCGTAGTAGCGGGTCACGACCGCCGCGACGTTCTCGACGCCCTCCTGCTGGAGCACGTTCAGGGCGGGCTTGCCAGCCGACCCCGAGGGCTCGCCGTCGTCGTCGCCGTACTCCCGGAGGAGGTCGCCGTCCGCCCGAACCCGGTAGGCGGGGACGTTGTGGGTCGCGTCGGCGTGCTTCTCGCGGACCTCCGCGACGAACGCCTCGGCCGCCTCGCGGTCGGCGACGGGCCGGACTCGGCCGACGAACTCCGACCCCCTGATCTCGAAGGCGGCCCGACCCGACCCCGCCGCGGTGCGGAAGGTGTCGGGCGCGCCGGCGCGCTCGTCACCCATCGCTGGACCCCTCCGAAGTCGTCGGGCCGGGGCCGGGGCCCGACTCGTCGGCGTCGCCCGATTCCGCGGCACCGGGCTCCGCGACGCCGGGATTCGACCCCAGCGACTCGGCGGCCCGCACCTCTCGGGTGACGGTCTCGCCGTGGATCAGTTCCGGGAGGACGATCCGGGCGAGGTGGACCCCGAGCACGACCAGCATCGGGCCGAGAAAGAGCCCGTACCAGCCAAAGAGCATGGTGCCGCCGATGTACGCGAACACCATCAGCCCGCCGTGGACGTGCCGGCCGGCGATGTAGGGTCGAAGCACCGCCACCGGGAGGAGGTCCAACAGCACGAACGCCGCCGCGAAGAACGCGATCGGGAACCACAGCGCGTCCGGCCCCGGCCCGGTGGTCGCCCGGTACGCGAGCAGGAGTCCGACCGGCACGTAGACGATCTTGCCGACGACCAGCGGGACCAGCGTCGCCAGTCCGGTCAGCAACGCGAGCAGGGTCGGCACCGGCACGCCGACCCCCGACGGCGCGAGGAGGTCGAGGCCGTTGTAGACGCCCAGTCCGAGCGCGGTGACCGCGAAGACGGTCAGGACGTTGCCGACGTACACCTCGTGGAGGTCCTGATCGACCGCCGCCGCGTAGGCGTGGGCGGCCGACCCTTCGCCGCCGAACATATTCCGGAACCACGCCGCGATGCGGGCGTCCTCCCGGAGCAGGACGAACGACAACAAAAGCGACAGGAAGAAGTGAGACAGCCCGGTGGCGGCAGCCGCCAGCGTCCCCAGCACGGTCGAGAGCAACTGTCCGCCCGCCGACCCGGCCGATCCCGAGCCCAGCGCGGCCCGGAGGTCCTCGAACAGCGCGGTCGGCTGGTCGGGCGACCACGGCACCAGCCGGGCGAGCGCCCCATCGGTCCCGATCAGTTGGCTCAGCTCCTGAAATCCGACGGCAACCGCGAACCCGACCAGCCCGAGCACCGGGAGCGCGACCAGCACGACCGTCAGGTCCGCGGCGACGTCCGAGGAGAGCCGGCGGCGGAGCTGGCGGTCGAGCGGGCGCATCCCGTAGTAGAGAAAGACCCCGAACACCACGGTCCCGACGAACGACCAGACGACGAACCCGAGCGCGCCGACCATCGCGAGCGTGAACGCCCACCACGCGAGGCGCTCGCGGTCCTCCGGCACCAGCGTCATGGCCGGCGGTTGGTCGGCCAGCCCTAAATAGGACGCGCCGCCCGCCCGTCCCGGGCCCCGGCACCCGGCGCTCGACGGACTCGTCGATCCGGCCTACTCCAGTTCGATCTTCCGCACGAACCCGAGGTTCTTGAGTTCGTTGAGCACGTCGCCCGGGATGTCGGCGTCGGTGACGAGGTAGAGCCGCGGGTCGTCGGTGAACTCCGGGTCCTCGCTTATGGTCTGGCGGATCGAGATGTCGTGGTCGGCGAGCAGTCCCGTGACGGTCCCGACGATGCCCGACTCGTCGGCGTCGGTCACCTCGACGGTGAGCACCGTCAGGTCGAGCACGGGCGCCAGATCCATCAGACTCGGGATCGAGGAGATGTTCTGGAAGATGCGCCGGAGCTGTTCGTCCTCGAGGATGGCGTCGGTCGTCGAGTCGACGACCCGGCGGTCGACGTCGATCTCGCGGGCGATCTGGGTGTTTGGGATCTCGATGCTCCCCGAGACCACTCGTCCCTCGTCGCTGACCGAGAAGCCGCGTTCGAGCAGCAGTCGGATGACCGCCTGCTGGGAGGGGCTCCCCTCGAACTTCCGCATTATCTCGTCGAACATTGATTGGCGGATGATACGCGGTGACGGCTTTAGTGGTGTTGGGTTCCGCCGGGCGCTCGCATCGCTATAGCTGGCCCTTCGTGCTCGCGACGTCGCCGCGCCGGTCGTCGATCCGGGTCGCGTCGTCGAGCGCCCGTCCGACCCCCTTGAACAGCGCCTCGATCTCGTGGTGGGCGTTCTCGCCCGTCACGCCGAGGTGGAGGGTCAGTCCGGCGTTCATCGAGAGCGACCGGAAGAAGTGGCCGGCCATGTGGCTGGTCATCCCGCCGACGCCGGCCTGCGAGAAGTCGCCGTCGAACTCGAACAGCGGCCGGCCGCTCACGTCCACGACGACCTCGGCGACCGCCTCGTCGAGGGGCACCTTCCGGTCGGCGAAGCGCACGATCCCGCGCTTGTCGCCCAGCGCCTCCTCGAACGCCGTTCCGAGCGCGATCGCAACGTCCTCGACGGTGTGGTGGTCGTCGACGTCGAGGTCCCCGTCGCACCGCACCGTGAGATCGAACAGGCCGTGCTTGGCGAAGCTATCGAGCATGTGGTCGAAGAAGCCGACGCCGGTCTCGACCGTGGCGTCGCCGTCGCCGTCCACGTCGAGGATCACCTCGATGTCGGTCTCGGCGGTCTCGCGGGTCACCGCCGCGGTTCGGTCGCTCATGGTCGACAATTCGGGCCGAGACACAAGGCCGTTGCCCTCCGCGTGCGACCCGCGTCGTCGGCGAACCGCGGACGCGTGGTACCCGGAACGGGGCGCCCGCCCTAGATCGAGTTCGCCGCTTCGAGCGTGAACTCCCCCTCGTAGAGCGCTGTCCCGACGACGACGGCGGCCGCCCCGGCGTCCCGGAGCGCGGCCACGTCGTCGAGGGTCGCGACGCCGCCCGAGGCGACGACCGGGATCTCGACCGCCTCGACCACCGCGCGGACCCGGTCGGTCTGGACGCCCGCGAGTCGTCCCTCGACGTCCACGTCGGTGAACAGGATCGCGCCCGCGCCCAGCTCCTCGTAGCGGGCCGCCGCCTCGGCGGGGTCGAGCCCCGTTCCCTCGGTCCACCCCGAGACGACGACCTCGCCGTCTTTCGCGTCGAGGCTGACGGTCACCGACCCGGGGTACGCCGCCGAGATCTCCGCGACGATCTCGGGGTTCTCGACCGCCGCCGTCCCGAGGATGACCCGATCGACCCCGCGGTCGAGTAGGCCGATCGCGTCGTCGGCGGTCCGGATGCCGCCCCCGAGCTGGACGGAAACGTCGACCGCCTCGCGGATGCGCTCGACCGCGTCGGCGTTCGCGCGTTCGCCGTCGAACGCGCCGTCGAGGTCGACGAGGTGGAGGGTCTCGGCGCCTCGATCGACCCACTCGCGGGCGGCCTCGACCGGGTCGCCGTAGGTCTTCTCGGTGCCGCGCTCGCCCTGTACCAACTGGACGACCTCGCCGTCCTGCATGTCGACGGCCGGGACGACCTCGAACTCGGGGAAAGCTGTCATGGCCGGGTGTTGGTCGGACGGCGGTTAAACGCTGACTCTTCGGGCGAGCGCCGCGTCCGACCGCCCCGCGGGACACTTCGACGTATTTTTACGCCCAATCGCCCTTCTGTTCCGTATGGCAGACTTTCAGGTCGTCGTCGCGGACCCCGACTCCGGGACGACATTCCAGCGCGACGTGGACGGACAGGACGCCAACCGGTTCCTCGGCAAATCCATCGGCGAGGACGTCGACGGCGGCGCGGTCGGCCTCGACGGCTACAGCGTCGAGATCACCGGCGGCTCCGACGAGGCGGGTCGACCGATGCGCGGCGACGTGTCCGGTCCGGACCTGAAGGAGGTCCTCCTCGACGGCGGCACGGGCTACGCGCCCTCCCGAGACGGCGAGCGCCGGCGCGTGACCGTCCGCGGCGGCGAGGTCAGCGAGTCGGTCGTCCAGATCAACGCCAAGATCAGCGAGCGCGGCGACACCGCCGTCGAGGAACTCCTCGGCGAGGGCGACGACGAAGACGCCGAGTAACGCTCGACCGCAGGCGTTTTCTCCCGACCGACCGTACCCCGCCCCAGCGATCGCTATGGCCGACCGCATCTCCAGCGACCACTCCTCGGTCCCGACCGTCCGGGCGACGCTCGTCCGGAGCGGTGGGCTCGACCGCCCGAAAGTAGAGATTCCGAACGACGAGGCCGACCGATTTCCGGACGGCGACCTCGTGCGCGTCGTCGCCGGCGACACCGAGTACCGCGCTCGGATCGAGGCGCCGCTGACCGGCGAGGGCCGGGAGCTCCGCGGGCTGTACGACACCCCCCGGCTCGCGCGCAACCCCGGCGAGGCCGACAACCGCCTCGAATCGTGGGTCGCGGACACCGGCGTGGAGTTCGGCCAGTCGGTGCTGGTCGACGTGATCGAGCCCGGGTTCAAGTACGGCCTGCGCGAGCCGGGAAAGCGGGTGTTCTACGACGCGACCGAGTCGCCCGACGAGGGGCTCTCGGACATCGCCGAGCAGTTAGACGGGTAGGGTCGTTCCGGCGGGCCCGTCGGCCATCGGACAGATAACGCCCGACGGTGAACGTCGGGTAGAATGGCCGAGGCAGACCGCGACTCGCTGACCGAGATCAGCGACACCATCGACCGCCCGGACCGGGGGACGCTACGGGCCGCGCTGTTCGCGCTCAAGCGATGGCTGTTGCTCGACGCGAACCGGTGGACGGTCGTCGGGCTGTTGACCGGCTCGGTGTTCGTGCTGACGGTGCTGGTCGGCACCTTCGGACCGGTCTCGGCCCAGCGATTTCTCGCCCGCGGCACGTCGCCGGGCTCGGTGCTGGTCGAGCTGATGAAGACCATCGTCTCGGTCGTCACCATCGTGCTCTCGATCAATCAGCTCGCGCTCTCGCCCGAGCTCGGGCCGGTCGGCGACCAGCGCGAGCGCCTGGCCGACACGATGGAGCTCAGACGCGACAGCGAGGACCTCCTCGACCGGCCGACCAGCCCGCTCGCGCCGGGTCAGTACCTCGACGACCTCGTCTCGGCGCTCAGAGAGCAAGGGCTCGAACTCGCGGCGTCGGTCGACGGCTCCCCGGAGCTCCAGTCGGAACTCGCGTCGTTCGCCCGGGAGCTCGCCGCCGAGGCCGACGGCGTGAACGACGAGCTCGCCGAGGCGACGTTCGGCGAGTTCGAGGCGGTCGCCGCGGTCATGGATCTCGACACCTCCGGGAAGATCGAGCGACTGCGCCGCGTTCGGATCGAGTACGACGACAAACTCGGCGACGACGAGCGGGCGGCGATCGAGGAGATGGTCGACACCATCGAGCTGTTCGTCACCGCGCGGGGCTTCCTGAAGACCACGTACGTCCGCACCGAGTACATCAACTTCTCGCGGGCGTTGCTCTACGTCGGGCTCCCCACGCTGTTTGTCACCTACCTCGCCACCCAGATATACGATCCCGGCGTGTTCCCCGGCGCGACGCTCGGCGTCGAGAACAGGCTGTGGTTCGTCGCCGCCGCGACCACGGTGTCTCTGATCCCGTTCGCCACGCTGGTGTCGTACGTCGGGCGGCTGGCGACCGTCTCCCAGTCGACGCTGTTCATGGGGCCGTTCGTCGCCGGGGCCGAGCGCGACGGCGATTAGTCGTCGGCCGGCTCCATCTCGTGGCCGCAGTGGGGACACTCGAGTTCGTCGTGGCGGAGCTGTTCGCTGGCCGACTGGACTTCCCGCATCACCGACGAGATGCGGTCCTCGGCCTCTAGCTCCTCCTCGACCGAGAGGTCGACGCCCTCGACTTCGAGCAGGAACTTCGCGACCTCGGTCACCTCGTACATCGTGTCGTCGAGCTCCTCGGCGGTGAAGAACCCGGACATCGCCCCGTAGAGGAAGGTGGCGCCGGCCTGCTTTACCTTCTCCTCGAAGCTCGCCCGGGCCTGATTGACCGCTTGCGGGGTGTAGGTGTCGGTCATGAACGGGACCAGTTCCGGGAGGTTCTCGCCGATCTTGGTCATCTCGACGCCGGTCTCGGTCCGGAAGTCCGCACAGAGCCGGGCGATGGCCCACTCGCGGGCGGTGATGTACGTCCGATCTCGGAGGAACTCGTTGACCCGGTCGTACTCCGCACCGTCCATCTTCTTGAACCGCTCGTACTTGCGGACTTCGTCGGGGACGTCGCCGCCCTCGGCCGAGCCGTCGGCGACAGAGGCGTCGGCCTGCCCGTCGTCTGTCTCCGGGGCGTCGACCGCCCCGGTGTCGGCGTCCTGGTGGTCGTTCTCGGTCGGACGCGGTCGGTCGTCTGCCATGGATCTCGCTTGCGGTGGGAGGTGGAAAAGCGTATCGTCTGTGGGGATCGCCAGCCCGGACGCTCGCACAACTGTTTTCACTGATGCCCGGGTTTGGTCGAGTATGAACCTCCTGCTCGGCATCGGCGGAAGCGAGGACTCGATCCGCGCGTTAGAGAAGACGGTCGAGCGCGCGAAGACGGCCGGCGACGAACTCACGGTCGCGATCGTCGACAACCCCGAGAGCGACCGCACGCCCGAGGGCATCGAGACGCGGGTCCGAGACACCCTCGAAGACGCCGACTTCTCGGCGACGGTACGACACGTCTCGGGCGATCCCGGGAGCGAACTCGTCGACCTCGCCGAGCGGGAGGGGTTCGACCAGATCGCGCTCGGCGGCGGCCAGCGGAGCCCGATGGGGAAGATACAACTGGGCCACATCGCGGAGTTCGTCCTGCTGAACTCCCCGGTGACGGTGACTCTGGTTCGATGAACGGATCCGAACGCGAGTACCCCGACGCGTCCGCGGGCTCGTTCCCCGAGCCGCCGCTGTCTTTCACCGACCGCGAGGACCGCGAGATCGAGGTCCGGCCCTACGAGGACGGCGACCTCGAATCGGTCGTGGCGATGTACGTCGACTTCGACTCGGCCGACCGCGCGCAGGGCATCCCGCCGGCGACCGAGTCGCGGGTCCGGGACTGGTTCGACGCGCTGCTCGACGGCCTGAACGTGGTGGCGTGGCACGGCGACCGCGCGGTCGGTCACGCCACTCTCGTGCCGGGCGACGACGCCGACCACGAACTCGCCATCTTCGTCCATCAGGACTACCAGCGCGCGGGCATCGGCTCGAAGCTCCTCCGCGGCCTGCTGGGTCACGGGGGGGCCAACGGCGTCGAGAAGGTGTGGCTCACCGTCGAGCGGTGGAACCGCGCCGCGATCGGGCTCTACGAGTCGGTCGGCTTCGAGACCTGTAGCTCCGAGAGCTTCGAGCGGGAGATGGCGCTGCGACTCTAAACGACCGTTTCTGCGGGCGGCGCACGAACGCGCCGCTCTTGCAAACCGTTGCTGAAAAACACGGCGCCGCCCCCTCTTTCGCGACCTCGCGTCGCTCGCGGTGGGATTGCCGGTGCGTCGGGGAAAAGACCGAGCGTGCGAACGCGTCTTCCTCAGACCGACAGCACGGGCTGGCTCGCGTACAGCAACACGTACTCGGCGGCCTTTTCGAGCACCTCGCCGGGCTCGCCGCTCACCGGCTCGCGCGGGATCACGAGGAAGTCGGCGTCGAGGTCGTCGGCGGTGTCGAGGATCGCGCTCCCGGGGTGTTGGGTCTTGCGCGTGGTCGAGAAGCCGTACGCGTTGGAGGTCGAGAGCTCCACGCCGTACTCCTCGGCGAGGTCCCCGACCGTCTCCATGAACGCCTCGGTCTCCGAGAGCACCTCCTCCTCGGCGACGGTCCCGGTCTCGATCCCCCGGACGAACTCCTCGCCGAGGACGTACATCGCGTGGACCGAGGCGCCGTACGTCTCGGCGACCGCGGCGGCGTACTCGGCGGCCTCGACCGACTCGTCGCTTCCGTCGACCGGGACGAGGACGGTTTCGACTGCGAGCGGCGGTTCGGTCATACGACTACGTGTGTGGCCCCCCGGGAAAAATCTTCGTTCGCGCGCCGGCCGAAGGCGCGCCCCGAACCGGCGGGCCGGTCCCGGCGACTCACCGAACTTTAAGAGGCGTCCGACGGTAGAGGCGGACATGATAGACACGGTCGTCATCGCCACCGACGGCTCCGAGAGCGTCCGACGGGCCGTCGAGGTCGCGCTCGACTTCGCCGAGCGGTTCGACGCCGCGGTCCACGCGCTGTACGTCGTCGACGAAGGGGAGGTCGGCTCCTCGCCCGAGGAACTGCGAGACGAACTGCGGACCGCGCTCGAGTCCCAGTCGGAGGCGGCGCTCGCGCAGGTTCGGGACCACGCCGACCGCGAGATCGAGACCGCGGTTCGGGAGGGCCATCCCGCGCCCGAGATCACCGAGTACGCCCGCGAGAACGACGCCGACGTCGTCGCGACCGGCACCCGCGGGCGCCACGGCGAGAACCGCTTTCTCATCGGGAGCGTCGCCGAGCGAGTCGTCCGGTCGTGTCCGGTTCCGGTGCTCACCGTCCGCCAACTCGCCGAGGAGTGACCGGCCCGGAACCGGGGATTCTTTCGTGTCGGGCGCCCAGAGGAGGGTATGAAAGACTGGGTCATCGACGACGACGCCCTGCCCATCGAGCGCAAATCGATCCTGCCGGGCGAGGGGTTTTTCGTCCCCGATTCGATCGAAGACGAAAGAGAGGACGCCGAGGCCGAGGCGGCGCTCACCGGCGCCGACGTGGCGGTCGTGGCCGACCCCGACGCCGACGGGCTCGCCTGTACCGCGCTCGTCCGAGAAGTGTACGGCGACGCGGCGCTCGTCGACGCCGGCCCCCACGACCTCGACGAGGCGCTCGAACGCGTCGCCGAGTACGCCGAACCCGACGCGCGCGTGTTCGTCTGTGACCTCTGTCCCGACGCCTACGACGACGTCGGGGCGCCCCTGGAGACGCTGGTCGAGCGATCGGGGTCGGTCCGGTGGTTCGACCACCACCAGTGGGACGACGCGGTCGCCGAGGCGGTCCGCGAGGCGGGCGTCGACCTCGTCGTCGGCGACAGCGACGAGGAGTGTACCGCCGACGTGGCGCTCCGGTCGCTCGACTACGAGTTCCCCGAGTACCTCGCCGAACTCGCGGCGGTCACCCGCGACCACGACCTCTGGCTCCGCGAGGACCCACGGAGCGACGATCTGGCGGACTTCTCCTACTGGTCGGACCCCGAGGAGTACATCGAGGCGGTCGCCGAGCACGGAGCGGACCTCCCGCCGGAGATCGAGGAGTTCCTCGCCGAACAGCGCGTCGAGAAGGAAGCCCTCATCGAGAAGGCGGTCGAGCGCGCCGACGTCGAGGAAGTCGGGCCGTGGACGATCGGGGTGACCTACGGTCGGTGCTCCCAGAACGAGGTCGCCGAGGCGCTCCGCCAGCAGGGGACCGACGCCGCGGTCGTGGTCAAGCCCTCCGGGAGCGCCTCGATCCGGGGCACCGACGCCTTCGAGCGCGCCCACGAGGTCGCAGGGCAGGTCAACGGCGGCGGCCACCCGAAGGCCGCCGGGTGCAAGCCCGACATCTACGACGACATGCTCGACTACGCCCACCACTGGACCACCCGCGGCGCGGTCGCCAAGCAGGTGATCGTCGACGCGTTCCGAAATCTGGAGTACGACGAGCCCGACTCGGACGACGAGCGAGCGGACGCCGAGGGCGCCGGGGAATGACGACGCTGGACGCCATCGACGCCGGGAAGCCGATCGTCGGCATGATCCACCTCCCGGCGCTACCGGGCGCCCCGGGGTTCGACGGCGACTTCGAGGCGGTCCGGTCGGCCGCCCTGCGGGACGCCCGTCGGCTCGCGGCCGGCGGCGTCGACGCTCTCATGGTCGAGAACTTCGGGGACGCACCGTTCTACCCCGACGACGTGCCCAAGCACGTCGTGGCGTCGATGACTCGGCTCGCGACCGAGATCCGCGAGGCCGTCGACCGCCCGCTCGGGGTGAACGTCCTGCGAAACGACGCCGAGGCGGCCCTCTCGGTCGCGACCGCGGCGGGCGCGGCGTTCGTCAGGGTCAACGTCCACGTCGGCGCGCGGGTCACCGATCAGGGCGTCGTCGAGGGGCGGGCCCACGAGACGATGCGCCTGCGCGAGCGCCTCGACGCTGACGTGGCCGTGCTCGCCGATCTGGACGTGAAACATTCAGCGCCGTTGGCGAGGCGCCACGCGCCTCGGACTGCGAGCGGGGAGCGCCCGCTCGACGCCGAAGCCGTCGCCGAGCCGATCGAGCGCGGGCTCGCGGCCGGCGTCGTCGTCAGCGGCGCGGGCACGGGCCACGCCGTCGCGGGCGAGCACCTCGCGGCGGTGGCGGCGGCCCGCGACGAGCGGGGGCTCGACGCCCCGGTGTTCGTCGGGAGCGGAACGACCGTCGAGAACGTCGCCGACCTGCTCGCGACCGCCGACGGCGCCATCGTCGGCACCGCGCTGAAGGTCGACGGCGAGACGACCGCGCCGGTCGACGAGGAGCGCGTCGCGCGGCTGGTCGCGGCCGCCGACGAGGTCCGTTAGCTCGATTCGAGGAACGCCTCGACGTCCCGGGCGGTCGGCAGGCCGCCGCGGGCGGTCTCGGCGGTGCAGTTGAGCGCCGCGGTCGCGGCCGCGAACCGGCCGGCCGCCGCGGGCGGTCGCCCGTCGAGTAGCCACGCGTGTATCAGCCCCGCGGTGAACGCGTCGCCCGCGCCCGTGGTGTCGACGGTCTCGACGTCGAACGCCGGGATCTCGCTCACCGACTCGCCGTCGAACAGGAGCGCGCCCGCCTCGCCCCGCGTGATCGCGGCCCGCGGGACCCCGCGATCGCGGAGCTCGGCTATCGCCGCTCGCGGACCGACTCCGAGATACGACCGGACGGACACCTCGTTGGCGACGAACAGGTCGCAGGCCGAACAGAGCGAGTCGATGGTCGCCCGACGAGTCGCCCGGCCGTCGAGCTCCGCGAGCGGTCCCGAGAGATCGAAGACCAGCGGCGGGAGCCCGCCAGACCCCGCGGCGTCGGCGAGCGCGGCGGTCACCCGGTCGGGCGCGTACGCGCTGGTGAAGACGAGGTCCGACCGCCTGAGGTACGCACGATCGGCGGCGTCGAGTCGGAGCTTCGGGACGCTCTGGCCGCCCGCGACGATCATGCGCTCGCCGTCGGGGTCGCGCAGAATCAGCGAGTAGGAGGTCGATTCGTCGCCCCGGACGATCCGGCTCGCGTCGACGCCGCGCTCGCGGAGGGCCGCGAGCACGCGGTCGCCGGCCTCGTCGTCGCCGACCCGCGAGACCACGCCGGTCTCGCGCCCGAGTTCGGCGAGCGCGGCCGCGACGTTCGCCGCGACGCCGCCCGTCGCGGTCGTCTCCTCGCGGACGAACGCGCCGCCGTCGGGTTCCGGGAGGTTCGAGAGCCCGTAGAGCCTGTCGAGGACCGCGCTCCCGACCGCGATCGCGTCGAAATCGCTCATTGGGAGAGAGGGGCGCCCCGCCGTGAAACGGCTTTCGGGAGCCGGCGGCTCAGACGCCCTCGAAGTCGGTCCGGACCTCGCCGTCCCGGTCGAGGTCGACGACCGCGTCGAACAACCCCATGAACTTCTCGACGTGCTCCTCGTCGTGGACCCCCTTCGAGAGGTGGAACAGCGCGACCGCGTCGTGGTCGTCGAGCAGGTCGAGCAGTTCTCGGATCAGGTCCCGCACCCGGGCCTCGTCGGCGTAGTAGGCCATCTCGGTGATCGAGTCGAGGCTGATCCGGCGCTTGCCGTCGGTCGACTCGAGGAACTCGCGGGCGATCTCGAGGATGCCCTCGAGGTCGTCGGGCGACGAGACGTAGTGGACGTTGTCGGTGCTCCGTCGGGAGTAGCCCCGCTCGATGCTCAGGGTGTCGAGGATCTCGGCGCGCTCCTCGTCGACGTCGTAGTGGTCGAGTTTCTGTTTGACCTCCCGGGCGGTCGTGCGGGTCGAGATGACGAGAAAGTGATCGGTGTCGGTCTTGAGAAAGTCGGTGTCGATTCGGTCGGTTTCGCCGGTACTCGGGTGCAGAAGGAGGATCCCCGTGCCACCGGGAATCGATTCGGGGGCGTTTTCGACGGCGAGTCGATAGTCCATACCGACCGATAATACGGGGCGAGGACTTAAGACTGCGGGTGCGCCGCCGGGGAGTTCGCGGTCAGAAGACGCTGTCGGCGGTGGCCGCCCCGACCACGCTGAACACCGCGCCGACGCTGATCGCCTTGAGGGTCGTGGCGACCGTCTCCATCGACGGCCCGGCGTCGTAGGTCGGTTCGAGGAAGGTGCCGGGCGCGCCGAACGACAGCGAGAGGATCGCGACCGACCCGTACGAGACCAGCATGAGCGAGACGAAACGGGTGGGGACGCCCGCGACCTCCGCCTCTCGGTCGGGATCGCGGTCGTCGTCGGCCTTGTAGAGGGCGCCGTAGCCGATCAGAAAGACGATCAGCACCGTCGACAGCGACTGGAGGACCGTCATGTCGCCGGCGAGCGACCAGACCTCCTCGGTGACGACGAACGGCCCCGCGAGCAGGAATCCGCCGACCAGTTGCTGTGCGGAGTCCGCGAGCGCGAACCGCTTTTTCGAGCCGACCATACCGCCAGCGACACACCCCATAAGTAAAAGGGACGCGCTCGGCGGCGTCTCCCGGCCAGCGCGCTCGGCCCGAATCGCCGCCGGCCGTCACTCGGCGGTGGCGGCCGCTTCGAGGTCGTAGCTCACGCCGGTCAGTTCCTCGGAGACCGACCAGAGGCGCTCGGCGCGCCGACGGTCGTACGAGCGGTCGCTCGACTGCTGGACGGTCGGCGCACCCCGCATGTCGAACAGTCCGCCGGGGCCGACGTACTCACCGCCCTCAATCGCCGGGGCGGTCGCGGCGTACAGCATCGGGAGCGCGCCCGCCTCGGCCGGCTGGGCGAACGCCGCGTTCGCGGCCTTCATCGCCACCAACCGGAGCCGCGAGCCCGCCATCTCGGGGCCGCGGCGCTGGAGGTCCGTGTCGGCGTACCCCGGATGACACGCGACGCTCGCGACGTCCGCGCCCGCCCGGTCGAGCCGGCGCTGAAGCTCGTAGGCGAACAGCACGTTCGCGAGCTTGCTCTGGGCGTAGGCGTCCCACTCGTCGTAATCGTCCTCGCCCTGCAGGTCCGCGAAGTCGATCTCGCCGCGCTCGTGGACGCCCGAGCTCTGGGTGACGACGCGGGCCTCGCCGTCGGCCGCCCGCAGGCTATCGAGGAGCAGTCCCGTCAGCGCGAAGTGGCCGAGGTGGTTGACGCCGAACTGAGTCTCGAAGCCGTCTGCGGTCTCGCGTCGAGGGATCGCCATCACGCCCGCGTTGTTACAGAGGACGTCGAGTCCGTCGTGGGTCGCCCCGAACTCATCGGCGAACGACCGGACGGAGTCGAGGTCCGCGAGGTCGAGCGCCGCCACGTCGAGCGACCCCCGGAGGTCGCCGTCCCGGAGTTCGCGTCTCGCCGCCTCGCCGCGGTCGGTGCTCCGACACGCCATGACGACGTCGGCGCCCTTCCGGGCGAAGACGCGGGTCGCCTCGTAGCCGAGCCCGGTGTTCGCGCCGGTGACGACCACGGTTCGGTCGTCCAGTTCCGGAACGTCGTCCGCCGTCCACGCCGAGTCGCTCGTGGTGACCATACGTAGCGTCCCGTCGGCAGACAGTTAGGGCTACTGCCGGCCGGTCGCGTCGGACTCGACCACGTACCCTCGACAGTCGGGACAGAGGACGGGCGCCGCCTCGTCGAACGTCTCGCCACAGAGCGTACAGACGTACCCGCCGCTCGATTCGCCTCGGAACCGCACCCGAAGTCTGTCGAAGATCCCCATTCTCGTCCGACCGAGGACGGCGACCGACATAGCGGTTGGTGACCGTCGCGCGGGTAATCCCGGATTCCGCGACCGGACCGGGCGTAACGGCTCCATAACCCCCGCGCCACCGATCGAGAGAGCCCCGACGCGACCCACGGCTTTTTGCGTTCGGCACCCGAGGCTTCGAGCGATGACCGAAGACGGAGGCGGCCCCCCGACCGACCGCGAGTCGCCGGTGGGCCAGCCGGTAGTCAGGGGCGACGAGAGCGTCACGGGCCAGCGCGCCGACCGGGCCAAGGCGTTCGACCCGGACGAGGAGGCGAGCCTCGCGGAGGCCGCCGACACCGCGCGGCGCTTCGCCCAGAACACCGCGGGCGGCGAGGACAACGTCTTCATGCTCCGGGGCGCGGCCGCCTGCGCCGCGCTGGTCCGGGGTGTCGGTTCGTACAAGGGCGCCGCCGACCGCGCGGGCGGGGAGGTCACGGTCGCGTTCGTCCGGAAGTGGGCCAGAGTCCACGACCTCCCCCGGTCGATCCGGCGGTACGTCGCGATGGGCCACGTCGCACCCACCGCCGCCAAGCACATCGCGCGGGTCGACGGCGAGGATCGGTTCCTGCTCGCGTGGGCCGTGCTCGACGGCGATCTCACGGTCCGGGAGGTCCGGGCGATCGCGAGCGAGATCAACCGCGGGACGCCGGTCGCCGACGCGCTCGCGGACCGCGACGTGACCCTCGGCGAACTCACGCTGGCGCTCCCGGCCGACACCTACCGGGAGCTCCGGCGGGCGGCCGCGCTGAACGACGCGGAGCCGGCCGACGTGGTCGCGAGCGCGCTCGACGAGTACCTCTCCTGAGGCCCGCAGTCTCTACCGTAAGAACTCCCGGGCGGCCGCGACCAGCACGTCGCCGGCGGTCAGCACCTCCGCCCACTCGATGTGTTCGTCGGGGAAGTGGGCCTGCTCGACGGTGCCCGGTCCGAACATCACCGCGGGCACGCCGGCCTCGATGTAGTGGCGGGCGTCCGCGCCGTAGGTCGCGCCCCGGGGCTCGGCGTCCCCGAGCCCGTGGGCGTCCATCGCGCGCTGGACCGCCCGGACGACGGGCTCGTCGGGCGAGATCTCGGAGGGCTCGAACTGGACCGAGAACCGCTCGAACGTCGGCGGGTGTTCGACCAGCCACTCGTCGTCGGCGACGACCGACGCGAGGCGCTCCTCGAACTGGGCTTCGACCTCGCGTACCGTCTCGCCGGGCGCCACGCCCAGTCGCATCTCGGCGGTGAGCTCCGCGGGCACCGAGGAGGCCCAGCTCCCGGCGTCGACGGTGCCGACGACGACCGGCCACGGGACCGGGAAGTCCTCGTAGAGCGGGTGGGTCACCGACTCGCCGCGCTCGGCTTCGAGGTCGGCGAACGCCCGCCGGATCGCCTCGAACTTCGGGAGCACGTCGACGCCCTCCCACCGCGAGGCCGCGTGGGCCGACCGCCCGGTGAGGCAGAGCCGTTTCATCACCGACCCCTCGGAGGCCACGATGGGTCGCAGTTCGGTCGGCTCGGCGATGATCGCGGCGTCGCGCTCGAACGGATAGGGGTTCGAGTGCGCGGCCGCGGCCGCCCCGATACCGCCCTCCTCCTCGCCCACGACGCTCTCGACGACGACCCGGCCGTCGAGGTCGGTCGCCGTCTCGCCGAGATGTTTCGCGACGAACACGCAGGTCGCGAGCCCGGTCTTCATGTCCGCGGCCCCACGCGCGACGAGCCGCTCGTCGCCGTCCGAGCCGCGCCAGACCGGCTCGAAGGGGTCGCTCGACCACGACTCGCGGGCCGCCGGCACCACGTCGACGTGCCCGTTCAACACGAGCGTGGGGCCCGCCTCGGGATCGCCGAGCTCCAGCACGCCGCCGACGCTGGGTCGGTCTTCGACCGGAATCGCGTCGGGATCGTCCGGGAACGACTGGTGGCCGGCCAGCGCCTCGGCGTCGGCGGTCCACTCGTAGGTCTCGAAGCCCAGTTCGTCGAGTCGGTCGCGGACCCACCGCTGGGCGGGCGCTTCGGCCCCGCCGGTCGTGTCGAATCGGAGGAGTCGTTCAGTGAAGGCTCGGAGTTCGGCGTCGCGTTCCTCGGCGAAGTCGCTCATGGGTGGGATAACCAAGGTAGGGGGTGTAAAGCTTCCGGGAAGAGTAAGCTTCTCTTGGTACGAACTATCGCATTGGATAGCACTGCGTGGCTAACGAAAGTAAACGTTTAACCCGTATCGCCCGCAAGCGAGTAATGTGGGCTGGTAGCTCAGTTAGGCAGAGCGTCTGGCTTTTAACCAGACGGTCAGGGGTTCAAATCCCTTCCAGCCCGCTTTTACGACCAACGAACGCGGGTAGCGACGCGACTCGGAGAGTACTGAATCGGCGTCGGAAGCGAAGCCGAATGACCGTGGTTCAGATCCCCCTTGACTCGTCTTCTCGCCCGTCGGAAACGCTACGAGCGAATACGTTCGGCCTCTCGGTCCCTACTCCTCGCCGCCGGCCACCCACTTGTCGGCGTAGGCGGTCCCGCACTCGCAGTACGCGTAGGCGTGGATCACGTCGCCCTCGCCGTAGAGGCCGCCGACGTCCTCGTTTTGCGCCTCGGCGAACGCGAAGATGAACGTCGGGTCGGCGTCGCACTCGGGGCAGTCCCCGCCCGCGAGGTCGCGGTCGACGTCGCCGTCGGTGCCCATCGCTCGCTTGGCGAACCCCATCGCGTCCATGTCGGTCGCGGTCTTGAACACGCTCCGGCCCCGGTCGCCCTCGACGACGAGGACGGTTCCCCGTTCGACGGTCTCGCCGTGGTCGGCCAGTCCGCCGTCGCCCGAGACGAACGAGTCGGCGAGGTAGAGCGCCACGTCCTCGGGGCGCTCGCCCGCTAGGAACTGCTCGCGCTTGCTCATACCTCCCGTAGCGAGGTGAGCGGGAAAAGGCTCGCGTTCTCGGGCGGCGACGGCGCTCGCGAACGTGGGGTCGGCAGGAATGGTGGACGGCGGTCGACGGTCGTCGCGGTCTCGCAGTCCGAGCAAGGCGACGAGAGCCGATAGTGGCGGGTCGACGACCGGACGCCGATGTCACAGACGAGCACTCGATCGTTCGAAGGCGGTACGACAGTCGGCGACGCGCCGACACGTCTTCGTATGCCGGGGAGCGACATAACCGGGACTCTTCGCGCAATATTCTCGACGGACGGGCTGGAAGCTGTTCGTTTGCACAACGATCGGACGATACTCGCCACAAAGAGTGTCGGAGATACAGGAGAATAGCGAACTTCGTGTCCGAACTTCAACTTCGGACGTTCTCGCCGACGGGGTCGCCGAACGTCCCCGAATCGTACACCACGTTCCCGCGGACCATCGTGAGTTCGGGGAACACGCCGGCCATCCCCTCGAAGGGGGTCCACCCGCACTTCGAGTGGAGGTCCTCGCCGCGGATCTCCCGGTTCTCGTCGGGGTCGACGAGCACGAGGTCGGCCATCAGGCCCTCCTCGATGCGTCCTTTCCGAGTGAGCCCCAGCACGTCGGCGGGGTTCGCCGCGGTCAGGTCCCGGACGCGCTCGTAGCTCAGCCGCCCCGCTCGGGCCTGCTCTAACAGGAGCGGGAGCATCGTCTCGACGCCCGGCACGCCGCTCGGCGCGTCCCACACGCCGGCGTCTTTCTCCTCGCGGGTGTGGGGCGCGTGGTCGGTCGCCACGATGTCGACCGTCCCGTCGGCGACGCGCTCGAAGAGTGCCTCCCGGCGGTCCTCGCTCCGGAGCGGCGGGTTCATCCGGCCGAACGCCTCGAGATCGTCGTAGTCGTCTCGCGAGAGCAACAGGTGGTGGGGCGTCACCTCGCAGGTCGCGTCCCGCTCTTTGGCGGCGTCGACGCCCTCGGGCGTGCTGGTGTGGGCGATGTGGATGCGTGCGTCGGCCTCGGCGCCGATCTCGCAGGCGCGCTCGACCGCGGCGGCCTCCGCCTCGGGAGTGCGGTAGGCGCTCCACGCGTCGTAGTCGTCCGCGTCGCGCTCGGTCGCGTCGGCCGAGAACAGGTCGGCGTCCTCGGCGTGGACGGTCACCACGCGGTACTCGTCGGTCGCGCGCTCGACCGCCTCGGCGAACAGCGCCTCGTCGATCCCCATCTCGCCGGTCGAATCCGCCAGAAACACCTCGCCGAGCGCGAGGAGGGGCCGATCGAACAGCGCGTCGGGGTCCCAGTCGGGGGTGACCCCGCCGTTGATGCCGTAGTCGACGTACGACTTCGCGGCGAGGTCGGCCTTCTCGTCGTAGCTCGGGCCGTCGACGGTCGGCGGGTCGGTGTTGGGCTGGTCGACGACGGTCGTCACCCCGCCCGCGGCCGCGGACTTGCTCCCGGTCTCCCACGTCTCCTTGTGGGAGAACCCGGGCTCGCGGAAGTGGACGTGGGCGTCGATCGCGCCCGGCAGGAGGAGCTTCCCGTCGGCGTCGATCACCTCGCCCGCCTCGGTGAGCGTCGAGCCGACGGCGGCGATGCGCCCCGCCGACGTGTCGATTCGGACGTCGCACTCGCGGCCGTCGGCGAGCGTCGCGTTCCGGATAGTGAGCATTCTCGGTCTGAGCATCCCGGGCGAGCGCCCTAAGCTTCCCGATTTGGGCTCCCGACGGACGGTGTCTGTGTCTCTGGTGCCCCGAAGTGCCAGCGTCGTCTGCTCGGCGCCCGACGGCCGGCCGTGCCGGCGAGCGAAGGGGCGGGTCGAACGCCCGGCTCAGGCGCTGGCGGCGTCCTCGCGCTCGCCCACGCGGACCACCTCCGTCTCCCGGTCGCCAACCAGTAACGCCTCGATCGTCCGGGCCACCTCGTCGGGATCGCCGGTGCCGCCGGCGTCGGCGACGCTCCCGACCGAGTCGGGGTCGAAGGGAACGCCGAGCGCGGCGTAGACCGGATCGAGCACGTCAGCGATCTCCTCGCGGTCCCGGACGACGACGACCCCCGAGACCAGCGCGGCGTTCTTCCGGACGCGCTGGGCGATGCCGACGAGCTTGCCCTCACACTGCAGCGAGTAGTCGCCCGCACAGAAGCTCGCCTCGGGCTCGCCGCGCCGCGCCGGGACGCCGAGCTTCCAGAGGGCGCGCTGGATCGCCCGGGTCGCCTCGTCGTAGCGTTCGTCCATCCCGACCCGCATGTCCGCCAGCGGGACCGCCGTCGCGAACGCGACCGTGTTGCCGGTGTAGGCGACCGCCCGGCCGCCGACCGACCGCTCGACCGGATCGAACTCACAACCGCGGGCGACCCGCTTTGCGACGTCGTAGTCGTCGCTCCGCGAGTCGCGGCGACCGAACGCGATCTGGCGGTGGGGTCGCCACGCCCGGACCGCGGGGTCGCCCGACTCGGCGGTGCGTTCGAGCATCGCGGCGGTGGCGTCGCGGTCGGCGACCGGCGAGTCGGCCCGTCCGCGGAGTACGCGCATGGCGGGGGGTTGCATCCGGAGTACCTAAATCCTCCGGGCTTCGAGACACGAACGATGGTCACGCTTCCCGCGGCGACCCTCGAACTGTTCCCGCGGTTCTCGCTGTACAACTCGCCGTACGTCGCCCACGAAGAGGGGTGTGCGATCGACCTCTACCCCCAGTCGGACGACCGACCGGGCGACGACGCTCCGAGCCCGGTCGCGGGCGAGGTCGTCGCCACCCGGACGGTCTCGGCGCCGCCCAAGCCGTACGCGGTCGAGCACGACTACCTCGTGGTGATAGACACCGGCACCCACCTCGCCCGGATCCTCCACGTCGAGCCGGCGGTCGAACCGGGCGAGGCGGTGGCGGTCGGCGACTCGCTCGGCGAGATGGTGCGGTCTGGCTTTTTCGCGCCGTGGGTCGACAACCACGTCCACCTCGGCTTCCGCGAGCGCGACGCGAACCCCCACCGGGCCTCGGGGTCGCTCTCGGTCGACGCGGCGGTCGACCCGGTCGCCGTCGCGTGGGACGGGACCGGTCGGGTCGCCGAGCGCGCCGACACCTACGTGGTCCTCGACGCCCCCGACCACCCCGCGCCGGGCGAGCGGTTCGCGGGGATCGGGGGGTGCGTCGCGGCGAGCGAGGCGGATGGAGGCTCCTCGGGCGGGGACCCCGAGCCCGACGGCGTCCTCGACGGCGGCCTCCCTCACTACGACGGCGGCGGGCTCCTCGGCGACGCCTCGGGTCCCGTCTCGCTCGCGGGCCGGCCCGTGGGCGTCGCCGACGGCCGGACGGTCGCGTGGGACGACGTGACCGTGCTGGCGAACGGGACGCCGATCACGGGCGTCTCGCTGTTCTGCTCGCGCCGGGCGTCGTTCGGCGCGAAGCTGGTGTGTCCCGACGCCGACTTCGAGGTCGGCGAGCGCGTCGCGGTGACCGTGACGCGCGGTCGGTAGCCGGCGCCCGCGTCAGAACGGCCCCGACTCGGTCGTCGGCCGGGTGTACCACAGCGCCCAGAGAATCAACACCCCCTGCAGTGGGAGCCGTCCCCAGCGGACGAGCTCCGAGGGGTCGCCGCCGCCCGGCATCCCCTCGACGACGACACCGTGGGTCGCCATGTAGACGTTCGCCGGAAAGACGGCGACGAGGAGCGCGACGGTTCCCCACGCCGCGAGCCGCCGGGTCCGGGGGATCGCGAGCCCGACCCCGACGGCTATCTCCGCGAGCCCGGAGAGATAGACGAGCGCGAGCGCCGCCGGGAACACCGGCGGCACGATCTGGACGTACAACTCCGGGACGACGAAGTGTAGCACGCCCGCGAGGACGTACGCCGACGCCATCAGGTACAACAGCGGGCGCTTGAGCCGTTGGAGAAGTCGGTTCACCGTCGGCGGTTGCGCTCACAGCGGTGAAACAGTTTCGCTCTCTCGCCGGGGTCGGACACGCTACGTGGCGACCCGGACGCGCTCGAAGCCGTGGTGGGACGGCGGGGGTCTCGCTCGACGACGAATATTATTGAAAAATTTTATGTTGCGTTGCGAACGCCGAGTAACCGTACCATGTCACGGACGGTGAGCGTAGTCTCCGGACTGTACGACGCGGTACTCAGACCGGCGGCGCTCGTCGAGGCGCGCACCGTCCGACAGCGACAGGGGTCGCTGTTGACCCAACTAGGTCAGCTCCGGCGGCTGTTGGTGGTCTACGTGATCAACCTCGCGGCGTACGCCGGACCGTTGACCCTCGCGGGCTTCGGGCGCCAGAACGTTCCCGCGATGCCCGCGTGGTTCGGCGGCTCGCTCGGCGGCGTCGGCGGTCCCGAGACGTGGCAACTCCTGTTCGGGTTCGCCCAGAACTCGCTGTTCCTGCTGGCCGCGACTGGACTCACACTGCTGAGCGTCCACGTCTCGATGGTGGTCACGCTCCAGTCGAACGGCTTCCTCCGGACCGCGTACGCGGTCATCTACTCCACGAGCGCGTACCTCGCCGGTATCTTCACCGTCGTCTGGTACCTCTCGACCGCCGAGGGCGTGGCCGCCGCTCGCACCCTCGTCGTCGATTTCCAGAAGGCGTTCATCTACGCGGTCATCGACTGGTTCGGCGCGGGCCTGGGGCTCCCGGGCGGTCGTCCCGGCGCGCTCGAACTCGGGCAGTTGTCCCCGCACGGCCAGTCGGTGCTCGCGGTCCTCGTCGTCCTCGTCGCGTACTACCTCTACTCGCTGTATCTCGGCGCGCGCCTCAACCACGGGGCCGACCGCATCAAGGGCCTGCTGGTGGTCCTCGCGGTGGTCGCCTCGCCGGTCCTCTACATCTCCGCGTCGATACTCGCGTACACCACGCCGGCCATCCCGACGCTGTAACTCTTCCATTCACGCACAATGAGTGTACAATCATCCGATACGCCCGACGAAGCCGCACCGACCGACGCGGGGAGCGATGCGACGACCTCGACGTCGAACCGAACGACGGTCGAGACGCCGATACGGACTCACCCGACGCTCCGGCCCACGACGATCTGGCTCGTCTCCGTGACGGTTCTGGGCGTCGGACTGATCGCGGCGATCCGGTCGGCCCCCGGAGTCCTCGGCGGTGCGGGGGCCGCGACCGTCGCGATGCGGGCGGTGGCGCTTCTGACCGGGCTTGGGGTCCTGCGCTTCCTCGCTCGGCTCTACGTGCTCAGACAGACCGAGTACGTCGTCGACGAGGACACCATCACTCGCCAGTACGAACTGTTCTTCCGGACGTGGCAGCGCACGGTCCCTGTCTCTAAGGTCCGGAGCCACGAACTCCGCCAGAGCAGGGTCCAGAAGCTGCTGGGGTACGGTACCATCTCGATGAATCAGGGACTCGGCGCGATCGAACTGGAGAACGTCACGAGCCCCCACGCGCTGTACGACAGCGTCAGCACGCTGGTCGAGCGATGAATCGGGACGAGGCCCCCGACCACGACTCGCCCGAGTCCCGTCGTCGCGGCGTCCTCGCGGCGCTCGGCTCGCTGGCGGTGTCGGGCTGTCTCCGGCTGACCGCGACCGGCGACGGGACGACTACCGCGTCCGAGACGCAGGGCGGCACCACGAACGACCGAGTGCCGGACACCGAGATCACCGAGAACCCGGCGACCACCACCGAGACGACCTCCGACTGGGACGTCGAGTTAGCGCCTCAGTGGAGTCGCCACCTCGGCCCGGGCGAACACGTCCTCGACGGCGACACGCTGTACGTCGCCGACCGCGACCAGACCACCGACCTCGGCCTGCTCGCGCTGGACGTCGCGGACGGCTCGCGGCGCTGGACCGTCTCGTCCCCGTACCGGACGCGATCGCTCGCACTGGCCGACGACGGAACCCTCTACGCCGGCGTGGGACAACTCACCGAAACCGACGGGTCGCTGTACGCCGTCGACGCCGAATCGGGGTCGGCCGAGGTCGTCTTCGACGCCGACCAGTCGCCGACGCGGGGCTCGCCGCTGATCGGGTCCGACTTCGTGGTGTTCGGAACGACGTTCCACGAAGACGGCGAGGACAAGCTCTACGGCCTCTCTCGGGACGGCCACGATGTCCGGTGGTCGGCGAGCGTCGAGGACGGCAGCTACACCGGCGGCGTCCTCGCCGACGGCACGGCCTACGTCGGCGGATTCGACTACCGGTTCGGAGCGCTCGATCCCGCGACCGGCCAGTGGGCGTGGCGCGAGGACTGGCAACTCGCCCCCGACACCGACCCGGTTGTCAAGGACGGGTCGTTGTTGTTCGTTGACGCCGACCGTGGGCTCGAACTGCTCGACCCCGCGACCGGCGAGGAGGTGTGGCGTCACGCGGTCGAGCGGGAGACGAACGTCCTCTCGCACGTCTCGGGGCCGGTGTTCGACGGCGACGTCGCCTTCTTCACGGTCGGTCCGAACGTCCACGCGGCCGGAATCGGCGGCGACGAACTGTGGTCGGTCGAACTCCCCAATCCGGTACGGTACTCGCCCGCCGTCGTCGGGGACGTGGTCTGGGTCGCCACGCAGGACACCGACGTTCTCCACGGCCTCGACGTCGAGACCGGCGAGACGGTGTTCCGAACGCAACTCCCCGCCAACACTGAGCGGACCGCGGCCGCGGGCGACCGCCTGTTCGCGTTCCTCGACGACCGCGTGCTGGCGTTCACCGTGACTCGACCGTGAACGCCTCGACGCCCGCGTCGTGTTCGACGTAGAGGCGGTCGCCCGAGCCGGCAAGCCACTGCCCGCGCCCGTCGAGTTGCGTCTCGAACCTCGCCTGCTCGCGGGTCGGCTCGACCGCGAGCAGTCGCTCGTCGACCGTGAGAATCCAGACGTGGCCCGCGTGGAACGCCGGCGGGGTCGTGACGTACGTCTCCTCGCCGCCGGTGTCGAGTACCTTCCGTCCGTTCGAGCCGTCGCGTCCGACCGCGTAGAGGCCGTCCCAGCCGCCGACGTACAGCGTCTCGTCTACCAGCGTCGGCGCCGTATGGATCTTCTCGTTCTCGAACGACCACTGTTCTAGCCCGCTGGCGACGTCGAGCGCCCGGAGACCGCCGTGTGTCGTGAGGTAGGCGACGCCGTCGACCACTAGCGGGCTCCCGGAGACCCCCCAGTCGGTCGTCATACCGACCGAGCCGTCGTCGAGCGAGTAGGTCGCGAAGTTGTTGAGATAGCCGACGAGTACCGTCCCCTCGGTCACCGAGACGCCGCCAACTGCGTCGGTGGCGAACTGGCTTGCGGTCCACCGCTCGTCGAGGCCCCGACGAGCGAGCGCGAACAGCGTCGGCCCCTCGCGCTCGGAAGTGGTGTTGGAGTAGCCCGCGAACACCGTCTCGTCGGTGACCCCGAACAGGTCGACCGTGCGTGCCACCTCGGTCTGGTTCTCGACATCACCGTCCGGACTCAGAGTGGCGACGGTCCCCGACTCCGTCGTCTCTTCGTCTTCGTCTACGCCGCCCGAGACGACGACGCCCTCGTCGGTCGCCGCGACCGAGTGAATCTGGAAGTCGGTCGCTTCGGTCCACAGTTCGTCGCCCGATTCGGGGTCGAGCGCGGTCACGCTATCGCTCCGGCCGACGTAGAGCGCGTCGTCACCGAACGTGGTGGCCGCCGGCCGTTTTCTCCACAGCCACCCCGAATCGAGCGTGAGTGATTCCGGTCCCGACTCGGTCGTCGAGGCGCCTTCCGGCGCGTCGTCGTCGGTAGTCGATCCGGCCGTCGCCGCGCCGTCGGCCGTCTCGGTCCTCGTTTCCTCGGTGGCGGTCAGCCTGAGACAGCCCCCGAGCGCCGACAGTCCGGTCACCGCGAGCAGACGCCTCCGACGCATTTTCGCGGGGGTTTCGGCCGTCAGAAATTATATCTACTGGTTCCCGAAACCCCGGGCCGAGCGGTCGGACCGCCGGAACCAGACGCGGGCGCTACGCGAAACCGATCTCGTCTCTCGTCGTCACCTCGCCGAACAGGAAGTCGGCGTGGTCGACCGCGTACTCCCTGTGGGCCTCCTCGATGTACCCCACCGCGTCCTCGACCAGCACGGGGCGGTAGTCCCGGAGCCCGGCGCTCCCGGCGGTGTGGAGCACGCAGACGTTCGCGAGCGTCCCGCAGATGACCAGATCGTCGATCCCGTGGGCGTCGAGATACCCCTCGAGGTCGGTCCGGTAGAAGGCGTCGTAGGTGTGTTTGTCGACGACGTGGTCGTCCTCGCGCACGTCGAGGTCGTCGTGGAACTCGGCGTCCCAGGTGTCTTCGAGGACGTGTTCGCCCCATCGCTCGAACTCGTCGTAGTAGTGGTTCCCGTCGAACTGCTCGGGCGGGTGGACGTCGCGGGTGTAGACGACCGACGCGCCCGCCTCGCGGGCGGTCGCGACCACCTCGGTCACGGCCGCGAGCGCCTCCTCGCTCGCGGGCGCGTGGAGGCTTCCGTCGGGGTGACAGAAGCCGTTCTGCATGTCGACCACGACCACTGCGGTGGAGTCGGGTTCCAGACGCATACGCGACCCTACGAAAACGGCGGCAAAAAGCGCTTTCCCGGTGTCGGAGGCCCGAGCCTTCCCGAACTTTTTAGCGGAGTAGCCCCATGTGAGAGTTACAACTGATGCGATCAAGCTTGGCAATCGCCGTCGCGCTCATGCTCGTCCTCGCGGGGTGCTCGCAGGCGCCCGGCGGGGCGACGACCACGGCGGCGGACACGACACAGCCCGAGTCCGGGGTGGAGACGACGACCGTCGACACCGAGTCGGCGGTCGTCGCGCCCGACGACCCCGATACCGACGTGCTCGGATGGGAAGACGGACGGTGGTACAACGAGACGATAAACGTCACGCCGTCCGACGGCCTCAACGACACGGAACTCGACGCCGTCGTCTCCCGGTCGATGGCTCGCGTCGAGCGGATCCGCGGGCTCGAGTTCGACGAGCGGGTGCCCGTCGAGATACAGACCCGCGAGGAGTTTCGGGCCGAGCAACGCCGCGGCTCCGGCTCGGAGAAGCGCCGGACGTTCGACAACGCGAAGTTCGAGGCCCTGTTCATGATCAACGAGTCGACCGACTCGCTCGCGATTCAGCGGCGCAACTCGGGCTCGTCGGTCGGCGGCTACTACAGCCCGACCGACGAGGAGATCGTGGTCATCTCCGACAACGTCTCGACGCCCCAACTCGACGAGATCACCCTCTCGCAAGAGCTGTTCCACGCGCTTCAGGACCAGCAGTTCGACATCTCCTCGTACAATCAGTCGACCCGCGAACTCCACAACGCCAACGACGGGCTCATCGAGGGCGACGGCAACTACGTCGACTACCTCTACGAACAGCGGTGTCGCGACGAGTGGGACGGCGACTGCCTGTTCCCGCAGTCCCCGCCCGGTGGCGGCGCCGAACTCGCCAACATCGGTCCGTACCTGCTCCGATTCCAGCCGTACAGCGACGGGCCGGCGTTCGTTCGCGGCGTCCAGCGTCGGGGCGGCTGGACGGCGGTCAACGACCTCTACGAGAACCCGCCCGCGAGCACCGAGCAGGTCATCCACCCCGACAAGTACGGCGACGACGAGCCGGCGGCCTTCGCCATCGAGGACGCGTCCGACGACGACTGGAGTCGACTGAGGCTCGACGGGCGCCCCGACTACGCCAGCGTCGGCGAGGCCGGGCTGTTCTCGATGTTCATGTACCCCGTCTACGCCTCGGAGGGCCAGACACAGATCGTCCCGGCCCAGTCGTTCTTCAACCGAGGAGAAGACGGTGAGATCGACCAGTTCGACCCGTACGACTACAACAGCACCTACTCGGACGGCTGGGACGGCGACAAGCTCGCGGTCTACACCAGCGAGTCCGCCGCCGAGAACGAGACCGGCTACGTCTGGAAGACGGTCTGGGACTCCGGGGACGACGCCGCGGAGTTCGTCGAGGGCTACCGCCAGGTCCTCCGGGCGAACAACGCCACCGCGGTCGACGGCCGCACGAACACCTGGCGCATCGAGGGCGAGTTCGCCGACGCCTTCCACGTCGACCGGGACGGCGAGACGGTCGTCGTCACCAACGCCCCGACCGTGGCGGACCTCGGCGACGTTCGGGAGGGCGCGGCGCCCGAGCAGTGACCCGCGGCTGAGCGGCGCTCGCGACCGACGCGCCGTCTCGCCCGCAAGCGAGACCTTTTTCGCTCCGGCGGCGGTACCCCCGGACATGCACACTGTCCGGAGGCGGTGGCGATGAGCGGCCGGTTCGACGCGATCCCGGAGGCGGCCGTCCGCGACGGGACCGCCACCGACGCGTACTTCCTGCGAACCGAGGAGACGCTCGAACGGGCCGACCGCAATCCGACAGTCGTCGCCGAGATCACGCGCGATCAGTTCCCGACCGGGGAGTTCGACCTGCTCGCGGGCGTGAAAGACGCCGCGCGACTGCTCGAAGACCTCCCGGTCGACGTCGACGCGATCAGGGAGGGACGGCTGTTCGACGGCGGGCCCGTGTTGCGGATCGAGGGCGAGTACCTCGATTTCGCGCGGTACGAGACCTCTTTGCTCGGATTCCTCTCTCACCAGAGCGCCATCGCCACCGCGGCGCTGGAGGCCTGCCGAGCCGCGCCCGACGCGTCGGTCCTGAGCTTCGGCGCGCGCCACGTCCACCCCTCGCTGGCGGGCGTGGTCGAGCGCGGCGCACTGCTCGGGGGCCTCGACGGCTTCTCGCACGTCGCGGCGGGCGAACTGCTCGGCCGGGAGGCCGGCGGCACCATGCCCCACGCGCTGGTCATCGCCTTCGGCGATCAGGAGACCGCGTGGGAGGCGTTCGACGACGCGGTCGCGCCCGAGGTCCCCCGGATCGCGATCGCCGACACCTTCTCCGACGAGAAAGACGAGTCGCTCCGGGCGGCCGCGACTCTCGGGGACGCGCTCGACGGCGTCAGACTCGACACCACCGGCTCGCGGCGCGGGGACTTTCGTCACATCGTCCGGGAGGTCCGGTGGGAGCTCGACGCTCGGGGCCGCGAGGACGTCGACATCTTCGTCAGCGGCGGGCTCGGGCCGACCGAGCTCCGCGAGCTCCGCGATCTGGTCGACGGGTTCGGCGTCGGCGGCTACGTCAGCAACGCCGATCCGCTGGACTTCGCGCTCGACATCGTCGAACTGGACGGCGAGCCCGTCTCGAAGCGCGGGAAGCTCTCGGGAGTCAAGCAGGCGTTCCGGACGCCCGACGGCGGTCATCACGTCGGGCTCGCCGATCGCGCCGATCCCGAGGGCGGCGACCCGTTGCTCGAACCCCTGATCCGGGACGGCGAAATCGTCCGGGAGTTCGACCTCGATGCGGCGACCGAGCGCGCACGCGAGGACGCAGACGCAGTCGGATTCCGCGAACAGGCGTAGCGGTGGAGTCGCGGAGCGGTCGCGGTGCGGTGGAGTCGCGGAGCGGTCGCGGTGCGGTGCCGTTGCTGTCTAGTTAGTCGTTGTACCGCGAGCGAACGCAGTGAGCGAGCGGACCAAGCGAGGACCGGAGGGACGAGCGCCGTGTTTTTGATCGAGCTTTTGCAAGGGCGGCGCGTTTATGCGCCGCCCACAGCAAAAGGTCGTGTTAGACCTCTTCGATCGTGCCTTCGGGCTCGCGCTCGCGGAACACCTGACCGTCGAACAGCGTCACCATCACGTCGTCGTCCTCCCACGCCCCCTTCGGGAGATTGGCCTTTCGGCACGTTCGGTCGAGATACTCGAAGACGCTCCAGTCGTTCTCGCAGGGGAGCATCGGATACATCCACGCCTGCTTGCCCCGCCCTTCGATCGCGACGCCGTGGGTGCCGAGTTCGATGTCCTCGACGGGGTCGTCGGTCAGAGTCGTATCGGTGACGATGCAGACCGAGATCTCGAGATTGGGGAGTTCCGGTGCCTCGACCTCCGAGCCACAGGAGTTGTCGCTGGCGGCGCTGATAGCCGAGTCGACGATGAGGTGGCCGAGCTGGTCAGTTCCCTCGTAGGCGCCGTCACAGCCGCGAAGCCGGCCGCGCCCCCGGGTCGACGCGAGCCGGACGAAGACGCCGGTGCGGGCGTAGAACGCTTCGCGCATGCTACCGGGCTGTTCGCGCTGACCGTTGATGACGTAGGATTCGACGGATTCGCGAGCGAGTTCAACGGCGCGTGTGCCATCCTCGTAGGAAAGGGTGACTGCCTGGGCCTGTGCCATACAGAACACTATATGGCGGGCGATGACTTCAAGTCTTCCCTTCAATACTAAAGACGGTAATGTTCGACTACCTTTTAGGTGGCAACGCTTGACACCGAGTAACGGGACGTTAGACGAGGCCTACCGGTCGTCGCACCGAACTGCTTAAACGGGGTCGGGCGCTACGTTCGAACGGCAGAGGGAGCCGAGTTCCCGCGGCGACGCCGGCGATTCGGGTCGCCGTGAGGAAAGTCCCCCCACCGTCCGGGCGGGCGACCGGGCGCAAGCCCGGAGCGGGAGACCGCTGGCTCTGGAACAGAAACGAGACCACTCCACCCGACCGATGAGGTGCGCGAACCCCGAGGCAACGAGGGGGAGCTAACCCACCGAGGGACGCGATGTCGCGCGAGCCGTGTTGGCTCGTCGGCACGCCGACGGTGGAGAACGGATGGAACGGCGAATCCTCGCCGGTGCAAGTCCGCGCCGCTTGGTAGCCCGGACGCTGGCGCGGACGCTCAGCCGAATACTCGGACGAACAGAAGGGGGCTTACTCCCCTCAGCCGACTTCGAATCGACCAGCGGCGGCGCTGGCTACCCGAACACGACGGCGAGGACGATCAGCGCCGCCGCCACCTCGACTGCCAGCAGCGTCACCGCGGCCCCGATTTTCAGTGCGGTCGTCTCCGTCCCCCGGTCGAAGGTGCTCATCCCGTTTTCGACTCGGACGCCGTCCCCCATAAGTCGGACACAAAGTTGGGAACCGTTTCCGATTCCGGCCGTTACGTAACGCAATGAACGCTCTAGAACGGTTCTACGTCCTCGGAAATCCCTAATTAAATCGGGACGAACACAGTATCGACCCAGTATTAGCAACTGAGTGCGGACGAGTTATTAACAAGTACCACTTTGAGCGTCGAATATAGCAGGAGATTTAATAACGGACGGGCGACTACTTTCGGACGATGACCGACGATGCAGACGGGCGGATCACCCTCTCGGTCCCCGAGATGGACTGTGCTTCCTGTGCGGGGAAAGTCACCGCCAGCGTCGAGCGCCTCGACGGCGTCCGTGCGATCGACGCCGCGCCGACCACCGGGACGGTCACGGTGCGCTACGACGCCGGTCGGACCGACGCCGAAGCCGTTCGCGAGCGCGTGCGTGCGGCGGGGTACGCGGTCGGGTCAGACGCCGGCCGGGAGGGAACGCTCCGGCTCTCGGTCCCCGAGATGGACTGTGCCTCCTGTGCGGGGAAAGTCGGGGACGCGCTCGACCGGGCGGGGGTCGCCCACGAGACGTACCCGGCGACGGGCGAGGTCGTCGTCTCCGGCGACCCCGACCGCGAGGCCGTGGTCGACGCGATCGAGAGCGCGGGCTACGCGGTCGCGGACGCGACCGACGACGCCGCCGGCCCGCAGGTCGCCGACTCGACCGCGGTCTGGACGAGTCCGCGCGGGCTCAAGACGGCGGTCGGGGCGGTGTTACTGATCGCGGGGATGGCGCTCGAGTTTCTCCTCGAGGGCGCGAACCCGCTCCTGTTCGAGGCGGTCGGCCGGGAGTTTCACGCCTCGGCGGTCCTGTTGCTCGGGGCCGCCGGGATCGCCGGCCAGCCGATCGTCCGGGGCGGCTACTACTCCGCGCGGAACCTGAGCCTCGACATCGACCTGCTGATGGGCGTGGGCGTCCTCAGCGCGGTCGCGGTCGGCCTCTACGTAGAGGCCGCCACCTTGGCGGTCCTGTTCAGCGTGGCCGAACTCCTCGAAGCGTACTCGATGGATCGGGCCCGCGATTCGGTCCGGGAGTTGATGGACCTCTCGCCCGACACCGCCACCGTCCGACGCCGGGGCGGCGAGGAGACCGTCCCCGTCGAGGAGGTCGCGGTCGGCGAGACGGTTCTCGTCAGACCCGGCGAGAAGATCCCGGTCGACGGCGAGGTGACCGACGGGACGAGCGCGGTGAATCAGGCCCCGATCACCGGCGAGAGCGTCCCGGTCGACAAGACGCCCGGCGCCGACGTGTACGCCGGCACGGTCAACGAGGAGGGGTACCTCGAGATCGAAGCCACCGCCGAGGCCGACGAGACCACCCTCTCGCGGGTGGTCGAACTGGTCGGCGACGCCCAGCGCGAGCGCACCGACAGCGAGCAGTTCATCGAGCGGTTCGCGCGCTACTACACGCCGATCATCGTCGCCGGGGCGCTCGTGACCGCGTTCGGTCCGCCCGCGTTCGGCGAGCCGTTCCGGCCGTGGTTCGTCCGCGGGCTGACCCTGCTGGTGGTCGCCTGCCCCTGTGCGTTCGTCATCTCGACGCCGGTCTCGGTGGTGTCGGGCGTCACCAGCGCGGCGCGCAACGGCGTGCTCGTGAAGGGCGGCCCGCACCTCGAATCGATGGGCTCGGTCGAGGCGGTCGCGTTCGACAAGACGGGCACTCTCACCGAGGGGAACCTCGCGGTGACCGACGTGGTGGGGCTCAACGGCGCCGACGAGGCCGACGTGCTGGCCCGTGCCCACGACCTCGAACGCCGGAGCGAACACCCCCTGTCGGAAGCGATCGTCGACGAGGCCCACCGTCGGGCGGACCCACACGACGGGGCCGACGGCGACCGGTCGGTCGAGAACTTCGAGAGCCTGACCGGCAAGGGCGTCCGCGCCGACCTCGACGGAGTGACCCACTACGCCGGCAAGCCCGCGCTGTTCGCGGAGCTCGGCTTCGATCTGGAGCACGTCCACCTCTCGACCGACGGCGGTGAGAACCGCCTCGCGTCCCGGACGTCGAAGTGCGAGGACCGCGAGGACTGCCTCGACCTGCTCGCGGACGTCGTCCCGCGATTCCAGCGCGAGGGCAAGACGGTCGTGCTCGTCGGCACCGAAGACGAACTGGAAGGCGTCGTCGCCATCGCCGACGAGGTCCGCGAGGAGGCCGCGACCGCGATCGAGCGCCTCCGAGAGCGCGGGGTGACCTGCGTCATGCTCACCGGCGACAACGAGGGGACGGCCCGCGCGGTCGCCGAGCGCGTCGGCGTCGACGAGTACCGCGCGGAGCTCCTCCCCGAGGAGAAGGTCGCGGCCGTCGAGGAACTCACCGAGAGCCGGGGCGCCACCGCGATGGTCGGCGACGGCGTCAACGACGCGCCCGCGATGGCCGCCGCGACCGTCGGGGTGGCGATGGGGGCGGCCGGCACCGACGCCGCCATCGAGACCGCCGACATCGCCCTGCTCGGCGACGACCTGCTCGCGGTGCCGTACCTCTATCGCCTCTCGCGGGCCGCCACCGGCGTGATCCGCCAGAACATCTGGGCGAGTCTCGCGGTCAAGGCGGTGCTGGCCGCGGGCGCGCCGCTCGGGCTGGTGTCGGTCGCGGCCGCCATCGTGGTCGGCGACATGGGGATGAGTCTGGCGGTGACGGGCAACGCGATGCGGCTCGCGCGCGTCGAACCCGAGGAGTAGCCGCCGGTCGCGCTCGCCGGGAATTGCTTTCTCAGTCGTTCAGCGCCGGGTGGTCGGTTCGGATCTCGTCGATCAGCTCTCGTACGTCCTCGTTGGCCTCGCCGTCGGGCGCGACCGGCCGCCGGCCGTCGAACGTCTCGTGGACCTCCGCGACGCTCTCGGAGAGGGTGTCGAGCCCGTAGCCGCCTTCGAGCACGAACCCGAGCGCGGCGCCGATCTCGTCGGCGAGGTCACGCACGCGTGCGGTCAGCATCCCGTACCCGTCGGTCGAGACCCGCATCCGGGAGATCGGATCGTGGCGGTGGGCGTCGAACCCCGCGCTCACCAACACGAGTCCGGGGTCGAACTCCCGGAGAGCGGGTGCGACCACCTCGTCGACGGCGTCGCGGTACTCGGGGTCGCCGGCACCCGCCGGGAGCGGGACGTTGAGCGTCGTGCCTTCGCCCGCGTCCGTTCCGGATTCGCCGACCTCGCCCGTCCCCGGATACAGTCCCTCTTCGTGGACCGAGGCGTAGAACACGTCGCCGACGTCGTAGAAGATGTCCTGGGTCCCGTTGCCGTGGTGGACGTCCCAGTCGAAGATGGCGACCCGCGAGACGCTCCGCGAGTCGATGACGTGGCGGGCCGCGACCGCCGCGTTGTTGAAAAAGCAAAACCCCATCGCGTCGTCGCCGACCGCGTGGTGGCCCGGCGGCCGGCCGATCGAGAACGGCGTCTCGCGGCCGTCGACGCCGTCGAGCGCCGTCTCGGCAGACCACTGGGCGAGCCCCGCCGACCGGAGCGCGGCCTCCCACGTCGCCTCCACGGCGACGGTGTCGGGGTCCCAGTTGCCGCCGCCGGACTCGCAGAACTCCCGGAACTCCGCGACGTAGTCGGGGTCGTGGACGGCTTCCACCGCGGCGCGGGACGCGGGGTCGGCCTCGACGTACTCGACGCCGTGTTTGCGAGCCAGCAGCTCCCGTATCGCACGCAGACGGTCGGGGGTTTCGGGGTGTCGCCCGCCCGTGTCGTGGGCGAGACACGCCTCGCTGTAGCCGAACTTCATTCGAAGAGCTTGAAGTACGTCTCGATGTCCTCGGCCTTAACAGTTCGCCGGTCGGCGTGACGCGCGAGGGTCGCGGCCGCCGTGGCGACGTTGTCGGCGTAGTCTTCGAGGATGTCCGCCAGCGCGATCCGGGCGTCCATCGCGACCCGGTAGTCGTCGCCGATGTCGAGCCGCGCGATCCGGTCGACGGGCGCGACCGGGAGTTCGAGCTCGTCCTTGTCGACGACCTGCTCGACGCCGAAGTCGCCGCTCATCAGCGTCTTGCGGCCGTCGTCGTTCGCGCGCTCGGCGGCGTCGGCCGCCAGCTCGGCGCCGTGGCGCTGGATGCGTCGGGCCAGTTCCTCGGCGGCGTCGGCGCTGACTCGGAGGTCCCCCGCGTTCCGTCGAATGATAGCATCGACCGGTGCAAACGGCAGCTCGACGCTCATACCCGAATCCGGGTATCTCGCGCCCTTAGTTCTTTCCGTCGCGTCTTTCGAGGTCCCTGCCGGCGTCTCTCGGCCCACCGGCGTGCGCGGTCAGAACACGTCCTCGGCGTCGAGCCGCCCGTCCCGGAGCTCGCCGCGCGCGGTGAGCTTCTGCCCGAGGGTCACGTCGGTGTTCGCGTCGACGCTCACCGTCTCTTCGCCGTCGTCGAGGATGATCGGGTCGCCGGCCTGCACGACGGTGCCGGTGAACTCGACGACCTCGCCGCTCTCCTCGGCGGTCGCCGCCGCGTTCGAGCCGCCGTCCGCCGCCGACTCCGCCCCGTCGCCGTCCGCGAAGTCGTCGAGTCCGGGGCCGTCGCCGCCGGTCGCGCCCGCGTCGGCTGGACTCCCATCGTCACCGGGCTCGGCCTCGCTGAAGACGGTCACGGTCGACTGCCAGCCCGCCGAGCCCTCGATGTCGTCCTCCCAGCCGTCCTGAATCTCGATGTCCGCGAGCTGGACCTCGTCGCCGGGCGCGATCTCTTCGTCTGCTTTCTCGCCCCAGAGCGCGACCCGGAGGTCCCCGGTGTCGTCCTGCACGCGGATGTTACGGACCTGCCCCTCCGAGCCGTCGTCGCGGTCGAAGGTTCGCTTGGGATCGGCCGACCGAACCACGCCCGCGATGTCGACCTCGTCGCCGATCTCGAGGTCGGCGATGTCGGCGGTCTCGGGGACGTACTCGACGTCTTCGTCGATCTGTTCGACGGCGCCCCGGTCGCCGACGTGGAGTTCGAGGCTCCCGTCGCGCTCGCGGACGTAGCCGTCGACGACCTCGACGGAGGTCCCGGCGTCGAGCTCCGCGGCGCGGTCGGCCCGATCGTCCCAGAGGGTGACCCGGACCCGGCCGGTCTCGTCGCCGACCTTCAGGTTCGAGACGCGACCCTCCGAGCCGTCGTCGCGATCGAAGGTCCGGATGGCGTCGGTGTCGAGCACCTTCGCCCGGAGGTTCACGTCCGAGAGCCCGAGCGAGAGGTCCTCGATCCGGTAGGTGTCCTGGACTTGAACGTCGATGTCGGCGTCGTCGTCGGCCTCGGCCTGATTCACGTTGACTTCGACGCCGTTGTACCCCTCCTTGGGTCGGCCCGCGATACGGAGCGTCTCGCCCACTTCGAGTTCGTCCTCGCCGGCGTCGGCCTGCTTGTCCCAGAACGTGATGCGGACCGACCCGGTCTCGTCGGCGACTTCGACGTTCAGCACGCGGCCATCCTCCTGATCGCCGTCGCGCTCGAAGCTTCGAACGTCGCCGATGCCGACGACCTTCGCGACGAACTTCACCTCCTCCATGCCGGGCTCGATGTCCGCGACGCTGTCGACCTCCCCGCCCTCCTCGTCGAGCTCGTGAGCGATGAGCATCGCCGCCGTCTCCTCGTCGGCCAGCCCGCCCATCTGTGCCACCTTCTCCTCGACCGCCTCGCGGAACTCCTCCAGAGAGATATCTGCGTCGAGGTCGGCGTGAACGTCCTCTATCGCGCCCATAATCGTATTAGCGAGCAGGGCTGGCCCGCGCTTAAGCATTGTCCTTGGCGCGGACGCCGCTCCGTCTCGGTCTCGTCGGGCGATTTTTCGGACGGCGGTTTCCGTCGTTCGCGGGCCCGTTCGGGCCCGCCCGCGGTCGGCTCTCGGGGGGTCACGCGCCGAACTGGTCGCCCCTCTCGGTATAAATCTTAGCTCGGGTCGGCGGACGCGACGGCGCTCGTCTCGCCGAGCGCCTCGTGGGTGACCGTCACGCTCGCCGGTAGGCCGCCGTCGAAGGCGAACGACGCCTCGTAGTCGATCTCCGAGACGCAGTCGGCACACGCCTCCGCGTCGTCGCGCCGGACGCTCTCGACGGTCACGGCGAGCGAGTCGGCGTCGGGATCGTAGTCCGCGCCGGCCAGCCGCGCGACGTGACACGCGTCGGCGCCCGGAACGGTCCCGGTGACCTCGACTGTCCCCTCCTCGGCGTCGAAGCCGACGGTCGCGTCGTTCGCCGCCGTTCCGCAGTCGGCGTCGGTCATCTCGAACGACTCCTCGGCCAGCGTCGGCGCGCCCCCGCCTCCACCGCTTCCCTCCTCCGGTACTCCGTATCGGTCGAGACACCCGCCGAGCGACGCGGCGGCGAGGGACGCGCCGGCCCCGGCGAGCAGTTCGCGTCGGTCCATACGGACGACCACGATCTAGTCTTTCATAGTCTTGATGTTTGGAAAAATAGGTCTTTGAGTCTCCCGTGCCTACGTCTCTCACTGGGCGCCCAGACCGTAACCCCTATTAGTTGAACCGGCCAACGTAGAGTTGAGTCCTGATAGGGTAGTGGACTATCCTCTTGGCTTGCGGAGCCAGGGACCGGAGTTCAAATCTCCGTCAGGACGCTCACTACGTTTTCGACCTGACGTGGTTCGCGCTCGCGACGCTCGCGTGAACCCCCGTCGGGACGTTTTCACAGAGTAAGCACGCGAGGGCCTTCTGTGAATCTCACAAATTGCGGAGTGAAAACGTCACCACGGAGATTTGAGCAGACGAGTCGCACGCCCGGAAGCACAACGGAGTGAGCATCCCGGACCGTCTCGGCCAGTTCAAATCTCCGTCAGGACGCTCACTACGTTCTCGACCTGACGTGGTTCGCGCTCGCGACGCTCGCGTGAACCCCCGTCGGGACGTTTTTCGCGCGACGCATCGACGACGAGCACAGCGACTCGTCCGAGTCCCGAAGCCATTTGCTCGCCGACGTCGTACTGCTCGTGCATGGACGACCACCTCCGGGCGGGCATCGCCGTCTACAACGCGGGGGAGCACCACGCCGCCCACGACGCGTGGGAGGACCACTGGCTCGGCCTCGACGCCGGCACCGACGACGAGCGGTTCCTCCACGGACTCATTCAGTTCACCGCCGCGGTCCACCACGCCCACGGCGCGAACTGGGTGGGCGTGCAGGGGCTCGCCGAGAGCGCGGCGGCGTACCTCGCCGACCTCCCGGCCGACTACCGCGGGGTGAACGTCGCCGCGGTCCGGCGGTGCCTCCGAACGCTCGCCGCCGATCCGGAACACGTCGAGCGCGCCGCCCCGCCGCGCTTGCGCGCGGACGGACTGGCCCTGGTGCCCGAGGACCTGGAGTTCGACGCCGCCGCGATCGCGGCCGTGGCCCTCGCCGAGGAGCACGGCTACGACGAGGCCGTCATCGAGCGCGGCGTCGACTACGCCCGCGAGGACCTCGCCGATGGGCAGGCCAATAGCTCGTTCGTCACGTTCGTGATGGACTTCGCGCGCGACGCCGCCAATCGGGGGATCGTCTTTCGGCGACTGCGCCAGCACGTCGCCGAGCGACGCCGCCGCGAGACCGACGTCGAGGGACTGTTCGAGTGACCGATCGACCCCGTCGCGCCGCCGGGTAATCGACCCGTTTCGGTCTACCGACCCCGGTTAGCGCCGGAGCGTCACGTTCGTGCTACCGCAGTCCGGACAACTGGTCATCCGGCCCAGCGACGGCGACTCCACGTTCTCCCAGTCGTCGCCGTCCGACGCCGCTTCGAAGCCGCAGTTCGTGCACCGCGATACCGACTGCTGTCCGTCCGTCTGTGACATACGATCTCGTACGACAAGCACTTCAATAGGTGTTTGGGTCGCCGTCGCACGCCCCGTGGGGCCGCCGTCTCCCCGGAGTGGGCTACTCGTCGACCTCGGCGTCGGCGAACTCCGCGGAGTTGTCCTGCGGGTCGTAGCCGAGCACGTCTTTCGCGCGCTCGATCGAGTAGTACTTCCGGTCGTTGTCCGAGATGCCGTAGACGATCTCGTAATCGTAGTCGGCTTCGAGACATCGGTCGAAGAGATGTGCACAGTCTCGGTGAGAGAGCCACATCGCCTGCCCGCGCTCGTAGTCACGCGGCGGATGGTCCTTGGTGAGATTGCCGATCCGGACGCAGACGACGCTCAGGTCGTGGTGGTCGTGGTAGTAACGCCCGAGCACCTCGCCGCTGGCCTTGCTCACGCCGTAGAGGTTGCTCGGTCGGGGGAGTTCGGTCCCGTCGAGTCGGAACTCGTCGCTGGGGCGGTACATTTCCGGGGTGCGCTCGTCGGTCTCGAACGCGCCGACCGCGTGGTTCGAGGAGGCGAACGCGAACTTCTCGACGCCGGCGTCGACCGCCGCCTTCAGCACCGTCCGGGTGCCGTCGATGTTGTTCGCCAGCACGCTGTCCCACGGCGCCTCGGGGCGGGGATCGCCCGCCAGATGCACGACGGCGCCGACGCCCTCGACCGCCTCGCGGACCGCCTCCTCGTCGGTGATGTCGGCGACGACGAACTCGTGGTCGACGTCGCGGGTCGGCGGGTCCCGATCGAGCAGTCGCCAGTCGTACTTCCCAGACAGCTCCGAGAGGATGGCCTGCCCGACGCGGCCCTCCGCGCCCGTAAGCAGGACTGGGTCGTCCATTCAGGTCGAGAGACGAAGGGCCGCGATAAGTAAGGTACGATTCGGGGCGGTCAGTCTCCGGCCCCGGCTCCTCGGGAGTCACCCGAGCCGCGGGCGGACTTTCCGCCGTGCGAGCATCGTCGCGAACGCGAGCGCGACGAGTCCGACGTAGGCGTACCAGGCCGCGAGCAGTCGGTCGCCCCCGACCAACTGCTGGAGGCCGTTGTACTCGGCCGCGACGCCAAGCGCGGACAGCGCGACCGTCATCCCGCCGTACAACACGAGCGCGAGCAGTTCCGATCCGATCTCGGTGAGGATTCCGTACATTCGCTTCGAGCGATGGGCCTGACGGCTATCGTCTTTTCGCCTCGGTCGAATGTAGCAAGTCTTTTCGGCTTCCTCGCCGGACTTCGTCGCTATGGGACGATACGGCGATCTGGAGTACGAACGGTTGGCCAAACGCGGCTTCCTGCTGAGTCTGGCGCTCCTCGCGGTCGGTGCCGGCGGCGAACTGACCGCCGCGACGATGCACGCCTCGCTCCCGGCGTGGGAACAGACGCTTCTGTTCGACATGGAGGTCGTCGGCACGCTCGGTATCCTGCTGTGTCCGCTGGTGTTCGGCGTGGTGTTGCCCCTAACCGAGTAACGACCGAAGAAACCCCAACCGCGCGGCTCAGGCGAGTCGCGCGAACGCCAGATTCCCGCTGATGTTCTTGATGTAGATCTGGACCACGTCGCCCTCCTGAGTGCCGGGCACGAAGATGGTGTAGTTGCCCTTCTCGGCGACGCCGTCGCCCTTCCGGCCGGTGCCGGTGATCTTGACCTCGTAGGTGGCACCCTCCTCGACGGCGTCCCGGCTCTGGGTCTGGCTCGACGTCGAGCGCTTGGTGACCGGCCGGAACGCCCCGCAGGCGTCACATCGAAGCATCAGGTTGCGGTTCTCGCGGACGAGCCGGGTGTCGGGAAGCCCACACTCCGAGCAGAGGACGAACTCCTCGATGTAGCTCTCGATGGCGGCGTCGAAGTCCCCGCCCGAGAAGGTCCCGTTGTAGCGGGCGCGGCCCTCTTCGAGCTTCCCGTTGGTCCCGAGCTCGCGCTGGAGCGTGCTGTGGACGTGCTCGGGATCGCGGCCGAGCGCGTCGGCGATGTCGCTCAAGTTGGTGAGTCGGGTGAACGCGCCGTCCTTCTGGGCCTCGGCGTCCGGATAGCTGAACCGGTCGGTCTGGCCTTCGAAGTCCGGGGTCGCGTCCATCGCGCGGTCGAGGCTGGCTGTGTAGTCCATACGGTCGAGAGGCGGTCGACACGGATAGGTATTCCGTGTTCCGTGGGCGTCTGGGCCCCGGTCCGTCGACATCCCGGGGCTACGCTCGGTCCGCCGACGAGCCGTCTTCACCGGCGTCGGACGACTCCTCGTCGACGTCGAGCAACTGGAGCGCTTGCCGAACGTGGAAGTCCTTCGGCTCGGCGTCGTCGGCGTCGAGCGCGTCCCGGAGGTGATCGATCGCCTCGTCTCTGGCGTCGCTGTCTTCCATCGCCGACCCAACGCCCCGCTGGCGTAAATACGTTGGCGCGACGGCGGACAGACCAGCCCGCGAAAGGGCAGGAACTTAGCGGTCGGGGCGCCCACTCTCGGCCATGGACCCAACCGACCGCGAGTCGGCCTGCTTCGAGGCGGGCATCAAGTTCGGCGCGCTCTACCACCAGTTCGCCGGGACGCCGGTCAGCCCCCGGAACGCGGCGAGCCTCGGGGCCGCCATCGAGGAGTCGATCGAGAACCAGCCGTTCTGCGAGGCGGTGACCGTCGAGATCCTGACCGACGAGCTCGAGGCCGAACTCGCCGACGCGCCCGCCGAGTACACCGAGCTCACGGGGCGGTTCATGGAGGTCGAGATCGTCGTCGACCGCGAGGGAGTCGGCGTCACCGCGCGGATGGAGATGGACGACGGCTACCCGCGGATGCGAGTCGACTCCGTCTCGGAGTGATCGACTACGACGGGCTGGGCGTCCGGACCGTCGAGAGGTAGGCGGTGATGTCGGTCGTGGTGACGATGCCCACGACGTTGTCCTCGTCGTCGACGACCGGGACGTGCTGGAACCCGTTGTCCACCATCAGGTCGGCGATCTCCCGGACCTCCGCGTTCGCCGTCGTAGTGGTCACGTCGGTCGTCATGTAGGTCGCGACTGTCGCGTCGCTCGCCCACCGCTGTTCGGCGGCGACGTGGACGAAGTCGGTCGCGGTGAGGATGCCTTCGAGGCGGCCGTCGTCGCTCGTGACGATGACCGAGCCGATGCCCTCGTCGAGCATCGTCTCGGCCGCGCGGTGGGCCGGCGTGTCCGGCGATACCGTCTTTACGGGCGAGGACATGAGCCGTCCGACGAAGATATCTTCCATACGGACCGGTTCTGGTCCGCGAAAGATAAGCATTGGCTTCGAGAGAGGTCACGCCGCCGGGCCGCCGTACGCCGGTCCGTCGACGCCGACGCCCCGGTCGACCCTCACCGGGTCGTCGTTTTCGGTTTCGGTCGAGACTCACCCGTCGCGTTGGTGGGTTTCACTTCCGGTTTCGGGCATGGTTTTAAACATGATGGGGCCGAAACCGAACGTATGAGCCAATCGACACTCGACGAGGACGAACTGTTCGGCGAGGCCGCGACCGAGGTCCGCGACGACGTCGAGTCGAGCCTCGCGGACGCGGCGGCCGCGCTCCCCGCGGCCGACGACGTCTGGGAACTCGACGCCGACAACACCCTCGGCGCGCTCAACGCCCTGAGTTCGTCGCTGGACGCCGGCGACGCCGAGGACCACCTCCGGGACGCCAAGAAGTGGTACACGATGGGCGAGCGCGCCGACGCCTTCGAGGACGCCGACGACCTCGAAGCCGAGATCGAGCGTCTGGAGACCGCCATCGACGACGTGGCCGACGCCAAGTCGCAGGTCGGCGAACTCACGAGCACGATCCCGGCGCTGAAGAACGCGCTCGAAGGGCTCGACGACGAGTCCGAGGCCACCGACGCCGACGACGCCGACGAGGACGCCGAACCCGCAGAAGCCTGAGCCCGAGCCTTCGGCCGTTACTTGTGGGGCGGTCGGCTCGCGTCGCGCGACTCGACCGCCTCCAGTAGCGCCGCCAGCGCCGCGCTCGCCAGTTCGAGCAGTTCGTCTCCCCGGTCGGCGTCGCCCGCGGTCGGGTCCCCGACCACGCCGTTGTCGGTGAACTCCGCCGAATCGAACGCGAGATTCGCGTAGCTGACCCACTCGCCCCAGCCGTCGGCGCCGCCCTCGCGGGCGGCCTCGATGCGGTCCTCTCGGACCAACTCGGGCGCGATCGCGCGCAACAGCGCGGTTTCGAGGGGTCCGCCGTGGCCCATCTCGTCGCTGTGATCCCCGACCGCTTCGAACCACGTAAACGGAACGGCGTAGGCGTCGTCCTCGCGAGCGATCGCGCCCGCGACCTCCCGGAGCGCGGAGACGTTGCCGCCGTGGCCGTTGACGAGCACGACCCGGTCCCAGCCGTGGTGGGCGAGGCTCGCGACCGTCTCGCGGACGTAGTTCCGGAAGGTGTCCTCGCTCACCCACAGCGTGCCGGTGAACTGGCGGTGCTCGGCCGCCACTCCGATCGGGATCGCCGGCGCGACGACCACCTCCCCGTCGTAGGCCGTCGCCCCCGCCTCCGCGACCGCCTCTGCGGTGTAGGCGTCGGTCCCGAGCGGGGCGTGGGGGCCGTGCTGTTCGGTACTGCCGACCGGGACCACCGCGAGGTCGGTCGCGGCGGCGTCGGCGTCGGTCCACGTCGCGTCCGAGAGGTGCATGTCCGGACGCAGGGCGACCGCGGACTTGTAGCTCCCGATATGGGGCCACACGGCTTATTCGGACTCGCGGCGTACGCTCGCTATGAGCGAATCAGGCGACGACGACCGCGAACTTGGCATCGACTTCGGCGACGTCGAGGACGACCTCGAAGACGAAGAGTACCCCGTCTCCGCCGACGAACTGCTCGACCGGTACGGCGACCGCGAGATCGGGATGTCCGACGGCACCGAGTCGTTTCGCGAGGTGCTGGTGACCGGCGGCGACGAGGAGTTCGAATCGGCCGACGAGGTGCGACAGGCCGTCCTGAACCGGGTCGGAAGCGAGGCGGTGGGTCGGCAGGGCTACTCGGATCGGGGCGCGGGGAGCGCCCAAGACGAGGGAAGCGACGAGTCGTTCTGACCGGCGCCGGGACTCGACGACCGGGACAAGCGCTAACCCGACCCCGTCCGAACCGCCGGTATGGTTCGTGTCCTCTCAGACTCGGCGGTCGCACAGTGCCTCTCGCTGTCCGAACTGCTCCCCGTGGTCCGCGAGGCGTTCGTCAGGCAGGGCCGCGACGAAGTAGAGCGCCCCGAGCGGCCCCACTTCCCGGTCGGCGCGGGGCCCGACGGCTCCGATCCGGCCGGCACCGGGCTGGTGATGCCCGCGTACGTCCGCGGGGCCGACTACTACGCGACGAAACTGGTCGGGGTCCACGAGGGCAACGCCGAACGGGGCCTGCCGACGGTCAACGCCCAGATCGCGCTGACCGCGGCCGACACGGGTCTGCCGGCCGGCTACCTCGCGGGGACCCGCATCACCAACGCCCGGACGGGGTGTATCGGCGGGCTCGCGGCGGCCGAACTCGCGACCGGCCCGGTGACGCTCGGGCTCCTCGGGGCGGGCACGCAGGCTCGCTGGCAGGCCCGCGCCATCGACGCCGCGACCGATCTCGACGCGGTTCGGGTCTACTCGCCGAGCGACTCGAAACGCGAGTGTGCGGCCGACCTCGGCGACGAACTCGGCGTCCCCGCCGAGCCGGTCGACGCGCCCGAAGCCGCGGTCGCCGGCGCGAACGTCGTGGTGACCGCGACCACCGCCACCGACCCCGTCTTCGACGGCGGGGCGCTCGACCCCGGGACGCTCGTCGTCGCGGTCGGGGCCTACGAGGCGGAGATGCGCGAACTCGACGCCGAGACCTTCGAGCGCGCGAGCCGGCTGTTCGCCGACGTGCCCGCGGAGGTCGCGGAGATCGGCGATGCGCGCGAGGCGGGACTCGACGCCGAGGACTTCGCGCCGCTGTCTGTGGTGTTCGACGGCGATCGGGGCCGCGAGCGCGCGGACGAGATTCTCGTGGTCGAGAGCGTCGGGACTGCGGTGCTGGACGCGGCGGCCGCCGAACACGTCTTCGACGCGGCCGAGACGCGAGACGCGGGCACCGAGGTGCCGCTGTAGCTCACTCCCCGTCGGCGCCGGCGGCGTCCGGCGTCGGCGACTCGGGCGGCGTTTCTTCGTCGTCTCCCTCGCCGATAACCGTCTCTTTCCACGTCCCGCGGGTGAACCACAGCGCGGCCACGATCGCGCCGACGACGTTGCCCAGCGCCATCCCGACCCAGATGCCGGTCGGCCCCCAGTCCGCGACGAACGCGAGGTAGTAGACCGTCGGCACCCGGCCGATCCAGAGCGCGAGCACGGAGAACGCCATCGCGGTCTTGGTGTTGCCGGCGCCCCGGTAGGCCCCGAGCATCACCTGCAGGACCGCCATGAACGTGAACTCGACCGACCGGATCCGGAGGTACTCCGAGCCGTACGCGACGGTCTGGGCGGCCGCGTCGGTGCCGGTCGCCATGAACACCGAGACGATGGGCTCGGGGACGAGCGCGGCGACGACCGCGACCACGAACATCACAGCCGCGCCGGCTTTCGCCGCGAGCCAGACCGCCCGCTCGGCCCGGTCGGTCTTCTTCGCGCCCAGATTCTGGCCGACCATCGTGTTGGTCGCCCGGCCCAGCCCCATCGCCGGCAGAAAGACCAGCGACGCGAGCCGGTTGCCCAGCCCGTAGGCCGAGACCACCGGCGGCGCGAACTGGACCACCATCGCGGTCAGGGTGATCATCGCCAGCGCGCTCATCGACTGTTCGAGCGTCGAGGGGACGCCGATCCGGACGATGTCCCAGATGTAGCCGACGTCGGGCAACAGGTACTCGAGGCGGACGTCGGGACCGGCCCGCGCGACGAACAGGATGTAGAACCCGAGCAGGCTGGCGACGCCCCGCGAGAAGATGGTCGCCAGCGCCGCGCCCTCGATCCCCATCGCCGGGAACGGCCCCCAGCCGAAGATGAGCGCCGGGTCCAACACGACGTTGAGCGCGACGCTCACGACCATCACCCGCATCGGCGTCCGGGTGTTGCCGTAGCCTCGCATCAGCGCCGAGAACACGAAGAAGCCGAACAGGAACGGCAGGCCGAGGAAGAACACCTCCATGTAGTCGGCCGCCAGCGGGATGATCTGGGCGGTCGTCTGGCCTTGGCTCGGGAGGACAGCCAGCATCGGCTCGGTCGCGACGTAGCCGATCGCGCTCAACAGGACCGCGAGGATCGTGACGAACATCAGGATCTGGCCGGCGACTTTGCCCGCCGAACCCTCGCTGTCGGCCCCGGTGTACTGAGCGACCAGAATCGAGCCCGCGGTGGTGAACCCGCCCGCGATCGAGATGAGCAGGAAGATGAGCGGGAACGCGAGGCTGATCGCCCCGACCGCGTCGGCCGACAGCCGCCCCAGCCAGAAGGTGTCGGCGATGTTGTAGGTCACCTGGAGGAGCTGGATGACAACGATCGGCCACGCCAACCGGAACATCGGTCGGACTAACCCGCCTTCGGTTATCGAGTCGTCCGGCGTCGCGGGTTCCATTGTGTTTCGAAACGAAAGGTCGTCGTTTGAACGTTGTGGGTCTCGGCCACAGCGACCGGCGTCGGTCGCCGCGCGAACGGTACGGTCGCAGTACTCACGTCGCTAACAAATCAGTTTCCCATCCGCGGTACTCGTTCCCATTCGCCGCTTTGGGTTCCCGACCCGCGGTGAGTCCCCAGTCCGGTCGGAGACGAGGAAACGAGTCCAGACGACGCGCGCCGTCTCCGCGCGTCGGGATTGTCGACGGGCGGCCGATTAGAGTTCGACGAGAATCTTCACTTCCTCTCGGTCCGAGTCGAGGAGCGCCTCGAAGCCGTCTTCGACGACGCTCTCCAGTTCGATTCGACTGCTGATCAGCGCCTCCGGATCGAGGGCTCCGGAGTCGAACATGTCGAGGACCGCACCGAACTCCTCGTCCGACCGGGGACCGCCCTGGTAGGCGAGCGTCCCGGTGAGCGTCCGCTCGCCCATGACGAACTCGTTGGGCTGGAGTTCCACGCTGTCCTCGAAAATGCTGACGATCGTGACGTTCCCGCCCGAGGCGGTCGACGCGACCGCGTCTTGGACGGTCTGTTCGATCCCCGCGACTTCGAACGCGACGTCGACGCCGCCGTCGGTCCGCTCGGTGATGTACTCGACCGCGTCGGTCTCGATCGGCGAGAGCGCCTCGTCCGCGCCGACCTCGGCCGCGAGCTCGCGCCGCGAGTCCTGGGGTTCGACCGCGTAGATCGTCCCCGCCCCGGCCGCCCGGAGCACCTGAATCACCGTCAGGCCGATCGGGCCCGCGCCGTACACCGCGACCGAATCGCCGGCGTCGAAATCGCTCGTCCGGAGCGCGTGGAAGCCGACGCTGTACGGCTCGACGAGGGCGCCGTACTCGGTGGGGACCGAGCCCGGAAGCGCGACGGCCTTCTCCTCGGGGACGACGACCTCCTCGGAGAGTCCACCGCCCCCGCCGGACAGCCCGACGAACCCGCCCGACTCACAGAGGTGGTACTGGCCCGCCTCACACTGCCGGCACTCGTCGCAGTACACGATCGGATTCACCGCCACCTGATCGCCGACGGAGAGGTCGCTCACGTCGTCGCCGACCTCCGTCACTTCCCCCGCGAACTCGTGGCCCATCGGGATCGGGAGCGTCTCTCCGGTCACCGGATGTGGCTCGCCTTCGTCGGGGATGAAGATCGGACCGGCCGCGTACTCGTGGAGGTCCGAGCCACAGATCCCGCACGCCTCGACGGCGACGCGGACTTCGTCTGTGCCGGGCCCGTCGGGCCGTTCGATGTCTTCGACGCGTACGTCCTCTCGACCGTGGTAAACTGCTGCTCTCATTGCAGGTCCCGTTTGACGGCGTCGACGGATAATAGTTCATATCGGCGAGCAATCAACTTCCGGGGATTCCGTTACTGGGACCGGTCGGCGGTCGGTGGGCGAGACGCGTCCGTGACTCCCAGACTCGACCCCGTCGATCATCACACTTCGAGAATCGAACGGGCGGCATGGGATTTGAACCCATGACCTCTTGGTCCGGAACCAAGCGTTCTGTCCGCTGAACTAGCCGCCCTCACACCCAGATACTCGGTTCGCCGGTATAACGGTTATGAAATGCGCGAGTCGACCGGCGCCGTCCCGCTGGTCGGCAAGTCGACGCGTGATCGCGTTCGCGCCGCTGTGCGAGCGGCGATTCGTCCCGAACGACGAACCGGTCGCTGTCGATGTAGTGTTCCGGAAAAACGCGTGTCGGACCGCCGTCAGGCGGACTACCGCGTAATTAAAGACGCGTCAGGTTCGACGCGCGGGGGCCCTTGTCGGCCTGTTCGATGTCAAACTCTACCTCAGTTCCCTCTTCGAGGTCCGGGCCGCCGATGTCTTCCATGTGGAAGAACACGTCGTCGTCCGCGTCGTCCGTCGAGATGAAACCGTAGCCGCCTGTGTCGTTGAAGAAATCAACGTTGCCTTCTGCCATTGCAAATAGACAAATGCCCGTCGCACGGATAAGGCTTCGCAATCTGTTTTCTCGCTCGTCGATATATTGGTCAAACGTATTCGAAACGACTCCAAAACTGCGTAAATGAATACGGCCAGTCAACTACTCGCCGCATCGTCCCGTCTTTCGTCGGCTTTTCGCGTGAATCCCTCCGTATCCACAGTTCTCGCTTTCGAGATAGGTCGACCGGTCGTCTTTCGGGGTTCGCTCCCGCAACAGCCCATCAGCTCCTCACTACCGCAGAGACAATTCGTCGGCGCCGGCTCCTCGCGTCGCTCGTCGCGTGGCGCCGTCAGAAGTGGGTCTGGGCGGGTTCGAACCGCCGACTTCGGCCTTGTAAAGGCCGCGTCATGACCAACTAGACCACAGACCCCGCACCCGAACACAACCGCTCGCCGGAAATAACGTTTACCTTCTCGCCCGGGCTTCGAAATCACTACCACGGCCGGGGCCCACGCCTCCCGCATGGACGAGATCGAGGCGCTCGCCGAGCAGGACGGGTGGCGGACCGAAGGGTTCGCCGCGCGCGTCCACTACGGCGGCGGCGACGACCGGTACAGTATCGAGTACTACGCGCCAAGCGACTGCGTCGTCTACTGGAAAGTCAAGGGCGACGGCGAGACCGCGGTCCCGGTCGGTCGCGACACCGTCCCCGACCCGCTTCGAGAGCGCATCCGTCGCGATCTGGCCGAGGCGGGCGTCGATCCGGCCGCCGAACAGCGGACGCTGTAGGAGTCGGGACCCCAACCACGTTACCTTTTCTCACACTATCGCCAGCCATAAGACCGCCGTTTCCGTACTGAACGGTCCGATGGGCACCCACTCGGAGCGCGTGTTTCGATTCGAAGGAAACATTTTCAAGAGCCGAACCATTCCGAAGTGACAATGACACTCCCTGACGAGGACGACGACCCCTTCGAGGAACAACGGGAGAACGCGGAGAATCCGATGAAGCGACTGTTCCTCGAATACGGGTCGGACAACAGACTCGCGTTCGCTACCGGGGTGGTCGCGAGCATCTTCGCTCGGGTCCTGAATCTGCTCCCGCCGCTCATTCTCGGCGTCGCCATCGACGCGCTGTTCGCCGACGGCGAGGGGGTCGCGTACGCGGTCGCGCTCTCGAATCAGATCCCGCTCGTCTCCGAGGGGTTCGCGACCCGGATCGCCCCCGCGGCCGCATCCGATCAGTTCTGGTTCTCGGTCGCGATCATCGCGGGCGCGTTCGGGTTCGGCGCGGCGTTCCACTGGGCGCGCAACTGGGGGTGGAACTCGTTCGCCCAGAACATCCAACACTCGGTCCGGACCGACACCTACGACAAGATGCAGCGGCTCAACATGGACTTTTTCGCCGACAAGCAGACCGGCGAGATGATGTCGATCCTCTCGAACGACGTGAACCGGCTCGAGCGGTTCCTCAACGACGGGATGAACTCCGGGTTCCGGCTCGGCGTGATGGTCGTCGCCATCGCGGTCATCCTGTTCAGCATGAACTGGCAGCTCGCGCTGGTCGCGATGGTGCCGGTGCCGCTCATCGCGTTTTTCACCTACAAGTTCGTCGAGATCATCCAGCCCAAGTACGCCGAGGTCCGGTCGACGGTCGGCAAAGTCAACTCCCGGCTCGAGAACAACCTCGGCGGGATTCAGGTCATCAAGACCAGCAACACCGAGTCCTACGAGTCCGACCGCGTCGAGGAGGTCTCGGACGACTACTTCGGCGCCAACTGGGGGGCGATCATCACCCGGATCAAGTTCTTCCCGTCGCTCCAGATCCTCTCGGGGCTCGGGTTCGCGCTGACGTTCATCGTCGGCGGGCTCTGGGTGTTCAACGGGCAGGGACCGTGGCTGTTCACCGGCGAACTCAGCCGCGGCGAGTTCGTCGTGTTCATCCTGCTGACCCAGCGGTTCATCTGGCCGATGGCCCAGTTCGGCTCGATCATCAACATGTACCAGCGCGCGTACGCCTCCAGCGCTCGCATCTTCGGCCTGATGGACGAGCCGAGCCGCATCACTGAGGACCCAGACGCCGAGGAGCTGACCGTCGACGAGGGCGAGGTCGTCTACGACGACGTGACGTTCGGCTACGACGACGACGAGACGATCGTCGAGGACATCTCCTTCGAGGTCGACGGCGGCGAGACGCTCGCGCTGGTCGGTCCCACCGGCGCGGGCAAGTCGACGGTCCTCAAGCTTCTGTTGCGGATGTACGACGTCGACGAGGGAGCCATTCGGATCGACGGCACCGACCTCCGGGACGTAAGCCTGCCGAGCCTCCGGCAGGCCATCGGATACGTCAGCCAGGACACCTTCATGTTCTACGGCACGGTCGCAGAGAACATCGCCTACGGCTCGTTCGGCGCCGACCACGAGGAGATCGTCGAGGCCGCCAAGGCCGCCGAGGCCCACGAGTTCATCACGAACCTCCCCGAGGGCTACGACACCGAGGTCGGCGAGCGCGGGGTCAAGCTCTCGGGCGGCCAGCGCCAGCGCATCTCCATCGCGCGCGCTGTCCTCAAAGACCCCGAGATACTCGTGCTCGACGAGGCGACCAGCGACGTCGACACCGAGACCGAGATGCTCATCCAGCGCAGTCTCGACGACCTCACCGAGGATCGAACCACGTTCTCGATCGCCCACCGGCTCTCGACGATCAAGGACGCCGACCAGATCGCCGTCCTCGAAGGCGGCCGGATCGTCGAGCGGGGCACCCACGACGATCTGCTCGGCGAAGACGGCCTCTACGCCCACCTGTGGGGCGTTCAGGCCGGCGAGATCGACGAGCTCCCCGAGGAGTTCATCGAGCGAGCGGCCCGCCGGACCGCCCGCACCGACGCCACCGACGACTAACCTCGTCGGTAGCGGTTCCCGCTCTTGTCGCGCTTGAACTCGCGTTGGCGGTCTCGCTCGCGGTCCATCCGCCGCTCGTACTCCCGGAGTTCGCGCTCGCGTCCGCCCGCCCGATCCGACGCGTCGTCCTCGCGCGGGCCGCCGTACCGGCGCGTCTCTTTCTCCCGGTCGACGCCCGCCGATCGGGACTGCTCGTCGGCCGTCCGGGCGTCGGCGGGCTCGCGAAGCGGTTGGGTCCGTTTCGGCGGCGACGCGTCTCCTCGGTCGCCGGCTCCCGGCTCGCCGGTCTGCCGTCGGGACGACTCGGCGTCGTCTCGTCGGGACTCCTCGCCGGACTCCGGTCGGTCGCCGCTCCGTCCGCCGCGTCGCTCCGAGTCTACTCGCTCGGAGTCGGACTCGTCGGTCGTCGACGCGTCCGGTTCGTTCGTCGCTCGCGGTCTCTCGGATCGCCGCTCCGGTTCGGGCTCCTGTCGCGGGGTGGACGCTCCGCCGGTCGCGGTCTGGTCGCGATCTCCGGGCTCGCCCGCGCCGGGGTCGCTCCGCTCGCCGGCGGAGCCGCTTTCGACGCGGGGTTCGGTCGCCGGCGCCGCGTTCGTCGGCGGTCGCGATCCGTACCGTCGCGGCGGCCGGTCGGACCGTGGTCGCTCGCGCGAGCCGTACCGGTGGCCGACCGGCGGTCGCGCCGCGGCCCGGCCCCGATCGGTCCGTCGCTCGGCGGGGTCGGTTCGGCGCCGCTCGCGACCGGCGTCCGCCTCGCGGCCGCCGTTCTGATACCGACCGATGGTGGCGTCCGCTCGTTCGCCCGACTCCTCGCCGTCGTCGTCGCGGTTGTCGGTAGCCATGATCCGAGAGAAACTGCGCGAGTCGGCGACTAAACCGAGCCGACCGTTCACATCGTTTTCGCGGGGGGCCGGGATTCAACGCGGCGTTACGCGGTCTCGGTCGGGACCTCGTCGGGCGCGCGGTCGAGGAACTCGACGCCGTAGGTCCCGAGCCACGACAGCACCGTCCGGACCGCCTCGGGATCGGCGACCCGGTAGCCGGCGTCGGTCGCCGGATCGTCGCCGACCTTGATCGCGACGCCGTCGTCGGCCAGCACCGCGAACGCCGCCTCGTCGGTGGTGTCGTCGCCGACGTATATCGGTAGCCACGCGGCGTCCTCGGGGACGAGTTCGTCGCGCAATCGAGCGACCGCCTCGCCCTTGTCCCACTCGACCGCGGGCCGGAGTTCGAGCACCTCCTTGCCGGTCGTGAGTCGAAGGTCCTCGCGGGCGGCCGCAAGCGACTCGACCGTCTCGACGACGGCGGAGACCGCCGCGTCCTCGACCAGTCGGTAGTGGACCGTCGCGGTCACGCCCTTGTTCTCGACGATGACGCCCTCGACGTCGGCGAGCTCGGCGGCGACCTGCTCACAGACCTCCGCGATGGCGGTCTCGGCCGCCTCGGCGGCGGGGTGGACGACGTACTCGTCGGTGTGGAGCTCGAGGCCGTGATTCCCGGCGTACGAGGCGCTCGGGATCGCCACCCGTTCGCGTACGTCGGCCAGTTCGCGGCCGCTGACGACCGCGACTTCCACGTCCGGGCGGTCGGCCAGCGCCGCGACGACCTCGCGGGTCGCGTCGGGCAACGTCGCCGCCTCCGGGCGCCCCTCGATGGCCGCGAGCGTCCCGTCGAAGTCGAGAGCGACCAGCAGGCCGTCGCGGTCGACCAGCCCCTCGACCAGCGCGTAGAGGTGCTCGCTGATCGCCGGCGGGGTCTCGGGGGCGTCGGTCGCTTCGTCGGTCATCTGGTCGGTTCGGCCGGGGCCGACCGCCGGCCGCGCTCGATCGCGGCCGCGGTCTCGAAGGTCGATTCGAGCCACGCGTAGACGTCCTCGGCGTGGACCACCCGCTGGAGGTCGGCGATCCGAACGCGCCGCGCCCGCTCGCTCATCCCGAGGGCCTCCTCGATGGCGTCGGCGACGCTCTCGGGGTCGTGGGGGTGGACCAGAATCGACCCCTCTCCGAGTTGCTCGCTCGCGCCCGCGAGTTCGCTCAACACCAGCACGCCGGGGTCGGCGGTCTGGGCCGCGACGAACTCCTTCGCGACGAGGTTCATCCCGTCCCGGACCGGGGTGACGAGCGCGAGGTCGGCCTCCCGGTAGAGCGCCGCGAGCCCGGCCTCGGGAAGGTGTTCGGTCACCGCGACCACCGGCGTCCAGTCGTCGGTCCCGAATCGGTCGTTGACCCGATCGATGGCGTCGCCGACACGGCTCTGGAGGCGCTGGTAGTCGCCGATGTCGCCGCGGCTCTCGATGCTCTTCTGGAGGTATGTGAACTCCTCGCGCCACTCGGGGTGCTCGGCCCAGAACAGTTCGAGCGCGTCGAGGCGTTGCTCGATGCCTTTCGTGTAGTCGAGGCGCTCGACCCCGAGCGCGAACCGGTGGTCCCCGACGAGGCCGTGTTTCTCGCTGAACGACGCCCAGAAGTCGTCGCCGGCCTCGGTCTCCGAGAGTTCGGCCTGCCGGGCGGCGTCGATGCCAAGCGGGAACGACCGCACGAACGTCCGCCGGCCCCGGTGGGCGATGCTCCGATTGGCCCGGTCGACGCGGGCGTCGGTCGCGGCGTCGACGCAGTCGAGGAAGTTCCGGCAGTACTCGTCGGTGTGGAAGCCGATCAGGTCGTTGGCAAGCAGGCCGTCGAGCAACTGTTCGTACTGCGGGCAGGCGTGGAACACGTCCCACGACGGCCACGGGATGTGCCAGAAGTGCGCGAGAAAGGCGTCGGGCCGGGCGTCCCGGACCCGCCGGGGCGCGAGCGCGAGGTGGTAGTCCTGAAACCACACTACGGGGTCGCTGTCGGTCGCGCCGAGCACCGCGTCGGCGAAGTCGTCGTTTGTCTCGCGGTAGGCCCGCCAGTACGACGGCTCGGGCGTCATCTTCGCGGTGTCGAGGTGACACAGCGGCCACAGCACCTGATTGCTGTACCCCCGGTAGTAGCCGTCGACCTGCTCGTCGGTGAGCCACACCCGCCGCAGGTCGTAGCTGGGGTCCTCGGGCGGGACGGCGACGACGCCGTCGGGGCCGACCGTCTCGCGGTCGGCGTCGCCGTCGCCCCACGCGACCCACGTTCCCTCGACGGCTTGCATCACCGGGTCGAGCGCCGCGGTCAGCCCGCCGGCCGGCCTGTCGACGACGACCTCCCCGTCCTCGCGGTGGTGACTGTACGGTTCGCGGTTCGATACGACGACGAGCTCGCGGTCCTCACAAAGCGTCGCGACGGTCTCGACTGCGGCCTCTGCTATCGCCCCTGTCGTGTCTGAACTCATGGAGTTTGATCCCTCGCGGCGGAGCGACCCGCCGTCGACGAGTGTACTGCAAACGCTTGCTCGGACGGCGGTATAACGTAGTCGTCCGTTCAAAACCGTTCCAAAACTGAAACGATCGGGCCGCGGGGTTACGGGGGGTCTAAGCGAGGGTAACCCCGGCTTATCGGGGAGAAACGAGCGCGTTCGGCGGCGTGATGACCTGCGGACACCGTACGACGGGCGGGGGGGTAGACGGCCCGGGATCGCTCGGTCTCAGTCCCCGGAGGCCGCGACGTACAGGTCGTAGAGCTCCGATACCGCGAGCAGGACGCCGGGAACGACGATCAGGGCCACGATCCCGGGCCCCGACTGAGCGAACGAGATCACCCGACCGACGAACGGGATGTGGAACATGACTCGGCCCTCGACGTTCGAGGCCGGGACCAGCGCTCGGTCGGCCTCCTCGTTGGCGTCGCCTTTGGTCTTGAAGTGGCGCTCGCCGCCCTGTTCGGTCACCGACACGACCCGGTGGGTCACCAGATTCACGTCCGCGAGTTCGTGGTCCGCGGGCGGCTCGTAGGTGATGACGTCGCCCTCCTCGATCGCGTCGGTCGCGACCCCGTCGACCACGACCACGTCGCCGGCGTGGATCGCCGGCGACATACTGCTCGAGAGGACGACGTGGCTCGCGTCCGCGCCCACGACCTGCGGGACGGCGACGACGACGAACGGGACGACGATCGCGAGCAAGACGACGAATCCAAGCGTTCGGAGGGCGCTTGCGGTGTTTATCGAGGCGACGCGCTGGCGTAGCGATTGTTCTCGGCTCATGTCTCGGTCTCAGTCGTAGTGGTAGTCTCGGTCGTCGTTCGGTTCGCGGTAGTCGATTGCGGGGTTTCGGTCGCGGTGGTCGTTTCGCTCTCGGTCGTCGTGGTGGTGGTCGTTTCGTTCTCGGTCGTGGTGGTGGTCGTTTCGCTCTCGGTCGTGGTGGTCTCGTTCGCGACTGTTGTGGGAGTGGTCGTTTCGTTCGGAGTGGCGTCGGTCGTCGTCGCCGTCTCCGTGACGGTCGTCTCGTTCGTGGCGGTAGTCGTCGGTGCAGTAGTCGTCTCGGCGGTCTCGCGAACTGTCTCGTTTCCGGACTCGTCGGGGGCCGTAGTGGGGGTGGGAGTGTCTTCTGTTTCGGCAACCGAACTCGAACCGAACGCTGTTGCGCTACTCGCGTCGTCGTCGCTGTTCGACTCCTCTGCCCGACACTCGCTCACGGTCAGCGTCGCTACCTTCTTGCCGTTCACGGTCCACGACGGCTTTTTCCCTGCCTTCTTCTCGCCGAGCCAACCAATCCCCCGTCCGGCCGTGAGTTCGTACTCGCCGGCGGGCAGAGTCGCCCTCGTCTTCACTTTGTGGTGGACCGTTCCCACCCAAATCACACGATCGTCTACCCTCTCGATTTGGACGATGACGTTTCCTTTTCCTTCGTTCTCTAGGGTCACCGTGTGACAGGACGTCGTCGCGACGACGTTCCGTCCGGGCGGGTCCGGCGTGGTCGTCGGTTCGAAATCGGCGGTGATCGAGACCGTCGTCGACTCCTGATCGGAGAGCAGTCCGTAGGTGTACGCGCCGCTCGTGAACGCGCAGACGACGATCACGATGCCCGCCAGCGCCGCGGCCCGCGAGAGGTCGGTGTCGTTCCACGCCATTATGCGGTCCCCCCGGTCATGTCTCTCGGACGTGTGATAATATCATTTTTCCCGACTAAATCGGTCGGGGCTGTCGGCGCCCCCGCGTCCTGCAGTGCGCTCGCGTCGTCGACGACGGTTGCGTTGAAATCGAAGCTGACCGAATCGCTCTGGATCTCGTTGCCGACGTCGGCGTCGACGCGCCACTCGGCGACGAGGTCGACCGTCTCCCCGGCGTCGAGACGGGTCCGGGCGCTCAACTGCTCGGGCGACTGGCTCCCGAGCGCGACGTACGACGAGTCGTCGCCCGCGAGATACGCGACGGTTTCGCCCGACTCGTCTTCGAGGCTGATTCGCACGTCGAGCGCGGCGGCCAGCTCGCCGCTCGACGGCGAGTCGTCGACGGCGCGCTCGGGTTCGGTCAGCCCGTTCTCGCGCTCCGCGATCGCCGCGATCGACGCACGGAGCACGCCCTCGTCGTCGCCGTCGTTGGTGATCGCCAGCCGACCCTCCCCGGAGTACCCGGGAGCCACGCCGGCCACGTCGAGGACCGCCGGAGCCGCCTCGCCGTCGCCGAGTCGGACCGACGGCTCGCCGTCCGACCCGCCGAACGCGTAGACCGTCGGGGCCTCCTCGTTGATCACCCGGACGGCGTAGCCGTCGACGGTCGAGACGCGATCGAGTTCGCTACCGTTCGCGTCGAACAACACGCCGGTGACGGAGACGAACCCCTCCCGGGAGACGTTCGCGCCGTCCTCGTCGACGTCGAATTCGCTCGCCCGGTCGCCCTCGGCGTAGACCAGTTCGGTCCCGCCCAGCGCCGCTTCGACGGCGAGACTCGACCCGTTCGGCTCGACCTCAACGCGCCGGGATTCGCGCCACTCCGAGTCTGGCGTCCAGGTCTGGACGACCAGCGCAACTCGGGTGACGCTCGCGCCCGCGGTCCAGTCGAGCGCGCCGGTGAGGTTCCCCGCGACGCGCTCGACCGCGCCGTCGTCGTTGCGCACCGTCGGCGGGTCCGACGCCGAGAGCGCGAGCGTCGCGTTCGGCGCGACGGGGTCGGGCGCCGTGGTCGTCTCCGGGGTGGTCGTCGTCGCCGTCTCGGGATCGAGCGCGGCCTCGTCGGCATCGCTCGCGTCGGTCGTCGCGGTCGACTCGGTCGCGGTGGTCGTCGCGGTCGGCTGAGTGGTCACGGTCGGGTCGGGCGGCGCCGGCGTGGTGGTCGGGGTCGTGGTCTGCTCGTCGGCGCCGTCGGTGAGCGTCCCGACGAACCCGAACCCGGCGCCAGCGACGACGACCCCGGTGATGAGTAACACGAGCGCCGTCTGCCGGACGCCCATCTTCGTCAGGCGAGCGAGGAGTTCACGGAGCACCGCGATCACCCGCGTTAACGGAACTCGACCCGATCACGTCGAATAGAACCCGGTTAGATGAAGCGTCATCGAATCCTCCTCTAAAAGTCGCTCGGTCACGGGGAAGCCCCCGAGACACGAGCCGAGAGCGAGCGCTATAATAGAATGCAGATGGCATGTTAGTTATCTATTGTTTGTTGGCTACCATTTAGATATTGGTGTTTTATAATATGTGTAAATTACGGTTCGATTATGTCTGGTTCAGGGGTGGCTCACTCGCGAACGTACCCCGTTGGAATCGGGATACCGTTTTGGGTCATGGCGTCAGGGTTCGAGGTCGATGCTGAACGTCCCGCTCGACGATAGGTCGAGGACGATATCGTCGAGGTACATATCGAGGTCACTGTCGCCGCTCGCTGTCTGCAACGAAAGCGCCAGGACCGTCTCGTCGTGATAACTGTTTTCGGGATGCTCGTCGCCGGACGAGCCGGGGAAGGCGTCGTCCCAGTCGTAGTCGCCGCCTTGCAGGTCGCTCAGAGTCGGTTGATCACTCGCCGCCGGCTTCGGGACGGACGGGACGTGGTCGTAGAAGCGCAACTGGTGCTGTGCGCTGCTTGACGTTCCGAACTCGTTCCATTCGCCCGTTACGAAGTTCGGACTCCCCCCGTCGGCGTCCGCTGGTAGCGCCTGCAACCGACTATCGTACCACGAGGCGTCCTCGCCGTCGTCCTCGGGTTTCGTGTAGATGGTCAGGTAGATGTCCGACCCGCTGTCGTCGGCCCCGCCGAGGCCTTCGGGACTCTTGAGCCAGTACGTGATGTCGTTTATATCGTCGACCGTGAATTTCGGGAGGTCGTGAAAGCTGGAGAACTCACTCCCGAAGTAAAGCGTGCGCTTCGTCGCTTGACTCCCCGCGTACCACGATCCTTCGCCGGTGTGTGCCTCGTTGGTCGTGGGCTGCCAGGGCTGGTTGCTCGCCCAGCTCGAATCGCCGGTAATGGCGACGGACGAACCGCTCGGCTCCTGGAGCAGTTCGAACGTGATATCGAACTCGACGCTGTCGCCCTGTACGGCGTTGCCGGCATCGCTGGGGAGGCTGCTCTCGAAGATGAAATCCACTTCGTTGTCGTTTCCGATAGCCTCGTTCGGATTGTACTCGATTCCGGTGACGCCACTGACGTTGTTCCGCGGGTCTTTGTTCGTCGAATCGAGCACGACTGTCTCGATGTTCCCGTCCTGATCCGTATCGAAGCCCGCGCGCACGTCGAGCGCGTGTGCTCCCCCGGCGGCGTGTGCACGGCCGAGTTCTCCGGTGGATTCCCCGTCTTCGCCGGGCGCACCCTGTTCCGGTTCGAGAACGCCGTTCTCGTGGTTCGTGAGCGCGCCGAGGTCGAAATTCAGGTGGCCGGGGAGGCTCCCGGAGTTCTTGAGCGTAGTCGACCCGCTGTCGCTCTCGCCCGGTGCGACGCTGACCTCGACTGTCGTCGTCGCCGACCCGTCGTTGCCGTCGGCGGTGAGATTCAGCGTCCCGGCACTGACCGTATTTCCACTGCTACTCTCTGTATCGCTGAAGTACGCAAACGTTCCCGCGCCTGTGCCCGCGGCCGCGGCGCCGACGGTGCCGAGACCGAGGAGCGCTTTCCGTCGGGTGAGTTCGATATTTTTGTCTGACATTGTTTGCTCAACCCCGTTAGGGGAAATACCCACCAGCGGAATCGAACCGCCGTCAGCACCAGCGTGGGGTGGTCGAAGACCGAGGGGCAACCCCTCGGCACTCTGGGCTACGAGTTCTGGTTCGACCCTTGGTGTAGGGAGAAGGCGACTTCGGTCTGGACGATGTCGCCCTGATACTGGTTCGGGGTGCTTTCGTGCAGACTGACCTCGATTCGCATCCCTGTGTTGTCCTCGTCGGCGCTGTTGGTCGGTGTCCCACCTGCTGGCGGCGGCGCAAACCCGTCCAGCGCATCGTCGTTCGCCGACGCGGCGAGGTCGGCGAGATCGATGAACGAGTTTCCGTTCGTGTCTTGGATGTAGTGGTCGTCACCCGGGGAGGCCTTCGCCTCCCCATCGTTGACGAGCGTAATCATCGACACCGGGCTACCTCCGGAGTCGTACTCCTCGATATACGCTAACTTTTCAACGTAGACGTACTCCGCCATCCCCTCGGCGCCATCGACTGGGTCGCTCTCGGGAGCACCGCCGTCACCTACGACAGTTTCGTCAGTGCTGGGATCGCCGTCGCCGTCTTCCAGTTCCGTGTTCCGGAAGTCGATCTCGACGTGATCACCGTCGACGCTTCCGGTATTGTGGAGTTGTGCGAAGAACCCCGAAGAGTAGGCCCCGCTTTTGGCCTTTCCGCCGGGTGCCGCACCGGTGAAGCTGTACCGGACGGTCGACCCGCCGTTCTGAAGATCGAGGTTCATCGTCCCGGCCTGTACGCTGTTTCCGTCGCTTGACTCCGTGTCGCTGAAGTACGCCCACGTCCCGGCACCCGCGCCACCCGCCGCCACTCCCGTCGTGGCTAGACCACCGAGTAGACGACGGCGGGTGAGTTCGAACCGACTTTTGTCGTCACTCATCTGAGGTCACCTAATTAGTTGCTGGGCTGTTCCAGAGTGAATTTAACGTCTGCTTCGACGCTGTCACTCTGGATTTTATTATCGACTCCCGATGGGATCTTATAATCGACTTCCAGAGTTCCAACGTCGTTCTCGGCGAGTTGACCAAGGGTTTTGGAATGTCCTTGGCTGATCTTGCTCGCCTTTACCATATTCGACTGACTGGTCCCGCTTCCGTACAGGTCAGTCGTGCTTCCGTTCGGACCCTTGTACCTGACGTATACCTTCAGATTCTCATCGAGTTCACCGTCGGAGCCGGGACTGTCGACCGTCCCGTTTGGATCGTCAGATGCTTCAGCCTCGTTAACGCCGTTCTCGTTACTTTCGAAACGGGTGACTTTCATCTTCAGGTCACCGGTGATGGAACCGGTATTCTTCAGCTTCTGGGTCCCGCTACCAGCATCTCCGGGAGCCGCACCGGACACCTGCAGGAGGTTCCAGTCACTGGACCCGTCATTCGTCAGGTTCAGCGTCCCCGCAGACACGCTGTTGTTATTGCTCGACTCCGTGTCACTGAACAGCGCCATCGTCCCCGCGCCCGTGGCTGCGGACGCAGCGCCGACGGTGAGAACGCCTCCGAGTACTTTACGCCGCGACAGGTCGAATCCGCTGTTGTCGTCGTCGGTCATAGTTTGCTCACGACGGGTGTCCCGTCGTCACTCACAGCTTATACGACAACCATTCCATATATTGGCCCGTTGACGGGAGTTCAGGGCGGGCCTGTAACCGTGCAAACAGTGTCAGAAAAACCGTCTTGGTCCGCATACAGGTCGTTCAAAGACTGTTTGATACGGCCGCCGTCTCCCGATTCGGTGCTCGGATCCGTTTCGGATCACGCTCTCGTTGAAACGTAGGATAAGCTTATGTGACGGTACGTTCAAATTATAAATATGTCAGCGGGTGCGAAATCGACACCGGCCTCCCAGCCGTCCGGGACCGAGGCCGACTCGGGGGAGCCGTCGCGCGAGGAGATATTCGAGATCGTGAGCAACCAGCGTCGCCGACACGTCGTCCACTACCTGCGCCAGCGGGACCGCCCCGTCGAGCTCCGGGAGCTGTCGACCCAGCTCTCGGCGTGGGAGAACGAGGAGGCGCCCGCGGAGGTCACCCACGACGAGCGCCGGCGGGTGTACACCGCGCTCCGCCAGACTCACCTCCCGAAGATGGACGAGGCCAACGTCGTCGAGTACGACGCCGACCGGAGCGTCATCGAGTCCAGCGACGGGATCGAGGACGTCGAACTCTACCTCGACGTGGTGCCCGACGCCGAGATCCCGCGCAGCGAGTACTACCTCGGGCTCGGGGCGGTGTGTGCGGCGCTCCTGACGGTCGCGTGGGTCGACATCGTCCCGTTCAACGCGCTCCCGGACATGGCGTGGGCGGGCCTGTGCATCGCGTCGGTGATCGTCTCGGCCGCGGTCGACACCTACTACGAGCGCAAGCGCCGGCTCGGTAGTGCCGGGTCGCCGCCCGACGTCCCGGAGATCGAGTCGGCCGACGAGACCGAATCGCGGTCATGAGCCAGCAGTTACCGCCGGATCACCCGCTCTCGCTCGCCGCCGCCCCGACGACCCAGCGGGAGTTCGTCTGGCTGTGGATCGTCGCGACGACCGGCTACGGCGTCGGCGACGTGGTCACGACGATTGCGCTCGTGAACTACCACCCCGCGGTCACCGAGGGGAACCCGCTGCTCGCGCGCACGATGGAAGCGCTCGGGCTCGGCGGGCTCGTGGCCGCGAAGCTGGTGGTGTTCGGGCTCTGTTTCGGGCTCAGCTACTACGCGATCCGGGTGTGGCGCGACCGGGTCATGTACTACTTCGCGCCCCTCGTCTTGCTGGTGTTCGGGGTGTTTTTCACCGTCTACAACGTCCGGCTGATGCTCGGCTGACGCGCCGATCGGCGACCGAGCCGAACGGACGCGAGCCCCGCCGACCGAGGGGCGATCACGTCCGCCGGGGCGTCCGTCCGCTCGGAGCCCAGCGACACTATCCGGTCGTCGTCTCGGCGCCGACGGTCGTCTCGTCGCCGTCCGCCCCGCGAACGACGACCTCCTCGATGGTGTCTTGGTCCCACATGAAGTGGACGAACGGCTGAGTCTCGCCGCTCGGGAGCTCGAACGCGGTCGGGACCGGACTCGTCTGAGGGCCCTCCGGCGTCCCCTTGATCGGCGGCATGAACAGGTGCGTGTGATGGGGCCGGCCGAGGTAGCGCTCGTCTTCGGCCAGCGGGAGCTCCTCGTCGAGCGCCAGCGCGTAGCTGTCCGCCTTCCGGACGTTCTCGGATGTCATGAAGTGCATGACTCGTCTCTCGTCGACGACCTCGCCGTTGATCCGGAGCGCCCCCAGCCCCCACAGCGCCGCGTAATTGAACATACGTGGCATTAACGGCGTGCCCGTTCCGGTGATCCCGTGGAGCCACGTTCCGGTCACCACGCCGCCTCCCGTCTCCCACGGCGGGAACGGCGGCTTGATGACGTGGTCGAGCACGGCCTCGTACTCGTTTCCGGCCGGGTCCCCAAAGCGGGCGGTCACCGCGGCGGTGTCGCGGGTGTCGCCGGGCCCGCCCGGGGTGTCCCACGGCTGGCGGTCACTGTAGGTCAGGTCGAGTTCGCCCTCGGTGGGTTCGGCCGAGTCGCTGTACCCGGTCAGGACGTCGGCGATCGTGTACGCCGATTCGTCCTCGTTCGTGCGTCGCTGTTCGAGCGGGAGCCCCACCTGAAACGTCTGTTCCTCCAGGACCGCCTTCACCGGTCCCTCCGCGACGTCGACCCAGTGGCGGCCGGTCATCCGGGGGTTGTCGGGCGTCCCGAAGACGTACTCGCTCAACGCTCGCCGCCCGGGGAGCACCCAGTGGGCGGTGTTGCCCGGCGCCTGCGTGACCCGGACGTCGATGCCCGGCCACCCCGTCTCCCCGTCGGCGTCCTGTTCGAACCGGATCGGCACGTCGCCGAGGCCGTCGACGCCGAGTGCGCCGACGCCCGCGAGCGCGCCCAGTTGCAGAAACTCCCGTCTGTCGTGTGTCATTCTCTCTCCACCGAAGGTATCCACCACTCCGCCCCGAATAAGGGCTTGGCGGTTGTGCGCCCGACCCGCGAAACCGCCCCTAGAACTCGTCCAGCCCGACGTTCTCGCCCTGATACGAGCCGTCGTAGGTGCCGTCGTGGTCGGCTTCGGCGAGCACCAACTGGGCGATGCGCGCGCCGGTCTCGATCTCGATGTCGCGGTGGACTTCGAGCAGTCCCTCGCCTTTCCCCTCGTAGCCGGCGTCCCAGACCGCGGTGTTCAGCATACAGGAGTTGCGAAGGAGCGACGACCGCGGGTAGATGTAACCGACGTGACCCTCGGGGATCCGGACGGTCTCGGCGTACTGAACGACGTACCCGCCGGGCGTCAGGTAGTAGCTCTCGGGGGCGTCGTCTGCGACCTGCTCGGTTTCGAGTCGCTGTCGGGCCCCGATCTCCTTGCCCTCCCGGCCGATCCGGCCGGGTTCGCGCTGCTCGTACACCGCCGCCAGCGTGAGGTCGACGCCGTTTGGCTGGACCTGTTCGGCCGTCGTCTCCGAGACGTGTTCGGCCACGTAGGAACCGCTCTCGAACATACGCGAGTGGAATTCTCGGCGGCGTATATCGGTGCCGGAGTCCGATCGGTGTGTCAGAGGCCGACGGTTCGCGTAACAATTACCGGCCGACGTGCGGATTTACGACTGTCCGAATGAACAGAAACACGCGGGATTTATACCCGAGGAGAGTCGATATTCGTGCGTTATGGGACAAACGCTAACGGAGAAAATACTCGAAGACCACCTCGTCGACGGTGAACTCGAAACCGGCGAGGAGATCGGAATCGAGATCGACCAGGTACTGACACAGGACACCACGGGCACCCTCGTGTGGCTCCAGTTCGAGGCGCTCGGCCTCGAAGAGGTCCAGACGGAACTGGCGGCCCAGTACTGTGACCACCAGACCTACCAGTTCGACTTCAAGAACACCGACGACCACCGGTTCCTCCGGTCGGCGGCCGGAACCTACGGCGCGCACTTCTCGCGACCGGGCAACGGCATCTGTCACAACGTCCACAAGGAGAACTTCGCCGCACCCGGCAAGACGATGCTCGGGTCCGACTCCCACACCCCGACGCCCGGCGGCCTCGGCGAGCTCGCGATCGGCTCGGGCGGCCTCGACGTGACCGTCGCGATGGGCGGGGGCCCCTACTACATCGAGATGCCCGAGGTCGTCAACGTCCGACTCGAAGGCGAGCTCCCCGAGTGGGCGACCGCCAAGGACGTCATCCTCGAGATGCTCCGGCGCCTCAGCGTGAAGGGCGGCGTCGGCAAGATCTTCGAGTACACGGGCCCGGGCGTCGAGAGCCTCTCGGTCCCCGAGCGGACGACCATCACCAACATGGGCACCGAGCTCGGCGCCACCTCGTCGATCTTCCCGACCGACGAGAACACCAAAGACTACCTCGAACGGCTCGGCCGCGGCGAGGACTACGTCGAGGTCGGCCCCGACGAGGACGCCGAGTACGACGACGAGATCGTTCTCGACCTGAGCGACCTCGAACCGCTCATCGCCAAGCCGTCGATGCCCGACAACGTCGTGCCGGTCAGCGAGGTCGCGGGCACCGAGGTCGACCAGACCATCATCGGCTCGTGTACCAACGGCGCCTACGAGGACATCCTCCCGGCCGCCAAGATGCTGGAGGGCCGCGAGATCAACCGGACGACCGAGATGATCGTCGCGCCCGGTAGCAAGCAGGCCTCCGAGATGCTCGCCCGTCAGGGCTGGGTCGCCGAGATGATGGCGGCCGGCGTCAACTTCTCCGAGGCCACCTGCGGGGCGTGTATCGGCATCGGTCACGTCCCGGCCAGCGACTCCGTCTCGCTCCGGACGTTCAACCGCAACTTCGAGGGTCGCTCGGGCATCGAGGACGACAACGTCTACCTCTGTTCGCCGGAGGTCGCCACCGCGGCGGCCATCAAGGGCGAGATCGTCGACCCGCGGGACCTCGCCGACGAACTCGGCGACCTCGAGGACCCCGGCTTCGAGCTCCCCGACGAGTATCTCGGTAGCAACGTCGACCTCATCAGCCCCGACGAGGCGCCCGACGACGAGCTCATCAAGGGCCCGAACATCGGCGACGTCCCGCTCAAAGACGAGCTCGACGCCCACCTCGAAGGCGAGGCCCTCCTGAAGATGGAGGACAACATCACGACCGACCACATCATCCCGGCGACCTCCGACATCCTGAAGTTCCGGTCGAACATCCCGAAGCTCTCGGAGTTCACCCTCTCGCGGGTCGACGACACGTTCGCCGACCGCGCGCTGGAGGCCGACGGCGGCTTCCTCGTCGCCGGCGAGAACTACGGACAGGGTAGCTCTCGCGAGCACGCGGCGCTGTGCCCGATGTACCTCGGCGTGGAGGGCGTGCTGGCCCAGAGCTTCGCCCGGATCCACAAGGCGAACCTCTTCAACTTCGGCCTCATCCCGCTCACCATCGACGAGGAGACCTACGCGAAGATCGAGCAGGGCGACGACGTCGAGATCGTCGACGACGTGGCCGAGGCGGTCCGCTCCGGTCAGGAGGAGTTCACCGTCCGCATCAACGACGACTGGGAGGCGACGGCTCACCTCGACGCCTCCGAGCGCGAACGCGAGATTCTCGCCGACGGCGGCAAGCTCTCGCACACGAAAAAGCAGGCCGAGTCCGGCGGCGACTCGCCCGCGCCCGCGGACGACTGAGTCGATAGCCACACTGCGTTTTTTTCTTTCGTCGCGCTCGGAGCGACCGGTGTCGCGAGCGCCGCCGCTCGGAGACCGCAGTTGGAGCGCTTCAGACCCTCGAATAGCGACGCCGGCGAAACGTTTTTATCGCTGGACGGTGAATTATTACACGAAAGAGTAAAAAGAATATAAATCGGTGTCTTTTTCTATCATTTCCGCGTAGCTACTGTTCCCGCGCTCGAACCCGCCGACGCGGACGCTCAGAACCGCGACTCGAAGCGAGCGCTCGACGACGCGGCCCGACCCCGAACCGACCTGTAAACCGCGACACCGAACCCATATATGCCAGACCAACCCACGCCGGACGCCGCCGACGTACCGATAGACTCCGACCCCGACGCGCTCCGCGCCCGCGAGGGCGTCGACGTCCGCGAGGAGACCAGAGTCCACGACGACCGCGACCACTGCGCGGCCGACGGCGAGGGCCGGGTCGCGGTCGGAGTCACCGACGAGGCGGGGGCCGTCCTCGCGATCGTGCTGGACGACGGCTCGCGCGCGATGCTACCGAACGGGACGGCCGAGCCCGGCGACGACTGGGCCGCCGCCGGCCGCGAGCGCGTCGAGCACCTGACCGACCTCCGGGTCGAGATCGACGGCCCCGAGCGCGTGCGGCGGGTCGAACACGTCGTCGAGGGGAGCCCAGACCCCCACGCCACGAGCTACGAGGTCGTCTTCGCGGCCTCGCCCGCCGACCCCCCGGACGAGCGCCGAGTCTCGGACGGCTGTGACTGGCGCGCCGAGTGGCTCGACGAACTCCCGGACGCCGTCGAGGACGGTCCCGCCGCCGAGGACGTTCGGCTGTTCGCGGACTGAGCCGGCCCTTTTTGAAACCTGTTTTATCGCTTTGCCCGTTCGCGAGTCCGTCTCCGGGGCGACGGTGAACGTTGCTGGCCCGCGAGCGACGAGCGAAGTCGTTCGAAAGGCATCGCCTTTCGTGATGACGAGAGAGCTTCGGTCTCTCGGACCACGAGGAGCGAGCTGGCCAAGCGAGGACCGGAGGGACGAGCGCAGGCTTTTCATCAACGTTTTGCAAGCGAGCGCCGCTCGGGGCGCGAGCGCAGCAAAAGGTTGTGGGGGAGAGTTCGGGAGCTTGCACCTCCGGCCGGAGAGTGCGTTCGATTCTACCGTTCGGCCTCACTAAAAAATTACGAGTGTCCACCGGGCATGACACTCTTAAGGGTCGGGCGCAAACCACCGGACGTGACAACCGCTGGCGTGGGTGACGAAACCGACGTGCAGGTCCGCCAGGCCGTGCAGGCAGACCTGCTCGCGGTGTTGCGAATCGAGCGCAAGTCGTTCCCCCAGCCGTGGCCGTTCTCGGCGTTCGAGCGCTACCTCGGCGAACCCGGCTTTCTGGTGGCGGTCGACGACGCCCGGGACGACGAGAGCGTCGTGGGGTTCGTGGTCGCCGACCTCGTGCCGAACCACGGCCGGCCGCTCGGCCACGTCAAGGACATCGCGGTCCACCCCGACTGTCGCGGGCGGGGGCTCGGCAGGACGTTGCTCGCCCGCGCGCTCGCCGTCCTGGGCGAGCACGGCGCGCACACGGTGAAACTCGAAGTCCGGGAGAGCAACGACGTCGCCCGGTCGCTGTACGAGGAGTTCGGCTTCGAACACCTCCGGAGGTTGCCGCGGTACTACGACGACGGCGAGGACGCGCTGATTCTGGTCGTCGAGGTCGACGAGTAGCGTTCGCGAGCGTGGCGCTTTTGCGGGCCCGGAACGTACCCCGGCCCATGGGACACGCCTGCCCGGTCTGCGAGACGCCCCATCCCGACCCCGAGCACCTCGCCAACCACCTCGCGTTCACCGCGATGCTCGGCGACGAGGCCCACGAGGCGTGGCTCGACGAGCACGCTCCGGGGTGGCACGAGCAGGGCGAGGACGAACTCGCCGAACGCGTCGCCGAGTACGGCGGCGAGGTCGGCTTCCCGCAGGTCTTCGACGACACGACCCACGACCACGATCACGGCGACGAACCCCGCGCGGGCGACCTCTTCGAGGACGAACTCGAACGCGCCAACGGCCGCGGCCGCGGATCGGCGGCCGGCGGCGCCGGCGCGGGCGCGCTCGACGGCGAGGCCCAACAGATCCTCCGGGAGGCCCAGGAGATGACCGAACAGTTGCTCGACGAGGGCGACGAGAGCGACGGTGGGAGCGTCGAGGACGACGGCGCGGACGAAAGCGAGTAGTTCCCCGGGTCCGAACGCCCGCGCATGGAGACTCACGGGTTTCTCGCACCCGAGACCGAAGCCGCGGCCCGCGACCGCTACGAGGCGGTCGGGCCGGCGGCCCAGACCGTCGTCAAGGAGACCGCCAAGGCGATGGCGTTCGACCGCGAGGAGTACGACGAGCGCGTGACCGGCGAGGTGATCGAGACCGCCCGCGACGCGCTGTTCGCGTCGCTGCTGGCGGTCCACACCGGCGACCGCGAGGAGTACGAGTCGTGGCTCGCCGACCGCGACCGAGAGGTGACCGAGCGGGGAAGCGAACACGTCTCGCAGGTCGCGTGGCACGACGCCCTCGGCGAGACGGTCGTCGCCGCCACCTACGAGACCGAGACCGACGCGGCGGTGGCGACCCTCCGGCGACAGGCCTACGGGAGCGTCTATCGGGAGCGACTGGTGGCTCCGGAGTAACGCTTTTTTTCCGGCAGGACGGAGTATCGAGTATGACCGAAATAGCAGTGCGGAAACTCGGCGTGCTGGGCGTGCTCGGCGTGTTGGGCGTCTGGACGGGCGAGCCTGCGCTGTTCGGTCTGTTCGCGCTGTTCGCGCTGTTCGGGTCCGACCGGACGATCGAACTCCCGACCGCCGGGAGCTAAGGCTCCGGTCCGCTCGGCGCCTCCCGCACCTCGTCGGTGCAGGCGGCGTACTCGTCGCGGGGGGCGTTGCACTGCCCGTCGCACGGGTGGTCGACCAGCGCCCTGAGCCGGTCGATCGCCTCGGGCGACAGCTCCTGTCCGAACGCGCGCGGGTCGTCGTCGAGCGCCGCCGGATCGAGCCCGAGGTCGTCTTCGAGGAAGTTCTCGGCCACACACCGCCGCCAGAGGAACTCCCGTGCGGTCGCCTCGCCAGCGTCGGTGAGCGCGACCCCCTCGTACTTCTCGTAGTCGGCGAGCCCGCGCTCGTCGAGCCCGCGGAGCATCTCCGTGACGCTCGCGGCGCTCACGTCGAGTTCCGCGGCGAGCTCGCCGGTGCCCGCCCGACGGTCCGACCGCGCGGTGAGCAGGTGGACGTGGCTCAGGTACCGCCCCACGCTCTCGGAGACGTCGCTCATCGTTTTCTGACTCGCCGCGAACGATAATAAGCCTACTCCCGACGGTGTGGGGCCGGCGCCCGACGGCCGGCGATGGTCATGCTTTACCCGGCGGGAGCCGACCGACCTCACATGGGAGACGACTGGCGCGTCATCGAGTCGGTCGCGGAGTACGAGACCGGCTGGTACACCGGCGGCTACGATCTGGTCGAACAGCCCGACGGCTCGACGAAGCAGTACTACTGGGCCGAACTGCCGCCCGCGGTGGTCGTCCTCGCGGTGACCGACGACCGCGTCGTCTTCGTCGAGCAGTACCGGCCGACGATCGCCGAGACGTGTCTGGAGTGTCCGGCCGGCATCGTCGAGGACGGCGAGTCGTACACGACCGCCGGCGCCCGGGAACTCCGCGAGGAGACCGGCTTCGACCCCGCGGGCGTCAGCCTGCTGGAGGACTTTTACTGTTCGACGGGCGTCCTCCGCCACGAGCGGGGAATCGTCTTCGCGGAGGGACTGGCGCCGGTCGAGCAGGACCTCGACGACAACGAGTTCCTCTCGGTCCGATCGATACCGGTCGCGGAGGCGCTCGACGCCGCCCGCGAGGCCCCCGCCAACGACGCCACCATCGAGGCGCTGTTGCTCGCCGAGGCCGAGGGACTCCTCTGAGTCGGGGGCGGGGCCGAGGCGCGCTCGGGGCTACGTCTCGACCCGGACGCTCGGGTCGTACCCCAGCGCGTTCGCGAGCAACCTCGTCCCGAGGTGCGAGACCGAGTACTCGTTGAGCCCGAACGGGTGGAGGAAGTCCTGGGTCGCCGGCGGGAGGAGTCCGCCGACGACGTGGACAGCGCCCTCGCCCGCGCCCGCGATCGACCCCGCCGCGACCCCGGGCTCTATCTGAGTGTACTCGCCGGCGGTAGTCGCCGCGACCGTGCCCCCGGCGTCGGTGAACGCCTCGGGGTCGACCAGCGTCATCGGCGCGTCGTCGCCGATGCTGTACCCCAGCGGGACGAACTTCCCGATCTCTCTGGCGTTGGGGGCGGTCCCCGCGAGCAACGGGTGGTCGTCGTTGCGGTCCCCGAGGAAGGCGGTGAACAGCGTCTCGTCTCTGATGTCGTCGGGCCCGACCTCCGCGACGGGATCGGCGTCCATCGCGCCGAGCAGATGGACGCCCCGGTCGGTGAGCACGAGCGTCCCGCCGGCCTCGACGTACCGATCGAGTTCGGCGACGTACGTCTCGTCGTCGCGCCCGTCGGCGTGGATCGCGACGAGGTTCTCGACCGCCGGGGCGTCGCCGTCGACGAGCCCGCCGCTCGCGACTTCGTCGACGGTGACAGCTCGCGTACTCCCGCCGCCGCCGAGCGACGCCTCGAGGTCCTCGAAGAACGCGAACGGGCTCACCTCGTAGGACCGCTGGTCGAACCCGAGCACGTCGCTGGGGTTCGGGCTCTCGCTCTCGGCGCGGAGCACGCCGACCTCGACGTCGAACTCCAGGAGCTCCCCGCCGTCGTGTTCGAGGACTACCGACCACTCGCCCGCGGCCGGCGACGCGACGACTAGCTCCTCGGGCCGGTCGGCGCCCTCGGCGAGCCCCCGGCCGGCGATACGGTCGCCCGTCGGCCCGTCGAGCCGGACGCTCACGCCCGGAAGCGCGGGCACGGTGACCGCGAGCTGGGCGGCGTCCTCGGTGGCCGCCACCGGTACTCGCTCGGTTCCGCCGCCGTCGAGGGTGACGCCCACTCGCTCGGTCTCGTAGCGGGTCTCGCCGCCGTCGCCGTACGGGAGGTCCTCCGAGCGGCGCGTGAGCGAGTCGGTCTCCACGTACGCGGTCGACGCCCCGCCGGTCTCGACGCTCGCGCTCACGTCGCCCGCGGCGTGCTCGGCGACCGCCCGGATCACGGTCGCGTTCCCGACGACCCACGCGTCGACGAGGTCGGGGACGAACTCGCCGACCGAGTAGACGGTCTCGGTGGCGAACGTCTTGACGTCGCCGAGACCGCCGTTCTCGCGCGACGCCGACAGCCAGCTTATCGTGTCCCCGCTGGTCGAGTAGCCGAGAATGTCGAACAGCGTCCCGTACTGGTAGGTGTCTTCGGGCGTCGGCGGCGACTCGCCGTCGTCGCTCACCCGGTCGTTGAACCGTTCGAACACCGACTGGAGTTCGTCGCTGGCGATCAGTTGGCCGAGCGCCGACTCCTCGAGCGCCTCGTCGACGGACCGCTGGAGCGCGTACAGGTCCGCGAGGTCCTCGAAGTCGTAGTCGCCGTTCAGCGGGAAGCCTTCGAGGAACGACTCGGAGCTGTAAAACCCGTGGAGGTCGAGGCCGTACTCCAGATTCTCGTAGTCGCGGGTCCGGAAGTACTCCGCGATGTCGAGTTCGCCCGGCACCGACTCCGCGATCTCGGGCGGGACGTCCCGGTCGACGCCCGAGCGGTCGTCGTCGAGGTCCGCCCCGTGCGGTTCGGCGGGGACGTGGCCCGGGTCGATGTACCCCGGCGTGGGGTACGATCGGTTCGGATCGGCGCCGGTCGGGAGGAGCGTCCTGTACTCGTTGGTCCGGACGACCTGCTCGGGGGTGACCTCCTCGCCGCTGTAGTAGTAGGTGTGGTTCGCCACCCACCCCGAGGGGTTCGCGATCAGGAACACGAGCGCGATGTCGTCGAGCAGGCGTTCGACCCTCGGCTCGTCGCCTTCGAGCAGGTCTTCGAGGAACCGGAACATCGCCTCGGGCCCCTGTCGCTCGCTGCTGTCCTGATTGAACACCAGCACCTTCTCCTTCTGTTCGAAGCGCTCGGCGTCGTTCACGTCGTTGGTGATCTCGGCGAGCCAGATGTCCTGGGGCTCGGTCTCCCGGGTGACGAAGTTGTACCAGCCGGCGGTCTGACCGATCGTCCGGAGAGCGAGCCGATCGGGGTGTCGGGCTTCGAGGTGCTGGATCCCCTGTACCATCTCCTCGAAGGAGATGAAGCCGACGCTGTCGTTGGCGGGCGGAAAGACCCCCTCCGAGTAGTCGCCGAGCCGCCAGAACGGGTTCGCGCCCGGCGAGAAAAGCAGGCGCTCGACGGCGTCGAGTTCGACCAACTCCTTGACCTGCTCGGGCGTCGGGCGGGCGTACGCGGCGGTCGTCGGGTCCCGGGTCGTTCGCACGTCGAAGTCGAACGACTCGATCCGGTCGAGCCCGGACGCGTCGGCCACCTCGAGTAGCGTCTGTATCCGGTCGCCGGTCGGCGTGTGGTTGGCGACGAACCGGTACGTGTCGGTCATCTTCTCCGATTCGACCTGCGCGGTCGCGGCCCCCGGGAGCGCGAGCGTCCCGGCCGTCGCGGTCGTCAGTCGAAGGAACGTCCGCCTGTCGACGCGCGCGTCCGCGAACGTCCCGTCGGTCGGATCGTCGTTTCGTGTCATCTCGTTGTCCTCCCTTCGAGACACGCTGTGCGACGGTCCAAACGATAACAATTCGCATCCGTTCCCCGACACCTCTCCGGGGAACTATCACCGGCGGGCCGCGATCCGGGCCCGGATCGCCTCGACGTACGTCTCGCGGTCGTAGCCGAGTCGGGGGAGCCAGACGTTCTGGTAGGAGGGGTGGACCAGCGGGAGGACGGCGGCGTCGAAGTCCTCGGATTCGACCGGATCGAGCACCCCGTCGAGAAACGACTCCGGGGCGTCGTCGCCGAGCACCGACAGGGTCGCGTGCTTGCCGGTGGTCGCGATCACGGCGGGGTCGATCCGCTCGATCTCTGTTCGGAGGTGGGTCCGGCAGTTCGCGCGCTCGTCGGCGGTCGGCTCGCGGTTCGACCCGTCCTCGCCCTCCGGAAAACACTTCACCGCGTTCGTGACGTACAGCTCCTCGGGACCGAGGCCGGCGTCGGCGAACAGTTCCCGGACCGTCCGCCCGGAGTGACGGGAGGTGTAGGCCTTCCCGGTCCAGTTGCCGCCCCGCCACCGGTCGGCGTCCGAGTCGCCGTCTCTCGGCGAGGCGCCACTCGAGTGATCGGTCGAGCGCGGCTCGACGCCTGCCGCCGGCGCCTCGCCGACCACCACCACTGCGGCGTCGAGCGAGCCGTTGCCCCACGCGATCCGCTCGCGCGACTCGACCAGCGCCGGACACCGCGAACACCCGGGTTCGAGGACGTGCTTCGAGTCGGGAACTGGGCCACGAGCGACGTTCGCGCTCGGCGGTTCTGAACGCTTCGCTCCGAACGCGAGCCGAGTTCACGCGCCCGCCGAACCTATTTGGGGTCGCGCGACCGTCTCGAGTACGTGACTCTCGACGTTCGCGTCGCGGTCCCCGACGACGCGCCGGCGGTCCGGCGGGTCGCCCGCGCCTCGTGGCTGGCCGCGTACGACGATGTCGTCGCCGAGGAGAGGATCGAGGCCGCGATCGCAGACTGGTACGACGTCGCCGACCTCCGGGCGTCGATCGGGCGGGCCGACGCCCGAATGCTGATCGCCGAGCGCGGCGACGAGGTCGTCGGCTTCGGGCAGGCGCTGGTCGCCGAGCCGACCGACGAGGCGGGAGCCGAACTCGCGCGCCTCTACGTCCACCCCGACCGCTGGAACGAGGGGATCGGGTCGACGCTCCTCGACCGACTCGAAGACTGGCTTCGCGAGCGCGGCGCCGACGCCGTGCGGCTGGCGGTGCTGGCGGACAACGACGCGGCCAACGCCTTCTACGAGAGCCGTGGCTACCGGCGCGTCGACTCGCGCGAGATGGACCTGAAGGGCGAGACCGTCGACGACTACGTCCGAGAGAAAGGCCTCTAGTCTTCGACGACCTCGATGCCGCGGTTGTTGACCGCCGCGGGGTCGAGCCCGACCTCTTCGAGAAACTGCTTGTACTCGCGCTCGCAGGCCTCGGCGTCGGCCTGCTTGTCGCTGGCGCGGTCACAGAGCGCCACCAGATCCTCGGGCACGTCGTTGGTGTAGACGATCCAGTGGTTGATGAGGTCGCTGAGCCGCCGGATCGGGCTGGTGAAGTGGCCGTAGATCTCGAAGTTCAGCGCGTGGTGGCCGCCGAACGGGTCGTTCATGTACTTCGCGCGGGGCATCACCTTCATCACCGCCCACTGGATCTTGTCGAGCTGGCGCTTCGGGGCGTCTTCGAGGGTCGCGTTGACCGCCTTTCGGGGCTCGTCCCACGCCTCGCCCGGGATCGAGACGCCGTCGAGCTCCTGGATCTCTTGGAGGGCTTCGCCCCACTCGTCGGGGCTCGGCTGAGGGTGGACCCGGTACATCGCCTCGACGCCGCGGTCCCACATCAGCTTGTGGGTCACCGCCTTGTTGGCCTTCAGCATGCACTCCTCGATGATGGTGTGGGCGCGGTCCCGCCGAGGGTTCAACACGAGGCTCCCCTCCTCCTTGCGGAGTTCGTGCATCCGGTCGGCGAGCTCCCAGACCAGCTCGCACTTCTCGGCGAGGTCGACCTCGGTGTCTTCGAGGAGGTCGTCGGCGGTCTCGGGCTCGTCGAGCAGTCGCTCGGCCTCGGTGTAGGTGAGCCGGGCGTCGCTCTCGATGACCGACTTGTAGATCTCGATGCTCTCGTAGCCGAGGTTCTCCTTGTCGAGGTGCATCTCGACGGTGTGGGCGAGTCGGTCCTCGTTGGCCACCAGCGAGCAGACCGTCTCGGCCAGCACCGGCGGGAGCATGTGGATGGTGTAGGCGGGCAGGTAGACGGTGTTGGCCCGCTCGACGGCCTCCTCCCACATGTTCGACTCGGGGTCGACGTAGTGGGTCACGTCCGCGATGTGGACCCACAGGACGTACTCGTCGTCGCGCTCCTCGACCGACAGCGCGTCGTCGAAGTCCTGGGCGTCGATCGGGTCGGTCGTCCAGGTGGTCATGTCCCGGAGGTCGCGGCGCTCGTCGACCTCGTCTCGTATCTCCTGTTGGATGTCCTCGGTTCGCTTTTCGGCCTCGGTGAGCACCGACTGGGGGAACTCGTCGCGGATCTCGAACTTCTCGAACAGCTCCTCGCGGTGGGCTTCGAGTCTGTCGGCCAGTTCCGGAGAGATCTCGACCGGGCCCTGTCCCTCGGGGGTGCCGGCCTCGGCCTGGGCGTCGCTTGTCATACCGAACGGTTACGGGGACGAGTAGTTAGGCGTGTCGGAGCGTACGCCCGTTTCGGCGAGCGCTCTCGCCCGAGCCGGGGGTCTCGGCGCCGTGCCCCTCGGGTCGGGCCGCGCTATCGCTCGTGGTCGAGCGGCCCGTATCGCTCCTCGACCGCCCGCGCGTAGCGGTCGAGAAACTCGATCTCGCTCAGCTCGCCGGCGTCGATCTCCACCAACAGCTCCTCGAGTTCGTCTCGGGGCTGGTGACAGAGGCCGGTGTGACACTCCTTGCAGAGATGTTCGAACGTCTTTCCCTTCCGGTCCCACCGGTCGCCCTCCTTGTCGTACTCGCGGGCGGCCGACCGGGTGACGGTCTCGCCGCAGGCGATGCAGTCGACCGAGTCGTTCCCCCGGCTACTCCGGGTGCCCCACATACTACCGACCACGCGCCGCCGTTACTTGCGGTTTTCGGTCAGCGATTCGACGAGATCCCGCGAGCGTAACGAGAGCTTACCGGGCGCCGACCCGTCCGAGCGCCCTGCGACGCCGTCCCACCGCGGGGCTTATTCGGATCCGCCCACAACCTCGATCCGATGGACGCCGAAATCTCTCCCGACGAACTCGCCGACCTCCTCGACGCCGACGCGGACGTCTGCATCGTCGACATCCGGCCCGCGGCGCAGTTCGACCGCGGTCACATCCCGGACAGCGAGAACGTCCCGTTTCACGCGCTCGCCGACGAGATCGAGCGCCTCGACGGCGAGGAACGCATCGTTACCGTCTGTCCGCATGGCAAATCGAGCGTGCAGGCCGCACGGCTCATCGCCTCCTACGAGGGCGTGTCCGACGCCGCCCGAGTCGAGAGCCTCGCCGGCGGTCTCGACGCGTGGGGCGGCGACCTCGAAGCCGCCGAGCCGTCCCCGACCGACGAAGGACCCGAGAGCCCGTTCTGACGGCCGAAGGCGAAAAATATCCGTAGTGGCGCCACTGCGCCCCGCTCCGCACAGCCTACCGCGCGGGGTCAGGCGACGTTGAACCCCTTATCGCGCAGGAAATCCTCGACGCGTCCGGTGTGGTTGCCCTGGAGCTCGATCTGGTCGTCCTCGACAGTCCCGCCGCAGGCGAACTTGGACTTCAGGTCCGACGAGAGGCTGTCCAAATCGACGTCCTTCGGGTCGAATCCTTCGATTATCGTTACCTCTTTTCCGTAGCGTCGCTCGTCGATGCGGATGTTGATCTGCTGGGACTCTTTGGCGACGTCCTCGCAGACGCAGAGCTCTTGAGGCAGCCCGCACGTCGAGCACACTTCCGACATTACATTTTAGGGATTGACTGTCGGGGTACAAAACAGTGTCGCTACCTGCGCCTTTCGGCGGCGTCGAGCGCCGGGCTCGGGGCCTCCTCGCCGGTCGTTACCGCCCGAGCCCGCGCCGCTCGCGCACCAACTCGTCGACGAGCGCCACCGCCTGATCCGCGAGCAGTCGGTCGGACTCGCCGGCGTACCGGACCCGCTCGTAGATCTCGCCCACGCGCTCGGCCCGGCGGTCGATCCCCCGGATCGCGTCGAGGTACTCCCGCGGGGTTTCGCCCGGCCGGCGCTCGCGGAACCGATCCGCGAGGAGGTGTTCGAGCCGGGCGAACGCCCGCTCGACGTCGGTGTCGGGGTCGCGTCGGGGCTGCCAGTAGAGCCACGCCGTCCGCCTGAGGCGGGCGAGCGCGCCCGTCCGGCGGGCGGCCGCGAGCAGGCCAACGACCACCAGCCCGCCGAGCGCCGCCTCCTCGGGCGACGGCGGCCGGATCGGCACGCCGCCGGCGCCGTCCTCGGCTTCGGTGGTGGCGACTCCGATCTCCGGCGCCGAGTCGGTCCGCCCCACCTCCCGATCGGGCGCGAGCTGGGGTCGCTGGCCCGGTCCCGACTCCGCGACGGCGGTCAGGTTCTCGCTCCCGGTCCCGTCGTCGGTCGTCTCTGTTCCGGTCTCGTCCTCGGGCTGGGTCGTCGTCGGGGTCCACGTCCCGTTCTGGCTGTCGTCGGTGTCGACGTTCGAGACGTTGCGCTCGCGGGCCTGCTGGACGCGCTGGCTCTCGGTGTCCGCGCGGGGCCCGCCGGGCGTCGGGTCGAACTTCACCCAGCCGATCTCGGGGAAGTACACCTCGACCCACGCGTGGGAGTCGAGCCCGCGGACGACCCACTCGTTCTCGGCGACCCGCTGGCCCGGCGTGTACCCCACCGCGAACCGGGCGGGCACGTCCTGCGAGCGGAGCATCGCGACCATCGCGGTCGCGTAGTAGGTGCAGTAGCCCCGCTCCATGTCGAAGATGAAGCTCTCGGCGACGTTGCCGTCGGGCCGATCGACGTCGAGCGAGTACGCCTTGTTGGCTTCGAGCCAGTTCTCGATCGCGACCGCGGTCGCGTACGGCGTCTCGGCGCCCGCCGCGATCTCGTCGGTGCGCTCGCGGATCCGGTCGGCGCTGCTCGCCGGGAGCTGGCGGTACCGCTCGGCGATTTCCTCGGGGTAGTCGGTCCCGGCGGTCCGAAGCTCCGACTCGCTCGGGTCCGGGACCTCGCTGAGGACCGTGTACTGTTCGCCCTCGCGGAGCGCGCCGATCGGATCGAACGACCCCTCGGAGGTGACACGCGCGTTGTCGGCCCCCGTCCGGAGCCGGACCGGCCGCCACGCCGCGGGCATCGCGCCGAGCCGATCGGCCTCTACTGTCACCGTCTGATCGAGGGTCCGACTCGGGCCGGGCGGGGCCGACTGGGCCCGGTAATCGGTCGCCTCGCCGGTCCGAATCCAGCCGTCGCCGTCGTAGCGGTCGTACGCGCCGACCCGCCAGTACCCCCGCCGTTCGGCCTCGACCGAGAACCTGACGGTCGGCGAGAGCTCGATGGAGCCGACGATGTTGGTCCGCTCGTCGTTGTTGACCACGCTCCCCTCGACGGTCTGGGGACCGGCCGAGCCGCCGGGCAGGATCGGGCTCGCGGTGCCGCCCGGGACGACGCTGATCGCCGACGACACCACCACCATCGCCACCAGCGCGATGGCGATGGCGTCGACCTGCGCGGCGGTCCCGCCCCGGCGGGCCAGCGTGCCGAACCCGAGCGCGCTCGCGGCCGCGAGCGACCCGGCCAGCGTGACGAAGCTCCCGGCGTCGCCCGTCAGGACGAAAAAAGTGAGCGCGACGCCGCCGGCGGCGACCGCGAGCGCGTAGCGTCGCCGGAGCACGAGATACCACGGCCCGAACGACAGCGCCGGGGCGACCCCGAGCGCCCACGCGCCGACCTCCGTCATCCGCAGGACCGACAGCCCGGTCAGCAGGGCGACGTTGTCCGCGAGTATCTGGCCCGTCGAGGTCGCCACGAGGTACGGGCTCGGCACCGACAGGTAGTAGCCGCCAAGCCCCGCGCCGAGCAGACCCACGACCAGCGCGGCGGCGTAACTGACCGGGAGGTGGCGGGCGGCGAGCGTCGCGGCGACCAGCGTCGCGACGACCAGCGCGGTCAACGCGGCGGTCCCGCCCACGATGTCGGTGACGTGGTAGAGCACGCTCAGATACGACGCCATCAGAACGCCCGTCGAGCCGACCGCGAGCCAGTGGTACGGGACCGCGACGTCGCCGAGCTCGAGTTCGCGACCCACCGCGGCGTCGGCGCTCACCGGCGCTCACCTCCGTCGGCGACCGCGGCCCGCCCCGACCGCTCGGAACCCGGGGACACCGCGGGCTCGGCCGGCGGGCCCGCCAGCCGCGCGAACTCGACGCTCCGGCCGGCCGCGGCGACTCGGACCGCCTCGCCCTCGAACCCCTCGACGGCGACGTCCGGGTTGCCCCGACGCGAGTCGACGACGGTGCCGGCCGAGAGCCGGGCCAGCGCCGCGTACACCGCGATCCGGTGGGCGGGGCCCGTTCCGGGCTCGATCCGGTCGCTGGGGAGGGTGAGTCCGACCGCCACGCCGGCGTCGAGCAGGTAGCCCGCGACGCTCGCGGCGGCCTCGGCCGTCTCGTCGGCCCGGCCGGGGTCGGCCTCCGCGAGGAGTTCGATCCGCCCGCGCCGGTCGTCGGCCTCGTACTCCATCACGACGAGGTCGTCGGTCCGCTTGGCGCTCGTCTTCCAGTGGACGTCCCGGAGCGAGTCGCCCCGTTCGTACTCCCGGAGCTGGTCGAACCGGTCGCGGCCGTCGATCCCGAGGGTCCTGTCGAGCGCCGCGAGCTCGTTGGCGTCGGTCAGTCGCCGCCGCCGCGGGAACACCGTCACGTCCCGGCGGATCGAGTACCGGTGGGTCGCGGTCCAGAGGCCGAACACGTCCTCGACGCGGAGCTCGACCGGCCCGACGGCGCCGACGCCGCGCTCGCTCAGTTCGAGCCCGAACGCGATCGGCTCGTCGGTGACGGTCGTCTCGACCGAGTCGCCCGCGAGGGCGAGCGGGCCCCGCGCGGTGAGCTCGACCGCTCCCGCGAGGGGCGTCTCGGTGTCGAACGCCACCGCGACCTCGGCGGCGTCGCCCGCGAAGCCGTACTCGGGCGCCTCGACTCGGAGGTCGGGCCGGGGCGTGCGCCGGAGCTGAACGTATCCGGCGGCGAGCGCGACCGCCGCGGGCGCGACGACGCCGTTCAGCGAGCGCGCGCCGAACCAGCCCGCCATCGCGACCGCGACCGCGGCGACGGCCGCGACCGCCCAGCCGCGTCTCGTCAGCATCTCAGCTCACCGGCACGTTGTCGAGCGCCTCGGCTATCAGCGCCGCACCGCTCGCGCCGCCGGTCTCGGCTCCGGTGCGGACGCGGTGGCGCAGGACGGCCTCGGCCTCGGCCTGCACGTCGTCGGGAACCACGTAGTCGCGGCCGTCCAGCACCGCCCGGGCCTGTCCGGCCCGGAGGAGCGCGATCGACCCGCGGGGGCTGACCCCGAGGTCGGCCCGCTCGCGGGTGTAGTTCGCGAGCCGGGTGACGTACTCCCGGACGGCCGCCTCGGCGGTCACCCCCGCGACGGTCTCGCGAGCGCGACGGACTTCCTCGCCGGTCGCGACCGGGTCGAGCCCCTCGATCGGGTGGCGACCGGTGACTCGCCGGAGCACCTCCGACTCGTCTTCGGGCGAGGGGTAGCCGAGCGTGAGCTGTTTCATGAACCGGTCGATCTCGGCGATGGGAAGCTCGTAGGTCCGGTCGCCGCCGACGTCGTTCTGGGTGGCGATGACGGTGAACGGCTGGTCGAGCCGGTAGGTCTCGCCGTCGACGGTGACCTGGGACTCCTCCATGGCTTCGAGCAGCGCCGACTGGGTCTTCGGGGGCGCGCGGTTGATCTCGTCGGCGAGCACGACGTTGCCGAACACCGGTCCCGGCCGGAACTCGAACTCCCGGCTTCGCTCGTCGAAGACGTTCACGCCGGTCACGTCGGTCGGCATCAGATCGGGGGTGAACTGGACCCGCTTGAACTCGCAGTCGATCGAGCGTGCGAGCGACCGCGCCAGCATCGTCTTGCCGACGCCCGGCACGTCGTCTAACAGGAGATGGCCCCGGGCGAGAATAGCTGTCACGATGTGTTCGGTCACGTCGTGGTGGCCGACGATGACCTCCTCGACGTTCTCGACGATGCGTCCGGCGAGCGACGCGGCCTCGTCGACCGGCAACGGGGTCGGCGAGTCGTCGCCTCGTCGGGATGGGGGTGTCGGATTCGGGTTGGCGTCCGTCATGGGTTTGTGGGCGCGGGAAGGGGAGACGGGAATCGCATCGGTCGCCCCGGCGTGGGCCTGACACCCACACCTTACTTCCCCAGCTTTGAAACCTTTGTCCCGAGAGGCGGGCTTCGCCGGTTCGAGACGGCCCGAGGGCTCCGATTTCGCCCGCGTTACCACTCCTTGCAGTCGCCACACACCAGCGCGCCGTCGTCGCGCCACCGGCGCTCGACCGACTCGCCACAGTCGGCACACTCGCCGCCCCGGGGCGACCAGGCGTAGGTCGACCGCGCGGGCTCGACGCTCGGGGCGTCCGCGGCGGCGCTCGACTCGCCGTCGCTCGCGTCCGATCCCGCGTCGTCTTCGCCCGACGCGGCGAAGGCGTCGAGCGATGCGTCTTCGGTCACGTCCCGGGCTACGCCCGCCGGCGTGGTAAGCGTAGCGAAGCCGTCGGGCGCGCTCGCGGCGAGTCGCCGCGAGAGGCGGTCGCGTAGTGTCGTCCAGTCGGCCGACCCGTCTCGCGCGAACGGAGCAAACAAGTACCCCCGCCACACACGTTCGCACATGGTCAACCTCGTGCAGAACGTCCTGGACATGATCAGCCTGTTCACCGACGTGGCGCTCAACACGCCGGTCACGGCGCTGTTGCTGTTGGTCGGGTTCGTGTTCGTCGCCGGGTCGTCGCTGATGCTGGCGTACCTCGTCGCGGGCGCGGTCGTCGACCTCCTCACTCCCGAGTCGCTCGGTCGCAGGCCGCCCCAGCAAGGCTGATCGCGTCCGCCGGATCGGGACCGAGCGGCGACCCCGCGACGAAGCTGTCGGCGTAGGTCAACACCTCGGCGATCCTGTCTGCGACCCCGTCGACGGTCCCGGCGATGCAGAAGGCGTCGATCATCGCGGGGGTCACCGCCTCGAACGCCGCCGAGAACTCGCCTGCCGCCACTTTCTCGCCGATCGCCTCCGCGCGCTCGGCGTCGATGTCGTGACGCTCCAACACCGGCGGGGCCGCCCCGCCGACGATGAACGCGACCGGCGGCCGGGCGGCCTCGCGGGCGTCGTCGTCGTCTTCGGCGACGCTCACGCTGGCGTAGGCCGCGAAGTCGAACGCGCCGCGGTCGTCGGGCCGGTCGTCGAGGCCGGCCGCGACCTGCTCGTCGGCCCACGCGAAGTCCTTCGGGTGGGCGGCGTTGACCAGCACGCCGTCGGCGTGCTTGGCCGCCATCCGGATCATGTGTGGCCCCTGTGCGCCGACGTAGGCGGGGACGCGCCCGACGGCGTCCGGATAGTTCAGCGCGGCGTCGGTCGCCTCAAAGGTCCCGTCGTGGTCGACGCGCTCGCCGGCCCAGAGCTTCTGGGAGACCTTCATCGCTTCGAGCACGCGCCGGAGCGGCCGCTCGCGGTCGTAGCCGAGGTTCCGGAGGGTCGAGCGGTCGCCCGCGCCGAGTCCACAGACCGCCCGGCCGTCGCTGGCCTCGTCGAGGGTGGCGATCCGCGAGGCGAGGGTCACCGGGTGGGTCTCGTAGGGGTTGGCGACGCCCGGGCCCACCCGGACCTCGTCGGTGGCGGCCGCGATCCGGTCGAGCACGACGAACGGATCGCGGTTGTTGTAGTGACAGCTCGCGAACACGGTGTCGAACCCCTCGCGCTCGGCGGTCCGGCCGAGTTCGACGAGCTCCGAGATCGGGTGTTCGGGCGTGATCTCAATGCCCCGCAAACTCCCACCCCCTGAGCGCCTGGCGCACGAAGTCCCCGTCGACGTCGCGGTAGAGGTTCTCGCTCCCGCCGTGGTCGCCGAACTCCCAGTCGCGGACCACCGCGACCGGGAGGCCGTCGTCGCCCTCGCCGGTGACGAGGTTCGCGGCCGAGGCGAGTTCGTCGACGACCGACTCGACCGTGACCGCGAGTTCGTGGCCGTCGCGGTCGGTCTCCCCGCGCCAGTCCCGGGAGGCCGGCACGCCGTCCCACCCGATCGCGACCCCGCGCTGGCCGTGGCGGAACGGCCGCCCGCAGGTGTCGGTCACCACGACGCCGGGGTCTGCCCGGAGGGACTCCCGGATGCGGGCGGCGCTCTCGCTTGGGCGCTCGGGCAACAACAGCAGGTCGGCGTCGCCGCCGACGTTCGACCGGTCGATCCCGGCGTTGACCCCGATGTGGCCGAACTTCGTGGCGGTGAGCAGAAACGGCGCCTCCATCAGGAGCTCGGTGCTCTCTTCGAGGACGGCCTGTGCGAACCGGGGGTCTTTCTCGTCGCCGGAGATCGACGCGAGTCGGTCGGCGATCTCCCGGGCTCTGGGGCCGGCCGGAAAGTCCTCGAGGTCGGCGAGCCGCCCCTCCGCCTTCGAGACCACCGTGCTCGCCACTACCAGTACGTCGTCGTCCCGGAGGTCGGTCCGCTCCTCGACGAGGGCCGCGAGGTCGTCGCCCGGCCGGACCTCGGGCAGGCCCGGCACTGCGAACACGTCCATGACCGGACGTTGGGCCGTCGGCGATAAAAACCCGCCCGAAACGGGCAAGGCCTACCCCTCCCACGCCCTCGACCGGATTCGAGCCGTCCGCGACGCCGACGGCCGGGGCTCGTCGCGGACACCCAACGGTTCAAACCTCTCGGGGCCGAACGCCCGCGCATGGACGAGACCAGCGTCGTCACCTGCTTTCTCCGGAACCGCGGGGAAGTCCTCCTTCTCAAGCGCTCGGCCGAGGTCGGCTCGTACGCGGGATTGTGGGGCGGCGTCGCGGGCCACATCGAGGGCGAGTCCGACGATAGCGCGGACGCCGCGGCCCGCGAGGAGATCGCCGAGGAGACCGGGCTCCTCGACGCCTGCGAGCTCGCGCGGAGGGGCGTCACCTTCGAGTTCACCGACGAGGACATCGACACCCGGTGGGTCGTCCACCCGTACCTCTTCGACTGCGAGCGCCGCGACGTCGACCCCAACTGGGAGACGGCCGAGACCGAGTGGGCCCACCCCACCGAGATCCTGCGGCGCGAGACGGTCCCACAGCTCTGGACGTCGTACTCGCGGGTCGCTCCGACCGTCGATGCGGTCGCCGAGGACGCCGAACGCGGCTCGGCGATCCTCTCGGTCCGCGCGCTCGAAGTCCTGCGCGACCGTGCGGGGTCGTTCGCCGCGCGCGACTCGACGGACCTCGAAGCCGGCGGCTGGCCCGCGCTGGCCGCCATCGCCGAGCGACTGTGCGAGGCCCGACCGAGCATGGCGGCGGTCCCGAACCGCGTCGACCGCGCGATGGCGGCCGCGGCCGACGACCGGACGCCGGCGGCGCTCGAGGCGGCGGCCCGCGAGGGGATCGCCCGGGCGTTTCGGGTCGACGAGGACGCCGCCGCCCGCGCCGCCGAGGAGATTCGGGACGGGACGGCGCTCACCCTCTCTCGGTCGGGCACCGTCCGGGCGGCGCTCCCCGCGGCCGACCGCGTGTTCGTCGCCGAGTCGCGTCCCGCCCGCGAGGGGGTCGGCGTCGCGGAGGCGCTGGCCGGCGACGCCGAGGTCACCCTCCACACCGACGCCGCGGTCGCGTACGTGCTGGCGACCGAGTCGGTCGACGCCCTCGTGGTCGGAGCGGACGCGGTGTTGCCCGACGGGACGGTCGTCAACAAGACCGGCACGCGCGCGGCGGCGCTCGCGGCCGACCGGGAGGACGTTCCGGTGTACGCGGTCGCCTCGACCGACAAGGTCCGCACCGACGACGCCGTCCGGCTCGAGGACGGCGATCCGACCGCGGTCTACGACGGCGCCGTCGACGTCTCGGCGCTGAATCCGACGTTCGACGCGACGCCCGCCGACCTCGTCTCGGCGATTCTCACCGAGCGGGGCGCGCTGGCGCCAGCCGAGGTGTCGGCCGTCGCCGAGGAGCTCCGGGCGCTGTCGGCGTGGCGCGAGTGAGTTCGCGGGCGACGTCGACCGGGTCGCTCACCCGCTCCAGCCCCCGCCGACGTCGCCGCCGACGCGGTCGCGCCACGCGTCGAAGCGGTCCTCGCACTCGGGCGCCTCCGCGACGTGTGCGAGGAAGCCGGCGCCGGGCGACGCGAGCGCGTCGCCGCAGAACGGACAGCGGTTCGGGTCGTCCCAGGTTTCGCTCGTTGCCATAGCCGACACGGGGGCGACCAGACGTATGAATCCTTTCGACAAACACTATATTGAAATTCATGTGATTATATTACCCTAATATCCTTCGTCGAGATTATCGCATTCCGGATAGATCATCAGTTATGCTCCACAGTCTCCGAAAACGTCGGGAAACGATCGTTACAGTCGTCTCTATACGCCCTTATATTCTACAGCCAGAATTATAACAACCTTCTTATCCGCCGGCGCGCTGGACTCGCCTAATGGCAACGACCCATCCGACCACCGCCGAAACGTACCGCTGTCCCGAATGTCGCGGCGTCCTCTCGTTCGACGCCGGCTCGTGGGGCTGTACCGACTGTAGCTACGTCCCGCCCCACAGCGCCGACTGACCGACCGCTCTTTTCGACTCAATCGTCGCCGTTCGCGGCCGCCGGCCCCGCCCCGGGCGCGGCGGTGTCGCCGTACAGCGTCCGGGCCGCGAGCGCGCCGGCGACCCCGACGAGGCCGACGCACGCCAGATACTCGACCGTGAACCCGAACGCGGTCGCGAACGGGAGCGCTACCAGCGGGCCCAGCGTCGACCCGAGGTCGCCGAACACGTTGTAGACGCCCCCGAGCTTGCCGACGTCGTCGTCGGGGCTGATGTCGCCGAGATACGCGAGCAACGGCGGGTTCGTCCCGCCGACGCCGATCCCGATGAGCGCGACCCCGATCAGCGTCGATTCGAGCGTCTGGACCAGCGCGAGCACCGCGAACCCGGCGGCGAAGACGGCGAGCGCGGGGAGGCTGAGCGCCGCCCGGTTCGAGAGCCGGTCGGAGTAGCGCCCGACCACGAGCGTGGTCAGGCTCGATCCCAGCACGCTGACCGCCATCACGAGCCCGCTCGCGCCGACGCCCGACAGCGATCCGATGCCGATGCCGTACTCCTCGGCGTACAGCACGACGGTCGACAGCAACACCCCCGCGAACAGGAACCGGACGACGAAGTTGATCGCCCCGACGGTGAAGATGCGGCTGTCTGCGCCCACCAGCGCCGGGAGGTCTCGGAGACTGCTCGTGGCTGACACGTCGGCGTTGACGTCCGGGAGCACGAGCGCCGCGACGACCGCGGCGAACATGGCCGCGACGCCCGCGGTCAGGAACGCCTCGGTGTAGCCGAACGCGTCGGTGACCAGTCCCCCGACGACGAGCCCCGCCGGGAAGCCGAGGCTCTGGCCGCCCCGCATGTAGCCGACCCACTTGCCGCGGTTCTCGGGGGTCGTGATGTGGGTGATGGTGCTGAACGCCCCGACGAAGACGAACGCCGACCCGAGCCCCCACGTCGCCCGCGAGACGAGGAAGATGGTGGCGCTGTCGAGCGGGATCGGGCCGGGATTGAGCCCGAGCACGTAGCCGAACGGGACCAGCCCCTGGACGAAGAAGCCGAGGATCATCGGGCGTCTGGTCCCCATCCTGTCGAGAATCTGGCCCGCGGGGGTGTTGAACAGCAGTCGCGTGAACCGGTTGATCGAGAGGATGACGCCCACGAGGAACGGCGAGATGCCGATGATCGGACCGAGCGACGGGATTGTCGGGAACGCGACCCCGCCGCCGAGCCCGCCGAGGAACACGCCCGCGATGAGGCTCCCGACGACGTACGGGACGCTCGGGTCTTCGGCGCCGAACAGCCGGCTCATTCGGCCTCCCGGAGCCACGGAATCCAGTCGTGGACGACGAAGTCCCGCACGTCCTCGGCCACGTCGGCGTCCAGCGTGACCTGGTGGAGCCGCGCGCCGTTGATGGTCGCCAACAGCCACGTCGCGGTCCGGTCGGGGTCCACCGATCGGAACGTCCCGCGCTCGACGCCGTCCTCGATCACCGTCCGCACGGTGTCGGCGACGAAGCGGTAGTTGGTGGTGAGCTGTTCGCGGAAGGCGTCGTTGCGCGAGGCCTGAGCCCGAATCTCCAGCAGTGCGGTGTGAAACTCCCAGTGATCGGTCCCAGACCGGCCTTGGTGGGCGCCGAGCAACAGCGCGTCGACCAGCGCCACGAGGCGCTCCTCGGGGTCGTCGCCGGTCTCGGCCTCGACGGCGTCGAGGAACCGATCGAGCAGGAAGTCGAGGAACGCGACCAGCAGGTCCTCTTTGGTGTCGTAGTGGTAGTGCAACACGGCTTTGGTCTTGTCGAACTCGTCGGCGATGTCCTGCATCGTGAGGTCGGCGTACCCGTGCTCGCAGACCGCATCGTAGGTGGCCTCCATGATCGCGGTCCGTGTGTCGGGGGGCGCTCGGTCGTCGTCGCTCATACTGACTAGTTAGTTAACCCATCGTAGAAAGGTGTTCGCGTTCGCGCTCGCGGTCTGCGCGGTCGCTCCGCCGTCCGGTCGCCGGCCCACCGGTCCCGGCGCTCGCGTGCGCGGCGATCGGCCGTCTCTTCGGAGGGGCGTCGAGTCGCAAACGCGGTGAAAACGAGGCGGTCGGTACGCGAGCGGACGAACGCGGTCGTTCGAGGCGACGGCCGCGCTCGTCCGTCGGCCGACTCGTGGCGGGTTCACCTCGGTGGCGCTTCCGAACCGGGCCGCGCGATGACGGTCGCGGCCCGGACCACCGAGCGGCGGATGGTTCCGTCGGTTGCCGTGAGTCCGGTTCGATCAGACGGGACGCCGGACGGGTTCCGAACCGTGTGGCGGGTCACCTCCGTACCCAATCCGTTCGGCGCGTCCCTACAAAACCGTTTCTTCAAACACGGTAGTACACTCGGTGTTTGCTAGCAGTGTATGAACAATACAAGGAGAGACGAGCCCGATCGTCCAGCAATCGCTCGAAAGGCACCCGTATCGTAGTCCGAGGGGTCGCGCCGGGGCGTCGGGAGTCGGACGGGGGCGTCCGGCGCCGTCGGGGCCGCCGCGCGGGACAGCGGCTCGCACTGCGTGAGCCTTTTCACGTCGAGCGTTCTACTCGCTGTCGGCGGCAGTGACGAGGGTTACCCCCACCGAGCCCCTTGTGACGAGGCCTTTTCATCCGAGCCGCCTTCCGTGACCCGAAGCTTGAATCCCCGGTGGGGTCGATGAGTCGGTATGCACATCGAGCGACTCGGCGTCCACGACTCCGTCAGCGCGGTCTTCCCGCCCGAGCGACTCCGCGAGGAACTCTCCGGGGCGGTCGCCGACGTCCGGATCGTCGCCGACGCCGACGGGATCGCGGACTGCGACGCGGTTGTCACGTTCGCCCACACCGACGCTTTCCTCGACGCCGATCTCGAGTGGGTCCACTCGATTCAGGCCGGCGTCGATCGGTTCCCGTTCGACGCCTTCGAGGCGGCGGGCGTCGCGCTGACCAACAGCACGGGGATCCACGACGCCAGCGTCGGGGAGTTCGCCGTCGGGCTCATGCTGTCGTTCGCGCGCCGGCTCCACGCCTACGTCCGCGCCCAGCGCGATCAGGAGTGGGCCCACCCCGCGTGGGACGAGCCGTTCACGCTCGCCGGCGAGCACCTCTGTGTGGTCGGGCTCGGCACCCTCGGGCGGGGGATCGCCGAGCGCGCCGACGCCCTCGGTATGCGGGTCACGGGGGTCCGGCGATCGGGCGAGCCGACGCCCCACACCGAGGCCGTCTCCGCGCCCGAGGACCTCCGGGAGGCGATCGCCGACGCGACGTTCGTCGCGCTCGCGGTGCCCCTGACAGACGAGACCGAGGGACTGATCGGCCGCGAGGAGCTGGCGGCGATGCGCGAGGACGCCTACCTCCTCAACGTCGCCCGTGGACCGGTCGTCGTCGAGGACGAACTGATCGACGCGCTCCGGGACGGCGAGATCGCGGGCGCGGGCCTCGACGTGTTCGAGACCGAGCCCCTGCCCGAGGAGTCGCCGCTCTGGGACTTCGAGGAGGTCGTCGTCACGCCCCACCGGGCGGCCGCCACGCGGGACTACTCCCGGGACATCGCCGATCTGGTTGGCGAGAACCTCGAACGGGCCGCGGCCGGCCGGGAGCTGACGAACCGCGTCGTCTGACCGCCAGCGCCGACGCCCTCACTCCTCGGGGTCGCGGGTCGCGAGCAGTCCGGTCGCCATCAGCCGCCGCGTGATGATCACCAGCCCGTTCTTGAACCCCCGACCGAAGATGGCCTTCTCCTCGCGGCTCTCCTCCTCGAACGAGCTCAGCAGGATCGTGCTCTGGTCGACCAGCAACATCCGACCGATCGCCACTCCGCTCTCGGCGTCGGCGTGGAGCCACTCCAGCTCCGAACGGAAGATTTCGGCGTCGGGGACGCGCTCGGCCAGTTCCTCCCGCAGTGATTCGGTCACCGTCCCGATGAGGACGTCGACGCCGCGGGCGGCGGCGTCGGCCAGCGCCTCGACCGTCTCGTCGGTCGCGAGCGACTCCTCGCTGGCGATGAACACGACCTCGTTTTCGGCGTCTTCGAGCAACTGGAGGGTCCGGCTCGTGATCCCGCCGGTCCCCGACAGCGACCACACCTCGTGGGTCACCGGCTCGTCGCTGATCTCGGCCGGCTCGATCGTCTCCAACGCGTCTTGGAGTTCGTCGACGCGGGACTGGTACTGGCGACGGAGCGTCTGGGCGGCCTCCTCGAGGCTCACGGCCCGGTACTGGCGCGGGTTCGTGTGCTGTATCTCGACGAGTCCCTGCGCTTCTAGGACCCGTATCGCGTCGTAGACTCGGGTCCAGGGCACGTCGGTGATGTCGCTGATCTCTTTTGCCGTCGCCTTCTCCATCCGCGTCAGGGCGACGAAACACTTCGCTTCGTACTCTTTGAGGCCGAGTTGCTGGAGCAGTCCAGCGGCCTCCGCTTGTCTATCGGTTTCAGCCATAGTGTCCCAACCACCGGGGCTGTCCCGGAGATAGCGGATGTATACTCCCGTGACGTTTAGTCTTGTTCTTCTTTCGGGTTTTCGGCGGCTGGAACGGAGCGGACGGCCGATATCGGTCGTCCGACTCGTGTGACGGGCGTCGGAACTCGCCGAGAATAGATTAACTCAGTTAATCACACAAACTACATAGGTTCGCGGGCTGAATCGGTAATCAGCGCGCGGGTAGCAGTGTCCCAACCACCGCGTACCGCGCGCTACCTGCCACTCCGTGGCAGGTTTCTGCGGAGCGGCCTGAGCCCTGCCTGCGACGTCCGAGCGACCGCTACCACCGAGCGACGGCCTACGGGCGCGCCGGTCCGGTGGCGAGGACCCGTACGCCACATCTGTGTGAGTAATCGAGTAACAGTGCGAACGACGGTGTAGAGCGTGTTACGACGTCGATACAGGACTCGAGGTCGACGAAGCACGTTTGTGTACGAACGCGGAGTAAAACCACCTATTTGGGTCAGGGACTCCTCCGCGGACGAACGAGCAGTGATTCACCGCTCGGAGGGCGCACATGAGTAACGGCTCCGACCGCACAGAACGCGAACTGAGAGCGCTTGCCAGCCGGGAGCGGCGCGCGGTGCTCGAACACTTCGTCGCGACCGAGACGGCGGTCGCGGACATCGAAGTACTGTGCTGTAAGGTCGCCAGTGCGCGGGCCGACGGCGGCGGGGAGTCGCCGTCGACCGATCCTGCCAGAGTCGAACTCCACCACGTCCACCTGCCGACGCTGGCCGACTGCGATCTGGTCGAGTACGACTCCCGGTCGGGAACGGTGCGATACAAGGCCGACGAGGCGGTCGAGGAACTGCTGGCGGCGCTGGCGACGTTCGAGGCCGAACGGTGACACGATCGCGGGATAGAGCCGGCCGTCCGGGTCGGGCGAGCGACCGGCGCGCTCAGGAAAAGAACTTCAGCAGGTCGTCGCGCTTGTGCTCGTGGAGCTGGGTCTTCACGGCCTCGTTCAGCGCGTCGACGTTTCCGCGCTTCGCCGAGATGGGCGCGATCGTGTCCCGCCACTGCTTCCACGGCGGGTGGAGCCCGAGCCGGTCACAGAGCTCGTTCAGCCGCTCGTCGTCGTCGTCGACCTTGTCCATCTTGTTGACCGCGACGACGACCGGGATCCCGACGTCCCGGAGGAAGTAGAACATCTCGACGTCGTAAGGCACCTCCTCGCCGCCCGAGTGGCGGTCGATGATGTCGACGGCGCTCTTGGCGTCGACCACGAGCACCCCGACCAGAATCTCGTCGGCGTTGTCCTCGACGTACCGGACGATGTCGGTCTTGATCTCCTCGCGGCGCTCCTCGGAGACCCCCGACATGAACCCGAACCCCGGGAGGTCGGTGAGCACGAAGTCCTCGCTGGCCCAGTCGTAGTGGTTCGGCGAGCGGGTCACCCCCGGCTTGCCGCCCGTGTCGAAGCTGTGACCGGTCAGCTCGCGCATCAGTGTCGACTTGCCGACGTTCGACCGCCCGACGAAGACCACCTCGGCTCCCCGGTCCGGTCGGCTCTCGAACATACCTTCGCTTCGGGTCGGCGAGGTTTAACGGGCGCGGTTCCCGCGGAAGGCGTCCCCGATCGGACGGTCCTCGCGGACGCTGAGCCGGCGCCCGTGAACGGACGTTCCGGCCGCGAACGGTCGGCCGAGCCCCGTTCGATCGCTTTCCGGGCTTATTTATCGACGCCGTGCCACCTGTGGGTATGCGGCTCGTACAGGTCTCGATCCCCGCCGGCAAGCGCGATACGGTCATCGAGGTCCTCGACGACGAAGGCGTCGACTACATGCTGACCGACGAGACCAGCGGCCGGGAGTACACCGACATCGCGTACTTCCCCCTGCCGACCAAGGCGGTCCAGCCGATCCTCGACGAGCTCCGGGACGCGGGACTCGGCGACGACGCCCACGCGGTCATCATCGACGCCGAGACCGACACGTCTCGTCGTTACGAGCAGCTCGAAGCGAAGTTCGACGAGCAGAACGACGAGACCGAACGCATCGCCCGCGAGGAGATGCGGACGACGGCCCACGAAATGTCCCCGGAGTTCACCACGTTCGTCGCGATGACGATCATCAGCGCGGTGGTCGCGGCCGCCGGCCTCCTGCTCGATTCGCCGGCGGTCGTGGTGGGGTCGATGGTGATCGCGCCGCTCATCGGCCCGGCGATGGAGACCAGCGTCGGGACGGTGCTGGGCGACCGCGAGCTGTTCCGGGGCGGGCTGAAGCTCCAGATCATCGGCGGCGTCCTCACCATCGCGAGCGCGAGCGCCTTCGCGCTCGCGGTCAAGGTGGGGTTTCTGGTTCCGCCGGGAACCGACGTCACCGCCATCTCCCAGATCAGCGGCCGGCTCACCCCCGATTTCCTCTCGCTGGTGGTCGCGCTCGGGGCGGGCGCCGCGGGCGCGCTCAGCATCGCGTCGGGCGTCTCGGTCGCGCTTGTCGGGGTCATGATCGCCGCGGCGCTGGTGCCGCCGGCCGCCGCGGTCGGCATCTCGCTCGCGTGGGGTCACCCGATGGCCGCGATCAGCTCGGCGGTCCTCGTGCTCGTGAACATCCTCTCGATCAACCTCTCGGGGCTGGTCGTGCTCTGGTACATGGGCTACCGGCCGAAAAACTGGTTCGAGCTCGACGAGACCCGGTCGGCGCTTGCCAAGCGCGCCGGGGTCCTCCTCGCGGCCATCCTCGTGCTCTCGGTGTTCCTCGGGGGCGTGACCTACACCACCGTCCAGTCGGCCGGGTTCCAGCAGGACGCCCGCGAAGACGTCGCGGCGGTCCTCAACGACACCGAGGGCGCCCAGTTGCTCGACGTCGCGTTCGAGACCGCCGGGACGCCCCCGTTCACCAGCCACCAGCGCGTGGTGGTCACGGTCGGCCGGCCCGCGGACGCCGCGTATCCGGGACTCGCCGACCGGCTCAGCCGGCGGATCAACGAGAGCGCACGAACCCCCGTCGAGGTGCAGGTCCGCTACGTCGAGACCGACACCGCCGGCGCGTAGCGCCCGGCGGTCCGACACGAGCCTATTTGGGCGGCGGTGTCGTACCCGTTGGAGATGTTCAGGGGAGCACTCACGGCGGTGGGGGTCGCCGCGCTCGTGGCGGTCGCCGGGTTCGCCGGCGCCGTCGGCCCCGCCGCGACGAACGCACAGCAAGCAGACGGCCCGACCATCGACGTCGCGGCTTCGGGGCAGGCGCAGGCCGACCCCGATCGGGCCATCCTGCGGGTCGCGGTCGTCGCGACCGGCGACGACGCGAACGCGGTCCGCGAGCGCCTCGGGGCCAACGCCTCGCGGCTCCGGGCCGCGCTGGCGGAGAACGGCGTTCCGGACGATCGCGTTCGGACGGTCGCGTACACCGTCGACCGGCGATACGACCGCGAGACGACGACCGACCGGCCGCGGGGCTTCGAGGGGGTCCACGCCTTCGAGGTGACGCTCGCGAACGTCTCGCGGGCCGGCGAGATCGTCGACGTCGCGGTCACGAACGGCGCCGACCGGGTCGATAGCGTCGAACTCACGCTCTCTCCCGACCGGCGTCGGGCGGTCCGGGCCGGCGCGCTACGGGACGCGATGGCCAACGCCCGGAGCGACGCCGAGGTGCTCGCCGAGAGCGCGGGTCTCTCGATCGCGGGCGTCCACACCGTCTCGACCGGCGACGCGAGCGTTCAGCCGTTCCGGACGGAGGCCTTCGACGCCGACGCGGGCGGCGAGGCCGCGACCGACATCGACGCCGGGCCGGTGACCGTCTCCGCGCAGGTGGCGGTGACTTACAACGGGACCGACGCGTGATCGCCGAAACATCTTCCAAAATTGACTTTACCGGCCGGTGATCACCTCGGGGTATGGTCGGTCCCCCATCCGCGACGTCCGATCTCCGCCCGTGGCATCGCCTCCTCGAGCACTACACGCCCGACGGGAGGCTCGGTCGCCTCCTGCTGGCGGCGCTCGCGGGAGGGGTCGGCGCCGCGTCGCTGTTGCTGGCGATCTGGTCCGCGGCGGCGTCGGTCGTTCTCTGGCCGCTCGTCGCGCTCGCGGCGACTGCGGCCGGACTCGGCGGCGTGGCGCTCGCGCTGATCGTCCTCTGGCCGGTCTACCTCTCGCTGATCGGCAACGTCGAGTCGGCGAGCGCGTACGCCGAGACGGGCGGGGCGGCGCCGTCGAGTGTCGCCGAACCGTCCGACCCCGACGACGCGGTCGCGCTGTTGAAGCGCCGGTACGCGGCCGGCGAGATCTCGGAGACTGAGTTCGAGAGCCGCCTCGACGACCTGCTCGGGGTCGACGCCGCGCTCGCGGCCTCCCGGTCGGCCGAGCGCCGCGACGCCGAACGTCCCGACCGCGACGCCGAGCGCAACTGAACGGTCGCGTCGAACGCTCGCGCCGGCCTGAACGCTTTTGCGGCGCTACGGCGTTGATTCCCTGTGCGCCTGATACACGTCCTGGTCTCGGACGAGCAGCGCGACCCGGTGTTGAGCGCGCTCGACGACAGGAACGTCACCTACGTCGTCCTCGACGCCGAGGACGGCGGGGAGGGCGACCTGCTCGTCGAGTTCCCGCTTCCGAACGACGGCACGGGCGACGTGATGGACGCCCTCGGGGAGGCCGGTCTCGACGAGACGGCCTACACCGTGGTCGGCACGGCCGAGACCGCGACCACCGCGACCATGGCGGCGCTGGAGGACCGGTACTCCGGGGACTTCGACCCGCTCACCCGGCAGGCGCTCCGGTCGAAGGCGAAGGACATGTCCCACGACCTCCGGTCGTTCGTCTGGATGATCCTCCTGAGCGCGATCATCGCCACCGCCGGGCTGTTGGTCAACTCCCCGGCGGTCGTGGTGGGGTCGATGGTGATCGCGCCGATGGTCGGGCCCGTGCTCACCGCGAGCGTCGGGACGGTCACGGGCGACCGGGAGATGCTCGCCGACAGCGTCCGGCTTCAGGTGATCGGGCTCGTGGTCGCGGTGGTCACCGCGACCGCGTTCAGCTACGTTCTCAGGACGTTCAGTTTCGTGCCGATGCTGGAGATCAGCGCAATCGGCCAGATCAGCTCCCGGGTCGCGCCCAGTCTCCTCACGGTCGCGGTCGGCCTCGCCTCGGGGAGCGCCGCGGCGTTCGGGCTCACCACCAAGGGACCGACCTCGCTCATCGGCGTGATGATCGCGGCGGCGCTCATCCCCGCGGCGGGGACCGCCGGCATCGCGGTCGTCTGGGGGTATCCGACGATCGCGGTCGGGTCGCTGTTGTTGCTCGCGGTCTCGCTGGTCGCGATCAACGTCTCGTCGCTCGCCACGCTCTGGTATCTGGGCTATCGCCCCCGGCGGTCGGACTCCGGGCTGTTGACGTTCGAGAACGGCCGCCGGATCGCGACGTTCGCGGTCGGGGCGGTCGCGATCGCGCTCGTCGTCGGCGCCGCCGTGGTCGGGACCTACCAGCAGGTCGGCTACGAGCGTGCGATCAATCAGGAGATCGAGTCGGTGCTCGACGATCCCGAGTACGCCAACCTCACGCTGGTCCAGACCAGCATCGAGTACGGGTTCGTCGGCGAGCTGTTCGGCCCCGAGACCGTCACCGTCACGATCAGTCGGACCGCCGACGGGGAGTTCCCCGACCTCGCCGACCGCCTCCAGCGCCGGATCGTCGACCGGACGGGCCAGCGGCCCGCGCTCCGGGTCACCTTCGTGGACTACGAGGTCGCCGAGGCGTCGCCGGGGTGACCGGCGGCGCTCACTCCTCGAACGGGAGTTCGGGCTCGTAGCCGACCGCCTCGACCGCGGCGTCGAGCGTCTCCTCGACGTTGTCGCCGGTCTCGACGCTCATGTAGGCGTCGGCCTCCACGCCCGTCGAGAGGTCGGACTTGTTGCAGACGGTGAGCACGGGGACGTCGCCGAACTGCTCGGCCAGCGCGTCCCGGAGTTCGAGCTGGGCGTCGAGGGGGTAGCCGCAGTAGCCGCTTGCGTCCACCACGAACAGGACGGCGTCGGCGAGGTGTTCGAGCGCCGAGACCGCCTGATTCTCGATGTCGTTGCGCTCGTCGGCCGGCCGGTCGAGCAGGCCCGGCGTGTCGACGATCTGGTACCGGATGCGATCGCGGTCGAAGTGGCCGACGTGGACGCCCTTGGTCGTGAACGGGTACTCCGCGATCTCGTTGCGGGCGTTGGTGACGTCGTTGACGAACGAGGACTTGCCCACGTTGGGGTAGCCCGCGACCACGACGGTCGGCTCGTCGGGGTCGATCTCGGGGAGGTCCCGGAGGGCGTTGCGCGCCTCGCCTACCCGTTCGAGGTCCGCCTCGACCTCCTCGACGACCGATGCGAGCCGGGCGAACCCCTGCTTGCGGAGCTTGCGGTCGGTTTCGAGGTCGCCGGTGAGCCGGCCCTGATACTCCCGGCCGATCTCTTTGGTCTTGTGGCTGGCCCACTGGACCTCCGAGAGGCTCTGGCGGAGTTCGTTCACGTCGACGATCGCGTCGGCGAGTTCGTAGTAGAACGGATCGACCTCGCGGAAATCGGGCCACTCGGTCGCGACGTTGCCCAGATTGTCGCTCAGGACGTTCGACGCCGTCTGGAGCATCGACTGCTGGGCCTGAGTGCCGCTCTTGGCCCGTCCCGCACGCGCCGCCCGCGAGAACGCCTGGTCGATGAGTTCCTCCGACGTGGGCGTCGTCGGAAGGGATTCGAAAATCATGGACGTACGTAGCTCTCGCGGGCTTAAAAGGGCGTTCATACCGACGGCCGGCGCGCGATCACCCATCCCTAAGTACCACGGACTACTACCACAAGCTAATGAGCGACACCTCGACTCAGTTCACCCGACGACCGGCCCCGGTCTCGAAGCCAGCCGTCCTCACCGTCGCGGGGAGCGACTCGGGCGGCGGCGCCGGGATTCAGGCGGACCTGAAGACGATCGAGGCCCACGGCGGGTTCGGCGCGAGCGCGGTCACGGCGGTCACGGCCCAGCACACCCGCGGCGTCGAGTCGACCCACGTCCTGCCCGCCCGAGAGGTCGGGGCCCAGTTCGACGCGGTCGCCGCGGACCTCGACGTGCGGGCCGCCAAGACCGGCATGCTCGCCACGGCCGAGAACGTCCGGACGGTGGCCGACCGGGCGGCGACCGCCGACTTCCCGGTCGTCGTCGACCCCGTGATGGTGGCGGCCTCGGGCGACCGCCTGCTCGATCCCGACGCCGAGGACGCCTACGAGGGTCTCCTCGCCGAGGCCGCGCTGGTGACGCCCAACGCCGAGGAGGCCCGAGTCCTCACCGGCATCGCGGTCGAGGACGCCGACTCCGCCGCCGCGGCGGGCGAGGCGCTCGTCGAGATGGGTGCGGACGCGGCGCTCCTCACGGGCGGGCACGTCTCGGGCGAGACGGTTCGGGACACGCTGGTCACGCCCGACCGGACCCGCACCGTCGACCACCCGCGGGTCGAGACCGACGCGACCCACGGCTCGGGGTGTGCGCTCTCGGCCGCGATCGCCGCCCGACTCGCGCTCGGCGACGACCTCCCCGCCGCGGTCGAGGCCGGCGTCGAGTTCGTCGCGCGCGCGGTCCGTTACAACCTCGACGTCGGCGAGGGGCCGGGTGCGGTCCATCACACGGTCGGACTCCGGAACCGCGCCGCCCGCGAACCCGCCGCGGAGGCCGTCAGCGAGGTCGTCGGGCGACTCGTCGAGGCGGACGTCTCGGCGGTCGTTCCCGAAGTGGGGACGAACGTCGTCGGCGCGACCCCCTACGCCGAATCGGTCGGCGAGACCGCGGCCGTCGAGGGCCGGATCACCCGGACGCTCTCGGGCGTTCGGCCCACCCGCGGGGTGCGGTTCGGCGCGTCGAGCCACGTCGCGCGATTCCTGCTGGCCGCCCGGGAGTTCGACCCCGAACTCCGATTTGCCGCCAACTGCCGGTTCGACGCCGACGTGGAGGCCGCGCTCGACGCCCTCGGCTGGCCGGTCGCCGAGTACGACCGCGACGCCGAGCCCGACGCCGTGAAAGAACGGGAGGGGTCGACGATGCAGTGGGGCGCGCGTCGGGCCTTCGAGGCGGCCGCGGGCACGCCGGTCGCGGTCGTGGACCGCGGCGAGGTCGGCAAGGAGGCGATGACGAAACTGGTCGCGTCCGATCCCGCCACGCTGGCCGACCGCGTCGTGGGGCTCGCCGAGGCGGTCGCGGGCGAGTAGCCGTCCGCGATCACTCGCCGGCGTCGGCCGCGTTCGCCACGATCTGTCCGGCGTGGACGAAGTCGCGGTCGCGCTCGACCGGGTCGCTCTCGGGGGTGCGGGTCGCGACGTCGGCGAACCGGACCGGCAGTCCCATCCCGACGAAGAAGTTCGGGCGGTCCTGAACGTGGAAGTGGAGGTGGGGCTCGGTCGTGTTCCCCGAGTTGCCACACCGGCCGATCCGGTCGCCGCGCTCGACCCGGTCGCCGGCCGAGACCGCCACGCTCCCCCGTTTCAGGTGGGCCAGAACGCTGTACTCGCCGTCGGCGTGACGGATCGTCACGTAGTTGCCCCGGATGTCGCGCTGGCGCGGGTCGAGCCAGCCGTCGGTGCGGTGGTAGTCGCGGTGGCCGTCGCTGGCCGCGACCACCTCGCCGTCGGCGGGCGCGACGATCGGCTCGCCGAAACAGTAGTGGGCCTCGGGGCCCGACCGGTCGCCCGCGTGGGTGCGCCCCGACTCGTCGGTGATCACCAAGTCGTGGGCGTACCGCTGGGTCAAGATGCCCCACGAGTGGGAGTAGCGCCGGTCGGGACTGCCGTTGACCACCGTCCACTCGCCCTCGAACGGGAGCCGGTAGTCGACCGGGCTGTCGTGGCTGTCGGGATCGGGTAACCGACCGCGGTACCGCACGAGGATGGGGACGTGGCCCGCCAGTTGCAACAGGCTGGTCACAAACACCGCCGGCTGGAACTGGAGCAGGAACATCCCGAGATACGCCCGGACGGTCGCGGCCCGGCCGCCGGTGTCGATCCAGTCGGTCGGCGCCGGCTGGTCGTCGTCGCCGGTCGTGGCCGAAGCGACGCCTTTGACGTACGGCCACAGCCCGAACAGGAAAAACAGCATGAAGTCTTCGAGGTGTTCGAAGCGCTCGAACGCGATCGCGGGCAGTCCGATGAACCCCAGCACCGAGAGCACCGTCGGATCGGGGATTCGGCCCAACAGCCGGTCGAGTCGCTCTCGTTTGGGCTTGCGCTCGGACGCGGCGGGGTGACGCGACTCCGTCATCGTCTACTCCGATCGCCGGGATCGGGCTTCAGTGTTTGGCGAACCGTTCTTCTATTGGATTTCTGTCACTCTCGCTCGACGGACTCGACGTCGGTCGCGGTCACCCGCCCGCGGTCGTCGAGGGTGGCGCGGAGCGTCTCGTCGCCGACTCCGACCGACATCCGGAGCGTCTCGTCGCCGTCGACCCGTTCGACTGGCGCATCGGCCCGCGCGAACTCCAGTTCCCACCAGTAGCCGTCGCGTATCGACCTGCCGTGGCGGCGGTAGAGCGCCTCGACCTCGGGGTGGCCGACCAGACAGCACCCCGCCGGCACGTCGAGGGTGCTCCCGCACGCTTCACACCGGGCGCGAAAGCGATACGGCTGGCCCGCGCCGTCGGTCGGTTCGAGGCGGGTCTCGACGCTCGCGTAGCAGTCCGGGCAGGTGCCCGCCCGGATGGTCTCGACCGTCTGGTAGAGGTCGAGGGTCGCGGTCCGAACCAGCTCCCGGAGGGTGGCGCCGCTGGCGGCGTTCGGCGGCAGGCTCCAGACGAACAGCCGGTGGTCGTTCGCACACCGGACCGAGAGCACCCCGTCGTCGTAGCGTCCGACCGCCCCCGCCCCGCAGAGCTCGCAGTCGCTGTCGAGGTCGGTCGGTCCGAGGGTCGCTCGCTCGGTGTACGTGCCGGCGACGATGGCGGTCGCCACCTCGCTACCGGCGTACGTCAGCCGATAGCTTCCGTCGTCGGTCTGCTCGACGAACGGCCCGCGGAGCTTTTCGAGGTGGTACCGAAATCGACCGGAGTCCCTGACGCCGACCCGCTTTCGGAGCTCCGAGAACGCCAGCCCCGGCTCGTCGGGGTCGCTCCGGCGGTCGTCGGCGAGCGTTTCGAGCACCGCCACCCGGATCGGGTCGCCGAGCGCGGCGAACGCGGTCGCGGGCTCGATGGCCTCCTCGTCGGCGCTCATCGTGAATCGGTGCGTGGTACACCGGCCATCCGGAGAACCGTTACGGTCGACGAAGCATCACGTCGCCGACCCCAGCACCCTTCGGGCGCCGGCCCGAAGGTCGAGTATGGCAGACTCGACCGACGACGAACTCGCCGAACTCGCGGCGGACCTCCACGCCGCCCTCGAAGCGACGGCCGAACTCCCGGTCGAGGCGTCGGCGAGCCGGTGGCTCGGCGAGGCCGAAGCGGTCGCCGGCGACGCCGCGCGCGCCGCCCGCGAGGCCGACGCGGCGTCCGGAGCGGATCCGGACGGCCCCGAGGCGGTCGTCGAAGCGCGCGTCGAACAGGTCCGGATGCTCCTCTCGAACGTCGACGCGACCGGGAGCGAGGCGGCCGACCAGCGGGTCGGGACCGCCCGGGAGCTGGCCGCGGAGATCGACTCGCGGCTCTAGGCCGCCATCTCGCGGCAGGTCCGGGCACACTCCTCCAGAACGTCCGCGCAGGTCTGGCAGTGATCGTGGTCGTGCTGGCGACACTCCTCGGCGCACTCCTCGCAGGCGTCCGCGCAGGTCTCGGCGAGGTCCTCGCTATACTCGGAGTTGCGCGCCATGAACCGGGCGTGCATGCTGGCGACGTCCGCCACGTCCCGGCACAGCCGGATACACCGGGACATGTCCATCTCCTCGTCGAGACACTCGTCGGCGCACCACTCGCAGGCCTGGGTCGCCTCGAAGCAGTTGTCGATACACTCGTCCATCTCGTCGCTCACGTCGAGTTCTGACAGTGCCATCGCGGTCTCAGGCTCACGGCAGTGACCGTCTTAGGGTCTGTGGCTAGCGGATCGGACGCTGTGGGGCCGTTAGCCCCACGCAGTCGAAAGACGCCCGGCGCTCGCTTTTGGTTCCGAGACCGAACGGCCGATTCACCGAACGATCGAAGGCACAAACCGGAAAAAGGGGGACCGCCAAGGAACGGACATGGCGAACGAGATCACCGTCGAAGGGATGAGCTGTGGCGGCTGTGAGGAGACCGTCGAGGACGCGCTCGCGGACCTGCCGGGCGTTCGCGCCGCCGAGGCCGACAACGAGACCGACACCGTCGTCGTGGAGGGCGACGCCAGCGACTCGGACCTCGCGGCCGCAGTCGAGGACGCCGGCTACGAGCCAAAGCTCTGAGCCGCCCCGGCGCGTCCGCTATCGGTCACCGACACGCCGCGTGCGATCCGTGCCGAGGCGTCGACACGAGGTGGGGCGTCGGCGTCCCGTCGATGACTCGCTGTCGTATCAACACATCAATACTTATATTCGTGGGAGCCGGTCGTTCAATCACATGACCGACAACCCGAACGACTGCGGCGTCGGCATTCGCGGCGTCGCGATGGGGATCGACTCGGTGGTCTGGTTCGGACTCCTGTTCGCGGCGATCTATCCGATCGCCGCGCTCACCGGCGACATCGAGACCACCGCGACAGGGACCGACGCCGATCTCACGGGGACTCCCGCCACCGCGGCCTTCCTGCTGTGGCTCGGGCTCGGCGTCGGCTACCACACGCTGTTCGAGTGGCGCTCGGGCAAGACCCTCGGCAAGTACCTCGTCGGCATCCGGGCGGTCGACGACGACGGCTCGCCCCTGACGCTCCGGTCGGCGGCGGTGCGCAACGTCTCGCGGCTCGTCGACGTGTTGCCGCTCTTCTACGTCGTCGGGATCGTCGCGGCGCTCCTCTCGGACCGCTACAAGCGGGTGGGCGACCGACTCGCCGACACGGTGGTGGTCCGGACGTGACGGGAGTCGGTTCGCGGCGTGCCGAGACACCAACTGATAACTACGCCGGTGCTAAACTGCCGGTATGACCAGTGAACTGGCCGCGAGGTGGTCCGCGTGAGCGACGAGAAACGGGGCGGAGACTACGTCTACGAGGCGCTTTTGGACGCCGGCGTCGATCTGCTGGTCGGCATCCCGGGGACCCAGACGCTCCCGCTCGACCGGACGGTCGTCGAGCGCGACGAGATGGAGTACCTGATGGCCCGCCACGAGACCGCCGTCCCCCACATCGCGTGGGGCTACTACGAGTCGGGCGGCGGCGTCGCCGCCACGCTCACGGTCCCGGGTCCGGGCGACACGAACGCGATGCACGGCCTGAAGAACGCCTCGGAGGACTGCGTGCCGATCCTCCACGTCTCGGCCGACGTCAACCCCGAGGACCGCGGGAAGGGCCCGATCCACGAGATCGAGGCCGACACCTTCGACAACGCGGTGAAAGCGAACGTCGCCGTCGAGTCGGCGCTCGAACTCCCCGCGAAGCTGGCCGGCGGCATCGAGACCGCGCTTGAACCCCCGACCGGCCCCGTCCGGCTCGGGGTGCCGAGCCGCATCCTCGACGAGACGGTCGACGCGCCGGCCGCGACGGTCTCGCCCGAGCGGACGACGTGGGACGCCGCCGACGACGCCGCGGCCGCCGCCGACCTGCTCGCCGACGCCGACCGACCCGTGGTGTATCTCGGCGGCGGCGCCCGCCGGTCGCCGGGCGCCACCGAGGCGGTCCGCGGGCTGGTCGAGGACCTCGACGCCCCCGTGGTCGCCTCCTACAAGGGGAAGGGCGTCTTCCCGGAGGACGACGACCGCTTCCTCGGCGTGACCGGCTCGCACCTGCCCGCGGGCGCCGAGCGCGTCCTCGATCGCGCGGACGTCGTGCTCGCGCTCGGGACCGACTTCGACGGCGTGACGACCGCCCACTGGTCGCTCCCGATGGGCGAGCAACTGATTCACGTCACCCTCGACACGTCGGCGGTCGGCGCCTCCTACGAGCCTGAGGTGGCCGTCCTCTCGGACGTCGCCGACGCGGTCGACTCGATCCGCGAGGGCCTCGACGGCGCGGGCGCCGGCGGCTGGGACGGCGGCGCGGTCGGGTCCGCGGTCCGTTCGGAGTACCGCGAGACCCTCGACGCCGCGGGGCTGTTCGAGGACGGCGCGCCGCTCAACACGCCCGGCGTGATCGACGCCGTCCGCGAGTCGACGCCCCGCGAGGCGCCGGTCGCGGTCGACGTCGGCGGCTTCCGGCTGTGGGCGATGCAGGCGTTCACGGCCTACGACCCCGAGCGGTACGTCGCCGCGGGCTCGTGGGCCGGGATGGGCGTCGGCCTGCCGGCCGCTATCGGCGCGGCGTTCGCCAACCCCGACGAGCCGGTGGTCTGTCTCACCGGCGACGGCGGGCTGATGATGTGTATCCACGAGCTCCACACCGCCGCCGAGTACGACCTCGACGTGACGGTCGTGGTCTCGAACAACGCCGACTACGGCGTCATCAGCAAGTCGCCGAAGATCGAACAGTACACCGAGGGCCACCAGTTCACCTGGGGGTCGCCCGACTTCGCGACCGTCGCCGAGGGGTTCGGCTGTCGGGGCACCCGCGCGGAGTCGCTCGGCGAACTCCGCGAGGCCGGCGACGACGCGGTCGGCCGCGACGGGCCGGACCTGATCGACGTGCCGATCGAGACCGACGAGCAGTCCGCGGCCGAGGCGGCCGACTACGAGTCGACGATCGACCTGCCGTAAGCCGCGGCTCCGACCGCCGACCCGCGTTCGGTCGCCGGCCGGTCGCGCGGCCCGACCGAACCCGCACGGTTTTAGTCGGCCTCGGCCCTGTGACCGAGTATGATTTCGAGCGCTCTCGTCAGTCCAGCGGGAGGTGGGTCCCGTGTCCGACCCTGACCCAGACACCATCGTCGGCGAGTTCTTCGCGCTGAAACGCGAGACCGACGCCGACTTCCTCGTGATGCAGGTCGGGGACTTCTACGAGTTCTTCGGCGAGGACGCCGAGACCGTCGCCGACCTCCTCGATCTCAAGGTGTCTCAGAAGTCCGCCCACGGCTCGGACTACCCGATGGCGGGCGTCCCGGTCGACAAGCTCACGCCCCACCTCAAGGCGCTGGTCGAGCGTGGCTACCGGGTGGCGGTCGCCGACCAGCGCGAGACCGCCGACGGCCACGAGCGGGCGATCACGCGTGTCGTGACCCCGGGCACGCTCCTCGAAACCTCCGACGCCGACGCCCAGTATCTCGTCGCGGTCGCCCGGACCGACGCCGGCTACGGGCTGGCGTTCGCGGACGTGACGACCGGACGATTCCTCGTGACCGCGGTCGGGGACGGGGACGCCGACGACGCGGCCGACCGCGTGTTCGCCGAACTCTACCGGTTCGACCCCGTCGAGATCCTCCCCGGGCCGTCGGTCCGCAACGACGACGCCTTCCTCGATCGGGTCCGCGAGCGCACCGACGCGACCGTCTCGGTCCACCGGGCCGAGGCGTTCGCGCCCGGCCGGGCGACCCACCTGACGACCGAACAGTTCGGGCCGGAGGCCCTCGACAGCCTCGGCCTCGACGGCGGGCGCGACGACACCCCCGAGGTGCAGGCGGCGGGCGCGTTGCTCTCGTACGTCGAGGAGACCGGCACCGGCGTCGCGTCGTCGATGACCCGGCTCCGGCGCTACCGGGGCGACGACCACGTCGAACTCGATGCGACCACCCAGCGCAACCTCGAACTCACCGAGACCATGTCCGGAAGTACCGGCGGTACTTCGACACAGGGCGGCCGCGAGGGGTCGCTGTTCGCGACCATCGACCACACCGTCACGAGCCCGGGCAAGCGCCTGCTCGCGGAGTGGCTCAAGCGCCCCCGACAGGACCGCTCGACCCTCCGGACGCGCGCCGACGGCGTGGCGGCGTTCGCCGACGCCGCGCTGGCGCGCGAGGGCGTCCGAGAGTCGCTCGGCGACGCCTACGACCTCGAACGCCTCGCGAGCAAGGCCGCCTCGGGGAGCGCCGACGCCCGCGACCTCCTGCGGGTCCGCGAGACCCTCGCGCTCGTCCCGACGGTCGCCGACGCGATCGAGTCCGACCCCACACTCTCGGCGTCGCCGCTGGCCGACATCGCCGCCCGCCCCGACCGGGAGGCGGCCGCCGACCTGCGCGAGCGACTCGACGCGCTGGTCGACGACCCGCCGGCCACGATCACCGAGGGCGGGCTGTTCCGGCGAGGCCACGACGACGACCTCGACGACCTCATCGACCGCCACGAGGCGGTCGAGGAGTGGCTCGACACGCTGGCCGACCGCGAGAAGCGCGAGACCGGCATCACCCACCTCCGGGTCGACCGCAACAAGACCGACGGCTACTACATCCAGGTGGGCAACTCCGAGACCGACGCGGTGCCCGACCGCTACGACCGGCTCAAGAGCCTGAAGAACTCCGAGCGCTACACCACCGACGCGCTCGACGAGCGCGAGCGCGAGATCCTCCGGCTCGAAGAGCGCCGCGGGGACCTGGAGTACGAGCTGTTCGAGACGCTCCGGGAGGCGGTCGCGGCCCGCGCGGACCTGCTCCAGTCGGTCGGGCGCGCGCTCGCCGAACTCGACGCGCTGGCGTCGCTTTCGGTCCACGCCGTCGAGAACGACTGGGTCCGCCCCGAGCTCTGCGAGTCGGGCGGGATCGACGTCGAGGCCGGGCGCCACCCCGTCGTCGAGCGCACCACCGAGTTCGTCCCCAACGACGCGCACCTCGGCGGCGACCGGCGGTTTCTCGTGGTGACCGGCCCGAACATGTCGGGGAAGTCGACGTACATGCGGCAGGTCGCGCTCGTCGTGCTCCTCGCTCAGATCGGGAGCTTCGTGCCGGCCGCCGCGGCCGAGATCGAACCGGTCGACGGCATCTACACTCGGGTCGGCGCGCTCGACGAACTCGCGCAGGGCCGGTCGACGTTCATGGTCGAGATGCAAGAGCTGTCGAACATCCTCCACTCGGCCACCGAGGACTCGCTGGTGATCTTAGACGAGGTGGGCCGGGGCACCGCGACCTACGACGGCATCTCGATCGCGTGGGCCGCGACCGAGTACCTCCACAACGAGGTGCGCGCCAAGACCCTCTTTGCGACCCACTACCACGAGCTCACGACGCTCGCCGATCAGCTCGATCGGGTCCAGAACGTCCACGTCGCGGTCGACGGCGAGCCGCCCTCGTCCGACGGGGCGGCGTCGGGCTCGGCCGACGAGGGCGACGGCGACGTGACCTTCCTCCGGACCGTCGAGGACGGCCCGACTGACCGGTCGTACGGGATCCACGTCGCCGGACTCGCGGGTGTGCCCGACCCCGTGGTCGAGCGCTCGCGGGACGTGCTCGAGAAGCTCCGGGCCGAGGAGGCCATCGAGACCAAAGGCGGGGGGGCAGACGCCACCAAGCAGGTCGTCTTCGACGTCGGGTCGGGGCAGTTACAGACCCGCGACGACGGGGACGATGCGCCCGCGACCGAGGCCTCGGACGAGGACCCGGCCGGCGACCGGCTCGACGAGGAGACGCGGGCGGTCCTCGACGAGCTGTCGGGCGTGGACCTGACCGGGACCTCGCCGGTCGAGCTCATGAACCGGGTCCAGGCGTGGAAGGAGCGACTCGACGAGTGAGCGCGGCTCGCGGGCGACACTCGACGGGCGCGACCGAGCCGCGACGCCGCCGCCCGGCGCCTCGCTCACTCGCCGGACTCGCCGACCGCGTCGAGGTCGTACGCGCCGGGGTACTCGGGGGCTTTCTCGCCGGCCTTGCCGCTCCACTCCGCGACATCGAGTCGGTAGACGGCGGTCCGGTCGATCGACGCCTCGGTCATCTCCTCGTAGTCCTCTCCGGGGGTCAGGTGGGGCGCGAACTTCGCCATGAACCGTTCGAGGACCGCCCGCTTTGCCGCCGGGTCCGAGACCAGTCCGACGGTGCCGTACGCGACGACGCTGGTGTACTCGACCGTGAAGTTGACCGGCTCGTCGGCCGGGATGAATCGCCCCGTCTCGCTGGTCGTAAAGCAGGCCGCCACGTCCTCGCCGTCCGCGACGATGCCGTGGGCGCGGCCGTCCCGCGCCCCGTGGAAGAAGATCGCGCCCGCCGTCTCGTCGTAGACGAACAGCTGGGTCACGAGGTGCGGTTCGCCGTCGTCGACCAGTCCGAGGACGCCGGATCGCTGGTCGTCGAGAAAGGCGGCGATCTCCTCGTCGTCGTCGACGGCCTTCCCCTGATACCGAATCGCGTCCGAGACGTTCTCTGGCGTGCGCTCGTCCATGCCACCGAGTAGCGCGACCGGATATCTAAACGTTCTGGTGGATTCGGCCCGTCGGGGCTACTCCGGGAAGATCCGCTGGGGGAGGTACGCCGAAACGACCCAGTTTGGCTTGTCGACGACCTCGTTGATCTTGAGGTCGACGATCGCCGAGCACAGCAGGTACGCCTCCGCGCCGGTCAGCTCGCGGTTCTCGCGGAGGTGATCGATCATGGCGCCGACCGCCTCCTTGGTCGCGTCCATCAGGTCGTCGCTGATGCCGGTCGTACCGTACGCCGGCTCGCCGGCGCCGTGGGCCGAGTAGGGACCGGTCGTCTCGAAGGTCGGCCGATCGACCGACCGGTCGGACCCGAGCCGGAGTCGGGCGGTCACCGTCATCGGCGCCTCGATGCCCGTGACACAGACCTCGCCGTCGCCCTGCGCGCCGTGGCAGTCGCCGACGCTGAACAGCGCGCCCGCGACCTCGACCGGCAGGTAGAGCGTCGAACCCGCGGTCAGGTGCTTCACGTCGAGGTTCCCGCCGACCCGGCGGGGCGGCGTGGTGCTGTGCGAGCCGTCCTCGCCGGGCGCGACTCCGAGGTTTCCCGGGAAGGGGTCGAGGGGAACCTCGATCCCGTTCGCGAAGCGGCCCACGGCGCCGTCGAGGTCCCAGACGTGGAGGCCGGCGTCCGGGAACTCCTCGGAGAGCAGTCCCCACTCCTCCGCGCCGGGGTAGAAGTACGAGTAGCCGATCCCCTCGTGTTCGAGGTCGAGCAGGTCGACCGCGAGCGTGTCGTCCGGCCGTGCGCCCTCGACCGCGACCGGGCCGGTCAGCGGGTGGCCGCCCCCGACGTCGACCATCTCGACCACGTCCGCGACGGTCGAGTCCTCGTCGAGGTAGCCGTCGGTGGCGTCCCGACAGTCGAACTCCACGACCGCCCCCGGTTCGACCGTCCGCACGGGGTCGTGGTCGTTGTCCCACGTCTGATGGACGTTGTCGTCGCTGGCGTCGATTCGGTAGTCCGGCGTGGCTGACATGGCGATGCACGTCACTCCGTGGCACAGCGGCTTAAACGTGGAGAACGCGGAACCGTGGATTGATAGTCGCCACCTCCGTGGTTGGGCGCATGACGGACGGTACCGACGGCTCGCGTCGGCGCGACGCGGCCGATCCGCGACACGGGAGGGCGAGGCCGTGAGCGACCGCATCGCGAAGCTCGACGACGCGACGATCCGGAAGATCGCGGCCGGCGAAGTGGTCGAGCGCCCCGCCTCGGTGGTGAAAGAGCTGGTCGAGAACAGCCTCGACGCCGACGCCGACCGCATCGACGTGACCGTCGAGGCCGGCGGCACCGACCGGGTCGTCGTCAGCGACGACGGCGTCGGGATGAGCGAGACCGACCTCCGGACCGCGGTCGAAGAACACACCACGAGCAAGATCAGCGACGCCGAGGACCTCGACTCGGGCGTGACGACGCTGGGGTTCCGCGGCGAGGCGCTCCACACCATCGGGGCGGTCGCCAGAGTGACCATCACCTCTAAGCCCCGGGGCGGCGACCGCGCGACCGAGCTCCGACTGGAGGACGGCGAGGTCGAGTCGGTCGGTCCCGCGGGTCGGCCCGAGGGCACCACCGTCGAGGTCGCGGACCTCTTCTACAACACGCCCGCCCGCCGGAAGTACCTCAAGACCGAGACCACGGAGTTCTCCCACGTCAACACGGTCGTGACGCGCTACGCGCTTGCGAACCCCGACGTGGCCGTCTCGCTGACCCACGACGACCGCGAGGTGTTCGCCACCTCGGGCCGCGGGGACCTCCAGTCGGCGCTCCTGTCGGTGTACGGCCGGGAGGTCGCCACGTCGATGATTCGGGTCGAGGGCGAGGCGGCCGGCGACGGCGTGTCGGTCTCGGGCTACGTCAGCGACCCCGAGACTACCCGGAGCACCCGCGAGTACCTCTCGACCTACGTCAACGGCCGGTACGTGAGTTCGGCGACCGTCCGGGACGCCGTGCTCTCGGCGTACGGCGGCCAGCTCTCGGCCGAACGGTACCCCTTCGCGGTCCTGTTCGTCGAGGTCCCGCCGGGCGAGGTCGACGTCAACGTCCATCCCAGAAAAATGGAGTGTCGCTGGGAGCACGAGCAGGCGGTCCGGGACGCGGTCGAGGCCGCGGTCGAATCGGCGCTACTCGACGCCGGCCTCGTCCGGTCGTCGGCGCCCCGCGGGGCGAGCGCCCCCGAGGAGGCGAGCGTCGATCCCGAACCGGACGCCGGCGAGCAGGCCGAACTGACCGAGCGGGGGGTCGCCGCCGACCGCGAGCAGTCGACGCTCGACGGGTCCGACCGGTCGGACGGGTCGGCCCGCGGGACCGCCGACGGGCCGGCCCAAGCGGCCCGCGGGACCGCCGAAGCGACGGCCGACACCGCCGAGGAGACCGCGACGGCCGCCACCGAGGAGCGTTCGCGCGCGTCCGCGGAGTCGCCCGTTGAGTCCGGGACAGGGTCGTCCGCGAATGACCCCGCAGGCCGGCCCGCGGCCTCCCAATCGAGTGTGGAGGGGGCCGAATCGGGCGCGAGCGGTTCGGTGGACGGTCCCGGCTCGTCGGCGGACGCTTCGACCGCGCCGACTCGCGGCGCCGGGGGCGACGCCGCCCGCCGCGACCGCCCGGACGACGCCGACGGGTCGTCCGACGACGCCGTCGGTTCGACCACCGCCGAACCGGACGCGACCGGCGACCGGAAGTTCGCCGGCTCGACCGACGCGGCGACACTCGACGGCGCGTCGCCCGACGATCCCGAGTTCGAGACCCTGCCGCGGATGCGGGTGCTCGGCCAACTCCACGACACTTACGTCGTCGCCGAGACGTCCGACGGGCTGGTGCTCGTCGATCAGCACGCCGCCGACGAGCGCATCAACTACGAGCGGCTCGTCGCCGAGTTCGAGGACGACGCGACCACCCAGATGCTGGCCGAACCGGTCGAGCTCGAACTCACCGCGGGCGAGGCCGCGGTGTTCGACGACCACCGCGAGGCGCTCGAACGGCTCGGGTTCCGGGCCGAGCGCGCGGACGGCGAGCGCACCGTCCGCGTCCGGACCGCGCCGACCGTCCTCGACGCCACGCTGGAGCCCGCGCTCCTCCGGGACGCGCTGGGGGAGTTCGTCTCGACCGACGCCGCCGACCGCGGCGACACCGTCGAGGCGGTCGCCGACGACTTGCTGGCGGATCTGGCGTGTTACCCGTCGATCACCGGAAACACGTCGCTCCGCGAGGGATCTGTCGTCGAACTGCTCTCGGCGCTCGACGACTGCGAGAACCCTTACGCCTGCCCGCACGGCCGGCCCGTGCTCATCGAGTTTTCGGAGGCGGAGATCGAAGACCGGTTCGAGCGCGACTACCCCGGCCACGCGGGCCGGCGCGCGGAGTAGTCCGGCGCCGCTACGCGCTCTCGGACGCCGCCGCGATGGCCTGATCGAGGTCCGCGACGATGTCCTCGACGTCTTCGATGCCTACCGACAGCCGGACGAGGTCGGGCGTGGTGCCGCTCGCGAGCTGTTCTTCCTCGGTGAGCTGTTGGTGGGTTGTGCTCGCGGGGTGGATGATCAGGGTCTTGGCGTCGCCGACGTTCGCGAGCAGGCTCGCGAGTTCGGTCTCCTCGGTGACCGCGCGACCGGCCTCGTAGCCGCCCTCCAGCCCGAAGGTGATCATGCCGCCGTAGCCGCCCTCCAGGTACTCGCTGGCGTTGTCGTGGGTCTCGTGGCTCTCCAGCCCGGGGTAGTTGACCCACGCCACGTCGTCGTGGTCTTCGAGGTACTCCGCGACCGCCAGTGCGTTCTCGGAGTGGCGCTCGACTCTGAGCGGTAGGCTCTCCATCTTCTGGAGGGTGACCCACGCGTCGAACGGCGACTGCTGATTGCCGAGGTCGCGCAGACCGCGGGCGCGGGCGGTGTAGGCGAACGCGGCGTCGCCGAACCGCTCGCGGAAGTTCACGCCGTGGTAGGCCGGGTTCTCCTCGGCGATCTCGGGGTAGTCGGCCTCTTCCCACGGGAAGTTCCCGCCGTCGACGAGCGCCCCGCCGACCGTCGAGCCGCTACCGTGGATCCACTTGGTGGTCGAGTGCCAGACGATGTCGGCGCCGTGTTCGATCGGGTTGCAGAGGTACGGCGTCGCGAACGTGTTGTCGACCACCAGCGGCACGTCGTGGTCGTGGGCGATGTCGGCGACCCGCTCGATGTCGGGCGTGACCAGCGCGGGGTTGCCGACGGTTTCGAGGTGGACGTACGCGGTGTCCTCGTCGATGGCCTCGTCGTAGGCGTCGTAGTCGAGGGTGTCGACGAACTTCGCCTCGATCCCCCGCCGGGGCGCGGTGTGGGTGAAGTAGGTGTAGGTGCCGCCGTACAGCGACGAGGCGGTGACGACGTTGTCGCCCTGCTCGGCGAGCACGAAGGTGGCGAGGTTGAGCGCGCCCATTCCGCTCGCGGTCGCCAGCCCCGCGACCCCGCCTTCGAGGGTGGCGAGTCGCTCCTCTAAGGTCGCGTTCGTGGGGTTCATGATGCGGCTGTAGATGTTGCCCGGCTCTTCGAGCGCGAACAGCGACGCGGCGTGCTCGGCGTCGTCGAAGACGTACGAGGTGGTCTGGTAGATCGGCGGCGCGCGCGCGCCGGTCGCCGAGTCGGGCTCTTGGCCGGCGTGGACGCTCTCGGTGTGGAAACTGCGGTCGTCGGAGTCGGTCATGACGGTCGGAGACACGCACGCCGACCGCTTATGTCGGCGGGTGTCAGCAAGTACTGCGGTTCGGACGCGGTATCGGCAATTGTCACCGCCGATCGGCTCGGACGACGGGACCCCGATCGCGACGCCGGCGACCGAGTCCGTTATGGCCCGCGGCCACGACGCCCGACACATGACCGACCTCGTGACGTTCGGAGAGACGATGCTTCGACTCTCGCCCCCGCGGGGCGAGCGCCTCGAAACCGCGACCGACCTCGAATTCCGGGCCGCCGGCGCCGAGAGCAACGTCGCGGTCGCGGCGAGCCGGCTCGATGCGGACGCCGTCTGGACCTCGAAGCTCCCCGACTCGCCGCTCGGCCGGCGCGTGGTCGCGGGCCTGCGGCGCCACGGCGTCGAAACCGACGTCGTCTGGAGCGACGAGGGCCGACAGGGGACCTACTACCTCGAACACGCCGGCACGCCCCGCGGGACGAACGTCGTCTACGACCGCGAGGGCGCGGCGGTCACCACCGCCGAGTTCGCGGAGTTGCCGGTTTCGCGGGTCGAAGACGCCGAGTACGTCTACACCAGCGGCATCACGCCCGCCCTCTCGGAGACGCTCGAAGCGACCACGGCCGAGTTGCTCGCGGCCGCGAGCGACGCCGGCGCGACCACCGCGTTCGACGTGAACTACCGGGGGAAGCTCTGGTCGCCGGCGGCGGCCCGCGAGAGCCTCGAAGCGCTGTTCCCCGACGTCGACGTGCTCGTGACCGCCGAGCGCGACGCCCGGGAGGTGCTCGCCAGGACGGGCGACGCCGGAGCGATCGCGGCCGGGCTCGCCGAGGAGTTCGGCTTCGAGACGGTCGTCGTCACCCGCGGGGAGGACGGCGCGCTCGCTCGCCACGACGGCGCGGTCCACGAGCAGGCCGCCTTCGAGACCGACACCCTCGACCCCATCGGGACCGGCGACGCCTTCGTCGGGGCGTTCCTCGCCCGCCGGCTCGCGGGCGACGGCGTGGCGACCGCCATGGAGTACGGCGCGGCGACCGCCGCGCTCAAGCGCACCATCCCCGGCGACGTGGCGGTCGTGACGCGCGAGGAGGTCGAGCGCGTGCTCGCGGAGGGAGGCGAGGAGATCAAGCGGTAGCTCCTCGCGGTGATCCGGAACGCGGTCCCGCGGTTCGGGCCGGCCGCAGACCCGCGTCCGCCCGGAGGCCAGAAAGCGTATAAGGTGACGATCGCTCACGCCCGATCGGAATGACACGACTCGCGATCGCCCTGCTGGTCCTCGTCGCCGCGGCGACCGCCGCGCCGATCGCGGCCGGCCAATCGTCGACCCGAACGTACGCCGGCACGCACGTCTCGTTCGACACCGCCGACGGCGCGGTGATCGACTACGCGGTCGACGGCGAACCGATGCTCGACGCCGTGCGCGTCGAGTCACGTCGCGACGTCGAGGACGGCGCGCTCGTCGACGCCGGCGCGTCGCTGTCGGCGGTGACCCGGATCGACGGGGCGGCGCTCGACCTCGAAGCCGACGCCGGGACCGGGGCTCGTCTCGCGGTCGGGAACGGCGCGACGGTGACCGCCCACGACGGCGGCCACGGCGTCCTCCTCGTCGAGTCGGGCGACCGGTCCGACTACGTGGTCGCGGACCTCCCGGCGGGCGCGACCGCCTCGGCCGAGAGCGACTCGCGGGTCGCGGTCACCACCGCCGACGGCACGAACGCCACCGTCCTCGTCGTCGGCGAGGGCACCCTCACGGTCAACGACGACGGCGGCGTGACCGCCCGCCTCGGCGAGGACGGCCGGCTCGCGTTCCGATCGTACCCGGCCGGCACGGACGCCGGCGACGACCGACAGGAGCGACTCATCGCCGACGGGCGGGCCGCCGCCGAGACCTACGTCGCGTCGGCCGGCGCCGACCCCGCGATCGGTGCCGTGACCTACGATCGGAACACCACCGTCGAGGCCGCCGACGCGACCGACAGCGCGGTGACCGTCACGGTGACTCGGACGCCCGACGGGGGGACGGTGTTGCTCACCGGCCTTCCCGGACGGGCGCCGGACGCGACCGACGACCTGACCGTGACGGTGGACGGCGAGGCCGCCGCCGAGGCCGCCGCGTACACCCAACTGGAGAGCGCGCTCGGGAGCGAGCAGTCCCGGTACATGGTCGAGAGCGGCGCCGAGGCGTCGGCCGGCGCCGACGTGGTGGTCGCGGTCAATCGCTTCTCGGCGCGGACGGTCACGGTGGCGTCGGACGACGCGGCCGACGGCGTCGCGACGGCCGGAGCCGACGCCGCGAACGGGGAGCCGTCGACCGGGACCGCCACCGACGGCACGGACGCCGACGCCACCGCGCCCGGCGGCGACGGCGGCGTCCCCGGGTTCACCGCGACGACCGCGGCCGTCGCGCTCGCGGGGGCCGCGCTCGTCGCCCGGCGCCGATAGCTCGGGGTCGGCGCCGGTCGGAGCGCCGCGGGCCGAACCACTAAATCCGCGGGCCGACGTTGTTCGATACATGACTACTCGCGTCGTCGTCGTCGGCGCCTACGGGAGCGCCGGGGTCGCGGTCGCACAGGAACTGGTCGAGGCGGACGATCTGGAGCTCACGCTCGTCGACGACGGCGAGCCCGGCGGCGGGCTCTGCATCCTCCGGGGATGCATGCCTTCGAAGGAGGTGCTGTCGGCGGCCGAACACCGGTTTCAGGCGCGCCACGACCACCGGACCGAGGGGGTCCCGACGGTCGACCTCGACGCGGTCGTCGAGACCAAAGACGAACACATCGGCAACTTCGCGGCCCACCGGCGGGCCGCGGTCCACGCGCTCGCCGAGCGCGACGGCGTCGAGTTCCTCGACGAGACCGCCGCGTTCGTCGACGACCACACGGTGGCGGTCGGCGACCGGGAGATCGAGGCCGACTACGTGGTGATCGCGACGGGCTCTACGCTCAACGTGCCCGACCTGCCCGGCCTCGACGACGTCGAGTACGCGACCAGCGCCGATGTGCTCGACGCGACCTCGTTTCCCGACTCGGGGGTCGTGATGGGCTTCGGTTACGTCGGACTCGAACTCGCGCCGTACCTCTCGGAGGCCGCCGAGATGGACCTCACCGTGATCGAACACGACGACGCGCCCCTCGACGAGGCCGACGATCGCTTCGGGGCGGAACTGCTCGACATCTACCGCGACGCGTTCGGAATCGAGGTGCTGACCAACGCCACCGAGCGATCGGTCGAGCCGACCGACGACGGCGGGGTGCGACTCCGCGTCGAACGCCAGACCGACGCCGGGACCGAGGCCGAGGCGGTCGAGGCCGACCGGCTGTTCCTGTTCACCGGTCGTCGTCCCGCGCTCGACGGCCTCGGCCTCGAACAGACCGCGCTCGACCCCGGCGCGGGGTGGGTCGACGCGACCATGCAGGCCCGCGACGACGACCGGGTGTTCGTGGTCGGGGACGCCAACGGCCGCGAGCCCATCCTCCACGTCGCCAAAGAGCAGGGGTTCCGCGCCGCCGAGAACATCCTCGCCCACCGCGAGGGTCGGGAACCGGAGCCGTACCGCAACGTCCACCACCACGTCGTGTTCTCGGGCGCGGGCGTCTACCCGTTCGCCCGCGTCGGCGTCTCGGAGGCGGCCGCCGCGGCCGGGGAGTGTGACTACGTGGCGGTCACCCGCGAGGCAAGCGACGACGGCGTGTTCAAGACCAAGGCGGTCCCGGAGGGGTTCGCGAAGCTCGTGGTCGACGCCGACGACGGCACCGTCTTGGGGTATCAGGGGCTCCACTACCACGCCGACGCGATGGCCAAGACGATGCAGATTCTCGTCGAAAACGAGGTCGACGTCCGGGAGGTGCCCGACCGGGCCTACCATCCCACGACCCCGGAGATACTCGACGGCCTGTTCCGGGACGCGACCCAGCGGCTGGACTAATCGACGTACTCCTCGGGGTTCTTCCCGAACGCTTCGCGGTGGGCCTCGCTACAGAACGCGTAGCTCTCCCCGTCGTACTCGGCGGTCGCGGGCGCGTAGCTCTCCTCGCGGTAGTCGGTCTCCTCTGGCGCGGTCACGTCGACGTCCATGCCGCAGACCGGACACGTTGGCATCGTCGCGCGTACGACCGTGGCCGGCGAGTAGTTTGTGGCCCGGCGGGTCGGAGACGCGTCCGCGATCTCGCCGGGGGAGCCCCAATGTATTCCCGTTCGCCCGACGAAGGTCCCGCCATGGCGCTCGTCGAAATCAACCTCAGCAAGCCCGCGCTCGTCGAAGAGATCCCGGAGCCAGCCACCGAAACCGCCCGCGACCGAGCCGGCTCGTCCGACGGGTCGGGCTCGGCCCCGGCCGATCGGTCCGAGGACGGCGGGTCCTCGGGCGGGAAGCTCAAGCTCGTCGGCCTGCTCGCGGCGGTCGCCGCGGTCGGGGTCGCGGTCGTCAAACTCAAAGGTCGGGGCACCGACGCCGATCGGTCTGCAGAGTACGACCACGGCTCCGAGCCCGAGATCGGCGGCGACGAATCGGGCGGTCGGATGCGCAAGCTTGCGGGCGTCGTCGGTCTCGTGGCCGCGGTCGCGAGCACCCTCCTCATCGCGCGCAAGCGTCGGAACTGACCCGTTTCTGGCGGCGCTCGGCACAAAAACTTAAATGTGATGTGCGAGTTAGCCGAAACTACCCGATCACTATGTCGACGAATCCCGGAGCCTACGACCTGCGCGACCTGCGGTGCCTCGCGGACCCGAACCGGGAGACGCCCGACGCGTTCGCCGACGCCGACCTCCCCGCCTCGCCCGACGAGGTGCTCAGACACACCCAGCGCGACGAACTGGTCCGGCTCCAGAGCCAGTTCTCGGCGGTCGGAGCGCTCCCGGACAAGCCATATCTCGCGGGGCTCCCCGACCGGTACGGCGCGGAGGTCGTCGTCTTCGAGTGGCTCGATTTCCTCATCAACAAGGCCGGCTTCGAGAACACCGGCAACGCGCTCGACTACTACGAGGAGGTCGGCTGGATCACCGACGAGACCCGAAGCGAACTCCGTGAGTACATGCGCGGGTTCTCGGAGGTCCAGAGCTTCGATCCCGACCGGCCCGGCCCGGCGGACCTCGACGTCGACGACCACGTCATGAGTCTGGTGTACATCGCGCGCCTCTCGTCGGTGCGCTGAGCGCCCGCGCGACGCGACCGCCTCGCGCGCCGACTCGTCCGGCCGGACCGCCCGGTCGGCGGCAGAAGAGCAAAGTACCATGACACCGTATACCACGGTATGGGCGTGTGGGGCTGGATCGTCCTGTACGTGCTGGTGTTCTCGTTGCTCCAGTTGTTCGTCTACCGCTACCTCCGGCGCGACGGCGACGCGAACGCCGACCACGCGCTGTTCCGCGCGACGCCGCCAAACGCCGAGTCGGCCGGCGTCGACGAGCCCGCGGAGTTCGACGACCTCCCCCGGAACGACGACCCCTCGGTCGTGGTCTGTCCGGGCTGTGGCGCCGAAAACGAGGCGGGCTACACCTACTGCTGGAACTGCGTGAACCCGATCACCGCGCGGTGACCCGGCGAAGCGCGGACTTTTGGTCTCCGAGCCCGGACCGGCGGGTATGCCCCGCGCCGTCGCCATCAACGTCGGAGCCAACACGAACGCGCCCGGGAGACGCGGGCCCATCTACCCCGACGGCTCGTTCGAGTTCGTCCCGATCCCCGAGTCCGAACCCGTCCGCGAGTCGGCTTCGGTGCCGACCTACGCCGATCTGGATCTCGACGCCGACGTCCCCGAGGACGCCCTCGACGAGCCGGTCCACCTCGACCCGGAGTTCGCCGAGTACCCCGAGTGTGAGGCCTACACCTACGGCGACCCCCACGGCGTGAAGGCCCGGCCGCTGTCGGAGCTGTCGGCCGGCGACTACGTCTTCTTCTACGCCACTCTGACCGCACGGGGCGACCCCGACCGCGGGTGGATCGCGCCCGACTGGGGGGCGTACCTCGTCGGGCAGTTCCGGCTGGCTCGGGACCCCGTTTCGGGCGAGGCGTACGCCGACCTGCCGGCCGACGACCGGGCGGCGTTCGCGACCAACGCCCACTGCAAGCGCGCCGAGTTCGACGCCGCGGTGTTGCTGGCCGGCGAACAGGCGGCGTCGGGCCTCTACGAGACGGCGGTCCCGCTGAGCTCGGCGCGGGCCGGCGCCGAGGCGAATCGGATCGTGACCGAACTGTCGAGCGACTCCGGGAAGGGGCCGTGGTGGCGCCGCCCGATGCGGTTCGGACCCGCCGAGACCGCGGACGTGCTGGCGCTGATCGAGGACGGCTACGAGCCTCCGGCGTGACCCGACGGGTAGCCGCCGGGATGACCACGTCAAGACGGTCGCTCACTGTGTCTCCCGTCCTTCGACTTCCGGTGGCGATTTCACTGGAAACCCGGAAAACCGTCGGGAGAAGCCTTGAGGAGTGCGCCGGCCGGGAATTGAACCCGGGCTATGAGCTTGGGAAGCTCATGTCGATCTCCACCAATTTCTGGCGTAAGTAGCGGCAATATTTGCTACCTTTGCCTTTTCCCGTTGATTACGATGGTGAATCGTCCAAGTGTCATAATAAAGGTTTTCCTTAGTATTGCCAAGGATTTTCAGAGTATGTATTCTAACTACTGTAGTAGGAAAATTGAAATTCTGTTTGATGAACTAACGCTATACGTGATATACTAACGATCTGTCTTAGAGGGAAAGATTTGAATAGGCATGTCTAATCGTATACGATATGGCTCTGGAAGTTAGCAATGACACGTTCTACCTCGTCCAGTTACCTAATGGAAAAACAATACACAGCGACGAGGATGAGGCAATCGACTACCTGCAGAACAAATCTAATAACGTTGATCCAGAATCAGAGGACGTCAGCGTTGTGAAGGTGTCTGTAGATAGTGGCGATTGGACGATTGCGGAGATGTCTTGGCAAACGATTGCTCTCCGCTTGATGGGGGAGAATTAACATGGAAGTTCGACAGATCGATCCCAAAGAATTAGAGATTGATCCGCTGAATGAACGAAATAGTAACGTCGGGCCCCACAACGGAAACGATTCGCTGGAAGAGAGTATTCGAGAACAAGGAGTAATTCAGCCCCCAGTAGCACGACCAGATAATGGATCCTACAAAGTAATTGTGGGGCAACGTCGGACTTTGGCAGCCCAATCTGTTGGATTGGAGGAAATGCCAGTTATAGTTGTAGACTGGGACGATGCAGAGGCGTTAGAAGCTACTATAACTGAAAACGTTGATGCATTTCGGAAATCCGTCTCGAAGTCCGACCGAGCGGCTGCGATCAGTCGCCTAATGGAGCTAAATAATTGGTCGGTAACGGAAGCTGCTGACGAGTTGGGGATTAATAGAGGTACGTTCCGTGATTGGCTTGAACGGACTCACGACGAGTGGGAAGATACTGTAGTTCATGTTGATTCGAATGATGATTCTGAAGAAGAACAAAATGCAAATGTCGAAACTCATTCATCTAATTCAAAGCAGATAAGCGAAGAAGACGTTGAACAGATTTCTGATACCGATTTGAGGTTGATTCGGAACCTTACTGACTCTCCAGAGGAGCGTCAACAGGCTGTAGAAAAAGTGGTACAATCAGGAGCGACTCAAAGCGAAATCCGAGAAGCAAAGAAGCGAACAGAGCGTGGGGAAGGTTCCTTCGATGAAGTGATTGAGAAGGTGAGTCAGGATTCTGAAGAAAAGAGCGGTCAAATACAGGTTAGAACAGAGGTCACCTTTACTGGTGATTACGCAGAAGGGCTACAACGAGCGGCAAAGGACTACGGAACGTCTGAAGAAGAACTCATTAGAAAAGCTATTAACGAATACCTGTCTGACCAAGGTTATCTCTGATATAAAAACATCTTCTAACGACAACTTTTAATTCCTACTAATTCCTATTTTGAGATGAGTGAAATAGTTCATGAGTTCAGATCTTCCTACACGGGCATTAGAGAGTATTGTTACTGACAAGTTCTATAAGGAGCAATCAGATGTTGGAACTCGTCGTTACGTCCCTTACAGTTTCACCCAAGGTCTTCGAAAGGCCATGGGACATCTGAACGCCGATAATATTCAGGAGCTTGATGCAAACCGTTCTTTCAATACTGGTCGAGACAACTTGGCGGTCCTCTCCAATTCTACTGTATCCGAGATTTTCAATGGCGAGGAAGTAAGCCGAAAACAATTCGAACTGTCCTTTGACAGAGGAGAGCACGGGAGTTTCCCGTGGTCTGATGTACGATCTAATCTTGGTCAGTCAACGATCTATGATTTACCTGTTCGCCGAATAGTTGTTCGGTTTAGTAACGAAGAGTTTGAGAAGGAATGGAAGGAAACCATAGAGTCTGCAATCAATATTGACGACTTCCCGACCTCTTGGATTGAACCTCCTTTCTTTGCTGTGCTTGAATCAACAGATCCCGGAGATAGCGATGCACGAGAAAACGTCAAAAATCTCCATGAGGAATTCTATTTCAAGCCGAAGTTTAGATCCGATGAAGATTTCGATGGAATGGACTGGTCTATCCAAACGCTTGACTTGCAAAGTGTCTGGTCCTATCAAGGATTTGTAAACCGCCCTGAGCCTATTCTTACAACACGTGCTGGTGACCGGCAATATGAATGGACTCCGAGAAGGATGGAAAAATTCCTCATGAATTTCTTCCATCCAGAGGAAGACTACACGGGAGTAATTCGTAATAGTGAGTTTGCTGGTTTATGGCGTCGTATCTACTCAAGAGATGTCACTTCCACTAAAGAGTTTGCGTGGGAGGAAGACGAAGAGTGGGTTCAGACTGAATAATCCTACTTATGGAGCAAGCGTCGAAGTCTGAGGATGGTTCTGGGTACAAACATCATGACTTCCAAGTAGAACAGGTTAATCCACAAGATGTTGTTATTGACGAAGTAAATGAACGAACAACCAATACTGGTCCTCGAACAGCAAAGGGAGACCTGGAAAAATCAATCGCTGAAAATGGTATTGAAAACCCCCCTCAAGTTCGCCCAAAGGAAGATGGAGACGGTTACAAGGTTTTTGCCGGTCAACGCCGTGTCCAAGCGGCGCAAGCAGTAGGCTTGGACGAAATTCCGGTGATCGTTAAGGATTTAAATGACACGGAAGCATTAGCAGCATCTGTTAATGAAAATAACGAGCATCTAAAAAAGGATGTTCCTCGAAAGGACCGAGCAAAGGCAGTTAAAAAGCTGGAAGAGGACTGGGAACGCGAAAGAATCGCTGAGTATTTTGGAGTAGGACCTCAGACCGTGAGAAACTACTTAGAACCGACTCGTAACTTCTGGGAAGATACAATTTTTGATCCTGAGGTCGAGACTGAGATTGATACAGAATATATTGCTGATGATGTTTTGGCTGATTTGCGAAGAGTAATGGGAAAAGGTCACCTCGCAGAAAGAGCAGCAAAGATAATAATAAAAAATCAAATGCCCAAGAAAGTCGTTAGAAGTGCAATTAATTCAACTGATAATCCTAAGGACTTCGTTCAGGAATTAAAAAGCCAATGGGAAGCGGTCTCTTCCGGCAAAGAGCAAATTCGTCCACGGATTACTCTCACAGGTACTAATGCCGAGAGATTACAAGCATGGGCAAAAGAGAGGGGAATAAATAAGGAACAAGCAACGAAGCAATTAGTAATAAAAAAGCTGAATGAAATCTATAATGAAACTACATCGTCATAGCCATTATGTATGGTTGAAGAAGACAAGGAGACGGAGAGATTTTGTATCTTAACTACTTTCTGTCCACAAATGTTCCCAAGCTCGCTGTGTTCACCGACTATGAACCTCGAACAGCAAAAGAAGTAGCCGAAGAGTTAGAGATCGTGCGTCGTACTGCTTACAACAAACTGGAGAAGCTGGAAGAGCGTGGCGACCTGAAAAAGAAGAAGGTCGGTTGGCGAGCTGTTGTCTGGTGGAAACCTTGACTTCGCGCCTTTCTCGCGCTTTTGGTTAGAACATTGATGGTTGATGCTATTGATGCGATATAGTAAGCCGCTCAGAAAAATTTCTCAATTTTCGAGAGCTACATTGCTTTCCTTGATTTCTTGAAATGTGTTAGAACTCTGGCTCTATAGGATATTGTCTGTGACTTCGGAATTCCGATTCATTAGGTTATAACTAATAGTAATATATTTGGGAGTGTGTATTAAAACCACTACTACAGGAGACTGAAAAGGGCGAGAAGCGGCGTGCTTGGAAGATATGAAACAGCTTTTTCCGGTTATTTTTCAGAGCTAAAACGGATTCTGGCGGCGTGGGACACTTCCAGCTTTATCCAGCTATTTTATGAGAAACGGAAAAGGAAGCGGCGTCGGTCGCTTCGCTCCCTCGCCTTCCCGCTTTTTCGGGTACATTATGAGTAGTTTTTGCTCCTAATCTCCTTTAGAAGCCTATCCTCTCTCGGCGATGCCTTCACTTAATAGAATACAAATTACTTTATATACCCCTCCCCCCGCCCTATTCTGATGACGACTTCATCGACCAGTTGAGATACTTAATTGGATCCATAGGTGGATCCTTTGGTTCTCCTAATCGGTCACGAAGATGATGACGGAGTTTGCCGACACACGAAACAATCACATCATCTTCAAGTCCGAGTCTTTCTGCAATATGTGCGAATACCTTATCTCGTTTATCTTCTCCTGTGTTTGGATCAGGGTAGAATATCCTCCCATCCTCCCAACAGACAAGAATGCATATACAGAAGACGATTAGCGGCCACTTGTCTCGCTTCCCGCCTTCAGATCGAGGGACATTGCGATCATATTTCCTAAAGTCCCGTAAATCAAGAGAAAGGAATAGCGGAGTAATGCGTGATGCTTGGTGGTCTTTGAGTTCCAAATGACCGGCCAGTATTTCACAGAGATTCTTTTTGAAGATATTCCGCTCATATCCGGCATGACTCCACTTCCCATTCCAACGACCGATGTTCACCTTTTTTAAACGGCTCCAATACTCTTGCTTTGCCTTTGACGCCTTCCCTTTGAATTCTCGATCATCAATATCTGGCTTTGTCCTGTTTATTTGGATTGGTGCGTTAATCGGAGCCGACCTCTTGGACACCCTTTCCCCATCAGATGGTGAGTAGTTCTTCCACGAAACCCACTTCTCGTGTCTATTTGTTGCTGCGCTATTCTTGGTGCTTTGAGTGCGTGTTGTTGACATTATTACAGCTTGATAAGTGAGAAACGCGTTGCTTCCCGCTTTCTGGAATCTCTTTGTTCAGAACGAAACCGAAAATCAGCGCTACTTCTGGATTCTGCCTCTACTAACTCCTACAACAATTTTGATATAGTTCGCGTAGAATCCTTACCCCCCCTTACAGACACAATGAAGAAGTATAATTGTTTTGTTGGGACGTCAATTGGGTTGGAACATTGAGGGACTGGTAATTCATCTATAGAGCAGGCCACTCATTCAGGAGATTTCTGGATTTCAATAGGTTAACGGAGATCCAGGGAAAAACGACTATGTTAGTTGATATATAAAGTTGTGGTTCTTGGCTAAGGTCTCAGGGGGATTTGATTTCCAAGTGTGATGATTGATTCTCCAGTAATGATTATTGGAACTATCCAATACGTAATTATATTGGTTCGTGTTAGTAGCTAACATCTCTCTCAAAGGATGACGTCGAAAAAACGGCGGCAACGCGGCTCAAGAACTCATGGTGGAGGTAGTCATAAAAACCGCCGTGGAGCAGGGAATCGAGGCGGACGAGGTAGAGCAGGGCGTGCAAAACATGAATTCCATAACTATGATGAGTTAGGGAAGGAGGGATTTACTCCTCCAGAAAAAACCCAAGAAGACGTCGCTGTTGTTAACGTACAAGAAATTGATGAAGACATTGCTCTATATTATGCAGAAGGCATTGCTGAAAAAGTGAACGGAGGATACCGTATTGATCTCCGGGAAGTTGTGGACTACGACGATGTTGATAAAGTAAAACTCCTTGCTAATGGTCAGGTGAGAAACACACTTGAGGTCATTACCGACTATTGTTCCGAGGAAGCACGTTCTTTAATAGAGGGGGAAGATGGGAGGATTCTGAGCACAGAAGAGAGTCACGAACAGATAGGAGGCAAGAAGATGAAAGATGATGAGCCAGAAAAGGAAGGTTCAGATACAGTTCCTGAGCGACGTAGTATCGAGGTGGAAATCAACGAAGAAAGTCTTTCTGGACAAATCGAATTGGCGGCTGAGGAATTAAATCTTTCTGAAGAGGAACGTCAGGAGTTTGAAAGAAGGCTCTACGAAATTGTTGAATCACGGGAAGAAGAAAATAACGTGGTACTGACAGATAATGCTAAAAAACAAATGGTGAATATACTCGCTTCTGTTTGGAGACAAGAATACCCACAGATAGAAGATTCTGAGGAAGAGGGATAGAGTTGGGGAATCTATAAATGTGTGCAACAACGTACCAAGGGCCATGGATCGGATAAAACCACGCTCACAAAACGGTGTTGAAATCGATATACAACAATTAGGCGAAATTGCAGATGAATCGATGAAAAACGGAGAAGAAGAGGAAGAAGAGGAAGAAGAGGAAGAAGAGGAAAAAGTGATTGATGATATGGAAGAGCAACTTAAAGGCAAAGATGACTTTGAAGTGGTCCATGACGATGAAGAAGGTGGAAAGAAAGTCCAAGTCCGACTATAAAACATCAATCTTCTCCGCTCTGGCCTATGTCTCGAATATCGGCCATTTCGTGGATTGGAGCGTTCATGACATGGCGGAACCACTCATCGTCAAGGTTTTCTCTTAAACAATCAACGGTATCACGATGCTCTTTAAGATTATTTAGGAATTCCTCTCGATCCTCTTCAGGGATGGGGATTTCGCCCACTAATGTAGTGTCTCTTACTGTGTTTAAGTAGTCAAAATCTTTATATATGTCGAACAGGATTGGCCACCTTTCTCTAAGTTTAAAGAATAAGGCCGGATCGTTAACTCTTAAGGCTGTATATGCGTCTGTGTGGAAGGATTCCGTGGTTCGCCCATCCCAACAACTAACCGGCTCTATTTTCTCTATTTGGTCTGAAAGAATATCTTGATTGGTTTCCAACTCTCTATAAAGTGCTCGTTTTATCCGTATTCGCAACCTCACTTTAGAGAGGAATTCAATAAAAACTGCACCTAACGCGGCGGAGAAAATCCCGTATAAAATTTGGAAGGTAATATCCACCCCCGCCATGACACGCTCACAAAACCTACACCATAGTAATAATAAAATGTGTTGGTTTTAGTTTGTTTTCATATTCTCATACTGTTGATGAAGGGTTGTCACCACATCTCATCTGCTTCCCGGCTTAAAGTCGATCCAGAATGATGGGTGTATCCAAGAGTCGTTTCAATGTCTCTGTGCCGAAGCTGTTTCTTTGCTTTGTAGATTCCTTTCTTTTCGGCCCAATGCGTAGCGACCCCGTGACGGATAGAGTACCATACGAGGTCTCGGTTTCCGGGCTTGATGTTTGATTCATCAATGAGCTTCTTCAGAATGTCGTTCAACGGCCCAGAGCTGTACGAATTCCCGCGCTCTGTAAGCCATACTTCATCCCTTCCTCGGTACTTGTCGTAGGTTTCGCGCTCTTTCAGCCACTTCAGAACGGCGTTCGTAGTGGTATCGGAAAGACCACATTGCCAATATTCGTCATTCTTCGTCGCTTCTTCCTTTGGGACCTGCATTTCGCCGTTATCAATATCGAACCACTCGGTTTTCGCCTTCCCAACTTCTATCGGACGAAGGCCAGTATCAAGGGTAACGGCAATTAGAGAAGGGATTTTCCACGAATTCGCTCGCTGGAAGTCTTCTGGTCCGATCTCGCTCTTTGGCTTCCCGAACCGTTGTGCCAGCATGATTTTGATTCGGTCCCGCTCGTCGGATGTCATATTCCGATTGTAGTAGCTCTTGACGGCGTTGAGACCAATTGCGGCGTCATAGAGTTCTTGGAATTCATGCGGCCGGAAGCGGTCATGGCCCTTCTTCTCGCTGTTTCCGTGGTCTGTCCGGATTTCTATGCCATGGTCCCACTCCTCAATCCGTTTGTTGTCTGAGTCGCGCCAGTAGTTGAACAGACGCTTAACGGATTTCTGAATGTAGTCGAGGTAGTTATCCCCCTTCCCGGCACGTTTCTGTAGGTATTCGAGGAATTCGGTGGCTTCGTCGGGAGTGAAAGTTTTAGTGTATTCTCCTCGGTTCGACCACATCCACCGATACGTTTCCTCGATTTTGTAGTGAGTCTGAATGACGGTTGTTTCAGAGTAGCCTTCGTGCTTCTGTGGGGATTTACCCTTTGTGAGAAGCCACTTCAGGAATGACTTCTTGAATTCGTGGTAGTCCTCTTGGTAGATAGGTGCGTACTTTTCGAGGATTTTCTTATTCTTCTTGCAGATAGGTGGCCGAGGGAGTTCTACGTCGGTGGCTTCCGGCTTGTCAAAGGCACTCTCTTCGTCGTAGCCGAGGTCAAAATCCATAGGGACACCTCCAACCGTGGTTGTTACCTTTACCCTGTTCAAGAATCGCAATACAGCGCGGAGTTTTGGCGGTTAGTGATTCCATGGTTTTACACACTCGTTTCTTCTCGGTGTGTAACCAACGGAAAAAGACGAAATCGGTCGCCTTGAGGGTTGAGTGCGCCGGCCGGGAATTGAACCCGGGCTATGAGCTTGGGAAGCTCATGTCCTACCACTAGACCACCGGCGCTCACTCGACACTTTCCGCCTACCGCCACTTCAACGTAGCGCTTCCGGACCGACCGTACGTTCGTCCAGAAATATCGCCTCGTCCGCGGCTTTTAGTCGTCGCCGCCCCTATCGGCGCCCATGATCGACCTGCGATTCTCCGAATCGGAGCTCCAAGCCCGCCGCGAGCACATCGTCCAGTTCGTCCGCGACACCGTCGACGCGGCCGGCACCGACCGGGCCGTCCTCGGGCTGTCGGGCGGCATCGACAGCACGCTCACCGCCCACCTCGCGGTCGAGGCGCTCGGCGCCGAGAACCTCCACGGGCTGGTCATGCCCGGGGCGGTCAGCCGCGACGACAACATGAGCGACGCCGAGTGGGTCGCCCGGGAGCTCGACGTCGCCTACGACGTGTTCGAGATCAACCCCATCGTCGACGAGTTCCTCGACACCTACCCCGAGGCCGAGGGCGATCAGGTCGCGGTCGGCAACGCCCGGGCCCGGACCCGCGCGGTGCTCAACTATCTCGTCGCCAACCACGAGGACGCGGTCGTGCTCGGCACCGGCAACCGGAGCGAGGCCTTGGTGGGCTACTTCACCAAGTACGGCGACGGCGCGGTCGACTGCCACCCGATCGGCAACCTCTACAAACAGCAGGTCCGCCAGCTCGCGAGCCACGTCGGCGTGCCCGACGAGCTCGTCGAGAAGCCCGCGACCGCCGGCCTCTGGGCGGGCCAGACTGACGAGGCCGAACTCGGCCTCGACTACGAGACCCTCGACGCCATCCTCGCGCTCCACGTCGACGGGCCGCTGTCGGAGGCGGCGCTCGTCCGCGAGATCGAGGGCGTGACCGAAGCGCAGGTCCGGACGGTCCGGGAGAAGTACGAGCGAAGCGCCCACAAGCGCCGGGTGCCGCCGTCGCCCGAGCCGCTCGACTGACCCCGGCGCTCGTCCCGTCGGTCGATCACTCGCCGCTCTCGGCCACGATGCGGATCGAATCGCCTTCTTCGAGGACGTAGCTCTCCGGGTCGACCGGCTCGCCGTCGACCTCGACGGCGACCGTCGCGTCCTCGCCGTCGCGGTAGGTGGTCCCGTCGTAGGTCACGCTCTCGTCGGTCACATCGATGCCGAGCGACGCCATCGCCCACCCCAGCGTGACCTCCCGGGCGTGGCCGTGCCACCGCTGGCCGTTGCCGTTCTCGAAGTGGAAGGCGTCGGCCCGGAGCTGGAACCGGTCGCGGCTGAAGTCGAGGCGCTCGCCGCCGATCTCGACCTGTATCTGGCCGTGGTAGTGGGCGCTCCCGATTCCGGTCGGCGTCGTCTCCGCGCTCGCCGCGTCCGCGCCGCCGGGAACGCCCCCGCTCGCGCCCGAGAAAAACAGCAGGTACGCAAGCAGTCCGGCGATTACGACCGCCCCGATTGCGCCGGCGTAGGCCGCGACGCTGGGGCCCTCGTCGGAGTCGAGCCCGGCGACCCGGCGGACTTCGATCGCGCTGAGGTCGTCGCCGTGTTCGCTTTCGAGGTGTCTGAGATACGTCTCCTCGTCGTCGAACCCCTCCCCGCAGTGGTCACACTCCTCGACGCTCATGCCCCAACGCTAGGCGTCCGGGCGTTTTAGTCTTCGTCTTACGGACAGTTCGGGGGCGGAGCGCTCGACTCGTCTTCCGGCAGTCGGTCGCCGCGCCCACCGACCGTCACCCCTCGGTTCCGGCGTCGGCGCGTCTGGCGGCGAGTCGGCCGAACGCCGCGGCCTCACGACGCCGCTGGTCGCTCGCGGGAGCGTCGTCGCGCACGCGCTCTTTGACGACGCCGACCGCCTCGGCGTCGTGGGCGGCCACCTCGTCGGCGACCGCGCGGGGTTCGTCGGTCACTCGCGAGACGAGCCCCATCCGGAGCGCCGCCTCGGCGTCGACGGTCCGCCCGGAGAGCGCGAGATCGAGCGCCTCGCCCTCCCCGACGATCCGCGGCAGGCGGACGGTTCCGCCCCACGCGCCGAACAGCCCGAGTGCGACGCCGGGCTCGGCGAACGTCGCCGTCGGAGTCGCGACCCGGATGTCGGCCGCGAGCGCGAGTTCGACCCCGCCGCCCCGGGCCGGGCCGTCGACGCCGGCGACGACGACGGCGTCGGCCGCCTCGATCGCGTCGGCGACGCGCTGGCCTCGTTGGGCGAACGCCTCGGCGGCCTCCCGATCGAGTCCCTCGACGACGTCGAGGTCCGCGCCGGCGCAGAACGCCGACCCGGCTCCCCGGAGGTACACCACCGGTCGGTCGGCCCCGGTCACGGCGGCTTCGAGCGCGTCGAGCCCCTCTCTGGTGAGCGCGTTCCGGCGCTCGGGGCGGTCGACGGTGACGGTTCTGACCCGGTCTCCGTCCTCGATTCGGATCACGTTCGTCCCTCGGAGTCGGTTTCCAAAGGTCTTTGGCGGTGCCGTCGCTAGGATCGCCTAATGGATGCGGCCGTCAGGGCACGAAAGGCGGGACGACGAGCGGTACGGGACGTCACGCCCGGTCCCCTCCGCGAACGAATTCACTCGCTGCTGGACGACTCGGCGATGGTGCCGGGCGTGCTCACCCTCGCGTCTGCACGCGCCGTCGAGGCCGCCGACGCCGGCGCCAGCGGCGTCGAGGACCGGGCCGCCGGCGTCCAGCTCATCTACGAGGGGCTCGGGCTCACGCGAGCGCTCGCCGACGAGTCGCCGTGGGACCGCGAGCCGCCCTACACCGACAGCAACATCGACATCATCGCGGCCGACGTGATGGTCGCTCGGGGCTTCTCGTTGCTCGCGCACACCGAAGCCGCCGACAAGGCGGTCGAGACGGTCGAATCGTTCGGCCGCGACCAGACCGAGGGCCAACAGGGCCGCGAGTCGCCGCCCCACGCCCTGGAGGCCGACGTGTTCGAACTCGCGGTGCTCGCGGGGACGACCACGTTCGGCGTCGACCCCTCCGACTCGCTGCGGTCGTACGCCGGGGAACTGGCGGCCGCCGTCGGCGAGGACGGTCCGCAACCGCCCGAGACCCTCCCCGAGGAGGTCGCCAAGGCGATGGCCGACGTGCCGACCCCCCGGAAGTTCGACGGGGCCGACGAGGCCCACCCGTCGGCAACCGATCCCTAGTGCGAATCGAAACGCCTAAAGAGGGTTCCGGGCTTATCGTAGAATGCGTTCGAGCGCCTGGGTAGCTTAGAGGTAAAGCGCGTCCTTGGTAAGGACGAGAGCCCGGGTTCAAATCCCGGCCTAGGCTTCTCCCGTTCTGGCGACGACCTCGTAGGCGCCCGTTGCTCTGGCTCTCAAACGATCCACGACACCAGCCGTGCTGAACGCAGGGCACATTTCAGTCCCTGCACCGTGCGGAAAACGCATTTAGTAGAACTCTGGCAAGATCCGGATCTGACCCGTCCCGAGACGCCGTCCATTCGACCAGACCGGTCGCCGCCCGTATTCACGGTGCTCTGGCGCTCACACACTCGTTCTGCACAGCGAACTTCCGAGAGGATCCGGATTATCGGCCCCGTCGAAACCCGATCGTAGGAACATGTGTATCGTGACCTCGAGTAGGATCTGAGGATGGCGAACACCGCCGGTGTACGCCACCACTGTTCGGAACCGCCGTACTCCTCGTGAGCGGGGTCGTTCTCGTCCACGACGCGGCCCGGTACGGGCGAGACTACGGACCGAACACCGGTTTCGTCCGACTCGAATTGCTCGTCGGTCTCGTCACCTGCGCGTTCGGTCTCTTGCTGGGGACCTCCTCGACGCGAGACGGGTCGGCTAGGTAGGGGCCCGACGAAGCCTGAGTATTACGATCTCGTCGAATCGGCATAACACAACGTAGTTATCGAAGACTCGTCAACCCGGGCCCCGTGAACGTTCCTTTCGGGATTTCTGGGCGGAGAACCGTCCTCAAATACTACCTCTACAAGTCGACCAAAGCGGTCGAGTTTTACCGGCCGATCATGTACCTCTTTTTCCTGGCGCAGGGACTCAGCTTCACCCAGATCGCGATCCTGGAGGCGCTGTACAACGTGACGACGCTGGTCGGTGAGATTCCGACCGGCTACGTCGGTGACCGAATCGGCCGCCGGAACAGCCTGCTCGTCGGCACCGTACTGATCGCCGTCACGTTGCTGGGTATCGGCCTCTCCGAGTCGTTCCTCGCGCTGGCGGTCCTCTACGTCTGCTGGTCGATGGGGTACAATTTCCGGTCGGGAAGCGAGGACGCGTGGCTCTACGACACCCTCACCGACGACCTCTCGGAGAGCGAGTTCGCCCACGTTCGCGGGCGAGGCGAGTCTGCGTCCCTCGCCGTCGGCGCTGTCGCGGCGATCACCGGCGGGTACCTCGGAAGCGTCGACCTCTCGTATCCGTGGTTCGTGGCCGCCGCCGTTACCGGACTCGGTGCCGTCGTTGTTCTCACCCTCGGCGAACCCGAGAGCTACAGGGAAACCGACGCCGACGACCTGAGCCTCCACAGGACCGTTGGAATCGTCAGAGACGCCCTCTCGCGCCGGAATCTCCGATCGTTCATCCTCTACTACTACGTCCTCTACGCGGCGGTCACGTACCTCGTGTTCGTCTTCGTTCAGCCGATCTTCGAGACGGTCGTCGTGAGCGCCGGCGTGTCAGAATCGGAGGTAGAGTCGCTTTTGGGGTGGTTTTACGCGGGGTACAGTCTCGTCGGAGCGGTGATCAGTTACTACACCGGCGCGATTAAGGCGACGATCGGCGTCCGGTCGTGGTTCCTGATACTGCCGTTCGTCGTCGGAACGGCCCTCGTCGGGATGTACTTCGTTCCGATCCTCGCACTCCCGACGTTCCTGGTCGCCCGTGGGCTCTCGGACGTGACGCGATCGTTCGCCGGCCAATACGTCAACGATCGTATCGAGACGCTCGGACGGGCGACCGTCCTCAGCTCGATGGCGATGGTCAGTGGCTTGGCGGTCGTTCCGTTCCAACTCGGGAGCGGTGTGATCTCCGATCGTGTGTCGCCGCTGTTCGCCTTGGCGGTCGCCGGAGGCGTCCTCGTCGTGGGGTCTGGCGCGATCCTCGTCTGGGAAATCCCGGTGTCTGAGTGAACGCTACGCTCTCTGGCCCGACGGCTCCGGAGTCTCGGTGGACGGTGAGCGTCCACTCGGAGCGTCCGATTTCGCCGAACGTTCACCACGAGTCGTCGCGATGCCGACTCTGCGCGCTGTCTTCGGTGTGTCGTTTCTCTCGGTCGCCGAGGTGGTCTCGAGCGCGACGAACGCGCATCCCGACCCGGCCCGATGGGCGTCCCGCGCGACCGAACACGTTCGCGCCCCGCCCGAGCGCCGCCGGTCGCGCTCGGCCTTCAAACGGCCCGTTCCGCGTAGCTATCACGCCAGCCCGCCGAGAAACCACCGTCTTTTTGCCGATCTGCGCGCTACGGATCGACGTATGGCGGTGTCGACGATCTTCGTCGTCGGCGTGATCGCGGCCGTCTTCGTCGGGGTGAACGTCGGCGGCTCTTCGACGGGCGTGGCGTTCGGACCGGCGACCGGGAGCGGGGTGCTGTCGATGCGCCGGGCCTCCGGGCTGATGGCCGTGTTCGTGGTGCTCGGCGGGTTTACGATCGGAACGAATGTCGTCGACACGCTCGGGACCGACTTCGTCCCCGCCCAGTACTTCACGCTCGGCGCGTCGATCGGTATCCTCCTGTTCATTGGCCTCGGTATCCTGCTCGGGAACGTGCTCAAGGTGTCGACCAGCACCAGCCAGACCGCGGTCGCGGCGGTCGTCGGGATGGGCGCGGCTCTCGGGGTGCTCGACTGGCGGACCGTCGGGGTCGTCGGCATGTGGTGGCTCCTCTCGACGATCCTCGCGTTCTGGCTCTGTGCGTTCGTCGGGCGGTACTTCTACGACGCGGTCGTGGACGCCCTCGACCTCGAATCCGGCGACTCCGGCCGCCTCGCCGAATTCGCGGTGATCGCTATCGGGTGTTACATGGCGTTTTCGGCGGGCGCGTCCAACGTCGCCAACGCGGTCGCGCCGCTGGTCGGCTCGGGCGAGCTCGGCATGACGACCGGTGTCGCGATCGGCGGGGTGGCGATCGGCGTCGGCGCCTTCGCGCTCGGCCCCCGGACCATGGAGACGGTCGGCGAGGACATCACCGACCTCTCGCTGGAGGCGTCGCTGATCGCCGAACTCATCGCGGCGTCGATCCTCACCGGGCTGAGCTGGGCCGGCATCCCGGCGAGCCTCGCGGTCGTGCTCACCGCCTGCGTCATCGGGCTCGGCTGGGGCCGGGCGAGCCGCCGGGTCCCGATCCACGCGATGGTCGACCCCGACGGGCCGACCGACGAGGCGCGCTCGACGTGGGCCGCCGATCAGCTCGACCTCTTCGATCCCGCGACCACCAAGCGGATCGTGACGACGTGGATCGCCACCCCGACGGCCGCGGGGCTGATCGCGTTCGTCACCTTCGAGCTCGCAGAGCAGTTCCGGCTCCTCTCGTGAGCGATCGACCGGAGAGGCGGCCGCGGCGTCGGCCGGTCGCGGGGGTCTCGGTCCGGTACGAGTCAGGCTTTTGGCCGACAGCTTCGAACTATCGGACGACCATGTCACTGGAGGCACTCAGCGGTCGCTTTCAGGGGCGACAGACCCAGTTTCACATCGAACTGCTGTACGGACTGCTCTTCGTCGTCGGCTTCGGCTATCTCGTGTTTCGCGTCGACCCGCGCGTGGCGGCGTTCGAGGGCGGGCTCGTTGTCGGCTATCTGTTGCGGATCTGGGAGAAGATGTCCATCTACGAGCGGATCCTCGAAGAGCGGATCTCCCAGGAGGCCGAGCGGCAGGTCGAGTCCGAAGTCGAGGATCAGGTGGCCGACGAAGTCACCACGCAGGTCGAATCGGAAGTGGCGACCCGAGTCGAAGATCGGGTCGACGAGGAGGTCGCGACCGAACTCGAAGCGCAGGTCGACGAGGAGGTCACCACGCAGGTCGAATCGGAAGTGGCGACGCAGGTCGAAGACCGGGTCGACGAGCGAGTCGAACGCGAGGTCGAGGAAGCGATCGAGGCCGAGATCGGGGATCTCGACGAGCAGATCGACGAGCGCGTGACCGAACAGCTCGACGACGACGAGGAGTCTCGTCCGGACGACTCGTCGGCCTGATGTCAGGACGACGATGCCGATGGTGGTCGAGCGCCGCCGGTCGCCGCCCCTCGGATTACCGTCGCTCCTCGCTCTCGGTTTCGTCGCCGTTCGTCGCTCGGCGCTCGCGGTAGTCCGGTAGCGCGTCGTCCTGCATCACGGCGGTCCGCCCGCCATCGACCAGTAGCGACTCGCCCGTGAGGAAGGCGGCGTCGTCGCTCGCGAGGAACGCGACCGCGCCCGCCACGTCGGCGGGCCGGCCGAGTCGACCGACCGGGTGGATCGATTCGAGGTGCTCGCGGTACGAAGCGTCCATCTGCTCGGTCGTCCGGTCGACCGCGACCCACCCGGGGTTGACGGTGTTGACCCGGACCGCCGGCCCGAAGTCGAGCGCCATCGCCCGGGTCATCCCGTTGATCCCGGCCTTCACGGCGTTGTACGGGAACATCTCTGGCATCGTCAGAAACGCGTGGTTCGACGAGACGTTGACGATGGCGCCCTCGTCCATCTGTTCGCGGGCGCGCTTCGCACACAGCCAGTAGGCCCGGAAGTCGGTTTCGAGCACCAGCTCCCAGTCGTCGATCGACGCCTCGGCCGCCCCGGTGTCGGTCTCGACGCCGGCGTTGTTCACGAGCACGTCGAGGCCGCCGTACTCCGCGGCGGTCGCCTCGACCAGCGCCGCGATGTCGTCGGGGTCGCGCATGTCCGCCCGGACGAACGTCGCCTCGCCGCCCGCCGCCTCGACGTCGGCGACGGTGGCCGCACCGTCGTCCTCGCTCCGGCCGGTGACGACCACGTTCGCGCCCTCGCGGGCGAACCGCTCGGCGACGCCCGCGCCGATGCCGCGGGTCGAGCCGGTGACGAGGACCGTCTCGCCCTCGAAGCGCCGGGGGCGGTCGGTGTCGGACACGGTCACCACTCCGCGACCCCGCCGTCCTCGTGGCGCCAGACGGGGTTGTGCCAGTCGACGTCGCCCGCGACCGTCCGGACGTGGTCCTCGTCGATCTCGACGCCGAGGCCCGGACCGTCGGGCAGGTCGACGTAGCCGTCCTCGTAGTCGAACACCGACGGGTCCGAGAGGTACTCGAGTACGTCGCTGGTCTCGTTGTAGTGGATGTCGAGGCTCTGCTCTTGGATCAGGGCGTTGGGCGCGGTGGCGTCGACTTGGACGCAGGACGCCAGCGCGATCGGGCCGAGCGGACAGTGGGGCGCAAGCGCCACGTCGTAGGCCTCGGCCATGTCGGCGATCTTCTTGACCTCGGTGATGCCGCCGGCGTGGCTCAGATCCGGCTGGACCACGTCGACGCTCCCGTTCTCGAACACCTGTTTGAAGTCCCACCGCGAGAACAGCCGCTCGCCGGTCGCGATCGGCGTCGTGGTGTGGGCGGCGATCTCGGGGAGCGCGTCGTTGTGTTCGGGGAGCACCGGCTCCTCGATGAACATCGGCCGGTGGGGTTCGAGCGCGGCCGCGAGCCGCTTTGCCATCGACTTGGCGACCCGGCCGTGGAAGTCGACGCCGACGTCGACCTCGTCGCCGACCGCCTCCCGGACCGCCCGCAGGCGATCGACCGCGGCGTCGACCGCGGCCGGCGAGTCGATCCGACGCATCTCGGGGGTCGCGTTCATCTTGAGCGCGCTGAACCCCGCCTCGACCTTCTCCCGGGCGGCCTCGGCGACGTTCTCGGGGCGGTCGCCGCCGACCCACTGATACACCCGGACTCGGTCGCGCGCCTTGCCGCCCAAAAGCTCGTAGACGGGCGCGCCGAACCGCTTGCCCTTGATGTCCCAGAGGGCCTGATCGACGCCAGCGATCGCCGACATCAGGACGGGGCCGCCCCGGTAGAACCCCCCGCGGTACATCGTCTGCCAGTGGTCCTCGATCCGGCCGGCCGGCTCCCCGAGGAGGTAGGTGTCGAGCAGTTCCTCGACGGCGGTCCGGACCGTGCGGGCCCGCCCTTCGACGACGGGTTCGCCCCAGCCGACCGTCCCGTCGCTCGTCTCCAGTCGGACGAACAGCCACCGCGGCGGGACCTCGTACAGTTCGTAGTCGATGATCCGGTCGGTCACGCCCGACCACCACGGGGACGGGACGGCGCGGGGACGCGACGCGGCGTCGGTTCTCGGAGTGTCATCGTCAGATACCGGGGAGCGACGCGGCGGCGGCTGATAAGGTTTGGCGTTCGGCTCACCGACCGAGAGCGGTCGGCGAGTCGGGACGAGAGACGCCGATTCTCCACACGTCACCGAGGTCGGATCGGCGACGTCGGACGACGTGGCGAGTGTGGGGCGCTCACTGATCGGGTTCGGGGTCGAAGACGTCTGGCTTTTCCTCGCCTTCGGCCGCGATCACGGCCATACACCCCTTCCGGGCGACCCGGGTCAGCGAGTGGTCGACCAGCTTGACGCCGCCGGGGACCGGGAAGTCCATGGTCGCGACGGTCGCGGTGCCCGGCCGGACGGGCGTCGTCTCGATGTACTTCTGGGTCCGGGAGGTGAGCGATCCCTTCGGGTACAGCTCTTTCCACACGTTGCCGATGGGGTGGAAGCTACTGGTGAGGTTGGGGCCGCCGGTCACGAAGTACACCCGGGCGGTGTCGCCGGTCTCGACGGTCATCGGCCCGCGGCCGTCCGGGGTCAGCGCGTACTTCTCGCCGTTCATCAGGACGTAGCTGGGCTCCTCGCGGCGCATCGCCTCGGTGTCGAAGGCGTGGTGGCCGCTCTCGCCCGCGCGCTTGTCGGTGTAGAGCTCGTGCTGGCCGACGTAGAACTCGTGGTCGACCTCGGGCAGGCCGTCCTCGGGCTCGACCAGGATGATGCCGAACATCCCCGCCGAGATGTGGGTGTCCATGTTCGGCACCGCGCAGTGGTAGATGAACGCCCCGGGGTAGGTCGCCTTGAACCGAAGGCGGGCGCTCTCGCCCGGCGGGACGGTGGTGGCGTCGGCGCCCCCGCCTGGCCCGTAGCAGGCGTGGAAGTCCACGTTGTGGGGCATCGTGTTCTCCTCGGGGTTCTCGAAGGTGAGGTCGACGGTGTCGCCCCGCCGGACCCGGATCATCGGCCCCGGAATCTGGCCGTCGTACGTCATGTAGTCGAACGTGACCCCGTCTTCGATCTCGGCGGTCACCTCCTCGGCCCGGAGGGTCCTCGAAACCGTCTTTGGCTCGCTTCGGTCGATGGGGTCGGGGATGTCGGTCGGGTCGGCCGCCACTCGGTCGGTCGTCGTCTTCGTCGTAGTCTGTTGTTGCATGGTCGTGTCCGTCGCGCTCGGAGCGGTTTCGCTAGCACACCCGGCGAGCGACGCCGCGCCGCCGAGGCCGATACCCTGCAGGACCGTCCGCCGATTGGTTCGAGGCATTGGGAGTCACCTTACACTTGCAGATAGCGACCGACCCACCTTCAACCGGGTCGGCGATTCTCGGTCGGACGGAACGCCGACGAACACGTTCACCGGGTTCTCAGAGTTTGAGAACCGTCGGTCAGTCTCGACGCCGCCGGGCGAGACCGAAAGAAGTGTGGCCGGTCAGTCGTCGTCGAGCACGCCGCCGGCCGCGGCCGGCGTGTCGGCGGGCGCCTCGCTCGCCGATTCGCGGCGGACCCGAATCTTCTTGACCACGTCGTAGCCGAAGAGGGCGGTTCCGAGGATCACGAGCACGTCGCCGGGCATCCGGGCCCAGAACAGCAACTGAACGAGCTCGCCCTCGTAGAACGCCAGACTCCGGGCGGCGTCGTAGCTCTGCGTGAACGCCACTTCGAGCTGGAGAAATCCGACCGGGAGCAGGCTGATCCCGACCATCAGCGCGAGCCCGGCGTTCCACGTCCAGAACGCCCACCGGAGGGTGCGCTCGCGCCACTTGGCCTCGGGCACCGCGATCCGGAGCATGTAGACGACCATCCCCAGCGCGAGCAGGCCGAACGCGCCGAACATCGCGGCGTGGGCGTGGGCGACCGTGAGGTAGGTGCCGTGCTCGAAGTAGTTGATGAACGGGAGGTTGATGAAGAACCCGAGCACCCCCGCCCCGACGAAGTTCCAGATCCCGCTGGCGACGATGAACATGAACGGGAGCGTGTAGGGGAACGACTCGCCGCTGGCCGCCATCGCGCGGTACTGGCCCATCGCCTCGTAGAGGATGAACACCAGCGGGATGAGTTCGAGCGTCGAGAACGCGCTCCCGATCGGGATCCACATGTCGGGCTGGCCGACCCACCAGTAGTGGTGCGAGACGCCGATGACGCCGGTCCCCATCACGAGCAGGGCTTGAACCATCACCGCCTTCTCGGCCGAGCGCCGATCGAGCAGGTTCATGCTGGTGAGGGTAACCCCGACCAGCGCGACGATGAAGAACTCGAAGGCGCCCTCGACCCACATGTGGACGACCCACCACCGCCAGAACTCCGTGACGACGATGTTGGTCTGGGGCGTGTAGAGGAACCCCGCACAGAACAGCAGGGCGATCGACCCGCCCGCGTACAGGATCATGTGCGCGAGGCCGTACCGGGGCTCGCGGTCGAGCAGGGGCTTGAGCCCGCGGGCGGTCAGGACCGCCCACGCGAGGAAGCCGACGAGGATGCCGGCCTGCCAGAGCCGCCCGATCTCGAGGTATTCGAGCCCCTCGTTGCCGAGGATCCACCAGAGCGCGCCGTCGAAGTACCCCTTCGAGCCGAGCCAGACCCCGGCGAGGCCCCCGACCACGACCACGACGAGCGCGCCAAGCAGGCCGTTGACGTATCGGCCCTGATTCTTCGGCTCGCGGCCGGTCAGCAGCGGCGGGAGGAACAGCCCCGCCCCGAGCCACAGCGTGGCGATCCAGAGGATTCCGAGGTCGATGTGCCACGTCTTGGCGATGGCGAACGGGAGCATCGAGAGGAAGTCGATGCCGAGCAGTTCGCCGAGCCCGAAGAACGCGTCGCGTTCGATGTAGTAGTGGGCGAGCAGTCCGCCCAGCAGGACCTGCGCGAGAAACAGCCCCGCCCCGACCACGACGAACCGGAGCGCGGCGGCCTGTCCGGGGAAGAGGTTCACCTCGCTCGGCCGGGGCACCGTCACGCCCTCGGTGTCGGGCTCGGGGAGCTCGATCGACTTGTAGAGCCAGACGCCAAAGCCCGCCCCGGCGACCAGCAACACCATCGCGACGACGCTCCAGGTCATCGCCGCGCCGGTGGCGTCGTTCCCGGCCGCGGGCTCGTAGGGCCACTCGTTGGTGTACGAGTGGTCGCCGGCCGGCCGATCGGTGTGGGAGAACCACGCGGTCCAGAGCGCGAAGTCCGCGAACTCCCGGGCCTCCTCCTCGCTCTCGATCATCCCCTCGGGGACGCCCCGCTCGGCGCTCCCCTCGTGGTAGCGCTCGACGTACGTCTCGCGGACCTGCTCGTGGGCGTACGCCTCGGCGGCCGAGTACTCGATCCGGTCGCCCGGCTCGCCGTCGCCGAGATCACCCTCGACCGCCACGTCGACGGTCGCCCGCTGGTCCTCGGCGAGCGCGTCGTACGAGGCGTCGTACTGCTCGCGGGCGTAGTAGTCTCGCATGTGCGCTACTTTCAGGTCGAGCGCGTCGGCGGTGTAGTCGGCGCCGTAGTACGCGCCGTTACCGAGGATCGACCCGTGGTTCATCATGCCGTTCGACTGGAAGGTCGTCTTGCCCGCCTGGACCTGCTCGGCGGTGACCACCGTCTCGCCGTCGGGACCGACGACTTCCTGGGGGATCGGCGGGGCCTCCTGATAGGAGTACCACGCGCCCACGCCCATCACCGCCAGGTTCAGGACGAACACGACTGCCAGAATCTTGGCGAGCGTGCTGCGTTTGACTCTCATACAGTTCGGGGTTGCCGTTCGGGGACCTTTTACCCGGAACGCGATTCCCGGCGGTTCGAAACCCGGCCGAACGCGTTCGGGCGCGTCGGGACACCGATGACCGGCGCCGCGACTCCGGGCGGTCGTCGCGGGACGGCGGCCGGGCTGGTCGTCTCCCACGCCGCGCGAAAAGTGAGGAGTGTGCGTCTGCGCGCCCCGGTCGCGACCGCCGCTCTGGGGGTCAGTCGTCGTCGGCTCGCCGGGCCAGTACCAACAGCGCGGTGCTGTCTTGCTCGGCCTTCGGCGAGACCTCCTCTCGGCCGTCGAACCGGAGGAGATCGCCGGGTTCGAGCACGTTCGACTCGCCGTCGACCCGCACGTCGAGGCGTCCCGACACCGCGTGGACGACGATCTCCCGGTCGGGGTGGCGGTGGGCGGGCACCTCCTCGCCCGCCGCCAGCGACAGCCCCACCGTCTTGGGCTCGCTGGCGGGGAACGCGACTTCGCGGGGCGTCTCGGTCAGGTCGTCGAGGCTGGCGGTCTCGACCATCACTGCTTGGGGAACTTCGCCACGAATTTCTCGTCGTCCTCGCGATCGATCTCGTAGCCGTCGGCATCGAACGCCTCGACCTCCGCCCGCATCTCGTAGAACAGGGGCTTGGGCTCGTGGTCGTTGACGATCTCCAGCGTCTCGCCGGCGTCCATGTCCTCGAACGTCTGGTGGATCATCGGGTGGCGCTCCGGCGGCGGAATCTCGCGGACATCTAGGGTTGGCATGCGATCGAACGTTTGCCCACGTCGCTATTCGGGGTTCTCCCGAAGATGTTCGCCTCTACTCCCCGGTCGGATCGAACTCGCCGGCCGCCAGCCCGCGCCGGACCGGCTCGTGTTCGGCGTCGGTCGGCGGCGGCGCGGTCACCAGCGTCGCCTCCAGGCGCCCGTCGGCGTCGGCGCGCACGCCCCTGTCTTCGCCGGCCGGGACGACCACCACCTCGCCCGGCCCGACCGCGTGCTCGTCGTCGCCGTCTCGGATCACGCCGGTCCCGCGCCGAACCGTGATCGCCACGTCGCTGTCGGGCGCGTGGACCGGGATGAACTGGCCCGGCTCGAAGTAGCCGAGCACGACCTTCATCCGGTCGCTCCGGAACACCGATCGGGCCGAGAACTGTTCGTCGTCGTACTCGCGCTCGGCGTCGAAATCTGTCGCGACCATGTCCGGACGTGGGGCCGACGCGTCCGTCACCGGTTCCCCGAACAAGTTCGGCCGGTCCGGCGCACAGCCGGCCGATCACCGCAGTCCGTCGTCGGGATCGCGCTCGGCGGCCTCAGCCGCGAGCACCTCGATCCGGAGCGCCTCGGGGCCGTGGCGCAGGACCACGCCGACGAGGTTGGCCGCGAAGAGCCCGAACCCGAGCGTCGCCGCGACCCCGCCCGCGAGCCCGGCGACTCCGATGCCGGTCGCGTCGCCGGCCACGAGGAGTCCGAGCCCGCCGAACGCGAGCCAGAAGTCGACCGCCGCGAGCCGGTCGTCGTAGAGGTCGTCGATCATCGGGACCAGCTCCAGTCCCACCCGGTCGCTGTACCGCCGGAGCCAGACGACGAACGGGACGACGTGGTAAAGCGTCCCGAGCAGGACGAACCCCACGACGCCGGCCAGCAGGAAGTGACCGACGCCCGGCGGGCCGAAGACGACCGCCGGATCGGTCGGGGCCGCGAGCCACGCGGGCGCGGTCGCGAGCGCCCACGCCGGGAGCGCGAGCGCGGCGACGCCGTACCGCGACAGCATCGGCGTGCGCTCGACGCGGGTCCGCGAGAGGGTGCGTGCGAGCACCGCCGAGAACGCGAGCACCCCGACCAGCACCAACACCGCGCCCGCGAGCCCGACCGCCGCCGCGTCGGTCCCGCGGCCGACCGCGAGCGCGATCACCCCGACCGGGTAGGTCCACTCCTCGACCCGCCGGAGTCGCTGGTCGACGGCGTCGAGGTCCGTCTGGGTGAACATCGTCGCGAGCTGGTAGAGCGCGCCGATCACGGTGGTCAGGATCACGCCGAACGCCGCCAGCGTGGCGTGGGCCGCGACGATCCGCGTCCGGACCAGCCCGGCGGCTCCCAGCGTCGGCCGGACGAAGTCGACCGCGAGCGCGAGCCCGAGCGCGGTCACGACGACCGCGTAGCCGAGCGTCTGAGCGAAGTGGCGCTCGGTCACGTCGAGCGACCGGACCGGCGGGAGGCTCCGGGCGACGTTGTAGGCGAACACCCAGAAGCCGACGAGCATCGCCCCGCCCGCGACCGGGAGCCACGCGAGCGCGCCGGCGACCAGCGCCGCCCCGAACCCCGCGAGTCCGGTCGCGACCAGCCCGAGCTGGGCGAGCGCGAGCCGCCGGGAGTGGAGGTCGACCCCCGACCACACCGGGACGAACTGGGTCATCGCGCCCATGATGGTGACACAGACCCACCCGATCAAAAGCAAGTGGACGTGGGCGAGCCCCGACAGCCCCCAGTGGGCGCCGGCCGCGCCGGCGACCCCGAGCGCGCTCCCCGCCAGCAGGAAGCCGAACCCGACCACGAAGTGGCCGAGGGGAACGACGAGCGGCGGGCCGCGCTCGGCGTCGATCCCGCCGGGAATCGCGGTCATCGCGGGGTTATCTCCACGCGCCACTCGTCGGGCGCGAGCCGTTCGGTGTCGTGGTCGAACCCCCGCTCGTCGAGCACCGCGTAGAGGGGTTCGGGCTCGAAGCTGTTCACCACCACCAGCGTCTCGTCGTCGCCGAGGTCGGCGAGCGCCTCGGTGATCGCCCCGAACGGCTCGCCGCCGAGTTCGCGGGCGTCGAGGGTCCGCGTCATGTGTGTACGTCGGCGGGCCGTTTCGGTAGCGGTTCCCCCGAAGATGTTCGGCTCCCCCGGCCGACGACAGATTCGAGACGCGGTCTCAGGCCCGCGTGCGCCGCGGAGGCTCTGGCGTCGCGCGAACGTAGAGCGCGACGTTGAGCGCCACGCCGCCGAGGAACAGGCCCCAGTTGACCCACGGGTTGTTGTACCACACGAGGTCGATGCCGAGCGTCTGGGCGTACACCGGCCAGAACGGTTCGATCCCCTCCGAGATGTCCGGCGCCGAGAGGATGTCGGCGAAGACGTGGGCGACGCCCGCCACGAACACCATCACGACGCCGAGCGAGAGCGCATCGTCGGCCGCCGCGTCCGAGAACCACGTCGACCCGCCGAGGACCCTTTTCAACACGTACCCGACGATCGGACCGACGACCGCCGCCATGATCCCGACCGCCAGCACCGTGTGGAAAATCCCGTGGTGTTTGACCGTCCCGATCGTGTTCGAGAGCACGAGGTCGACGTCGGGTAGCATGCCGAACCAGAAGCCGACGCCGACGAACGTCGCCGCGGTCTTGCGCGCGTCGATCACTAACCACGCGGGCGCGAGCCAGATGAGCGCCATACCGAGGTGTCCGAGTACGTCGACCATGAGACGAACCTCGACGCGTCTCCGTAAGTCGCTGGTGGCGGATCTCCTCGCGACGGCGGTCCTGCCGGGAGCCGACCGCCGCTCGATCAGAACGGCGTCGCGGGATCGCCCTCGTCGTCGGTCCCGTCCCGGGGGTCGTCGTGGAGCGACCCGTCCTCGCGGTAGCGGCGTTCGAGGCTCCGGAGCTTCTCGTTGATCCGGGCGCTGTCGTGGTGGAGCGGCGCGACCGCGACCGAGACGCGGTCGTACTCGTGGCGGTCGGCGAGGCCGTTCCACGCGCGAAACGACCCCACGGTGAGGCTGTCGCTCTGGGGACAGAACTCCGTGGTCGGGGTGAACTCCGCGAGCAACGTGGCCGGGTCGTCGGGCGCCTCGGCGTATCGGAACCCCGCGTCGGGGTGGCGGGTGTCGAGGTTCAGGCGCGCGAGGTTGTACCCGAACGTCGCGTCGTACACCCCCCGATCCTCGAATATCTCGCGGGTGAGCCGGTGGAACCCGACGTGGTCGTCGCCGGTAAGCACGTCGGCGCCGTCGAGGAACGGCCCCGGCTCGGGGATTGTCTCGGGGACGAACTCGTCGTACTCGTCGAAGGTCGCGTCGTCGGCGTCCGCCGACGCGAACGGGCGCGGAAATCCGACCATACCCTATCGTTGGGTCGGCGCCGGGGTAGCCGTGGCCCCGAACGTGTTCGTCCGGCGCGCTCGCGAACGTGTTCGTGCGATTTTCACGGGCTGGGAATCGGAGCCAGCGGTATTTATAGCCCATTCCAAAGTGCGAACACAGGTGACGACTCCGATGGAACGAGACACATTCGACCGGCGGACCGTACTGAAGATGACTGCGGCGGGCGCGACCGCGACCGCCCTCGCGGGCTGTTCGAGCGATAGCGGTTCGGGCGGCGGCGGCGGTGGCGACGAGACCGAGAGCGACGGATCCGGCGACGAGTCGGGCGACGGCGGCTCGGACTCCTACGAGTTCGACGGCTGGTTCGACGACACGAGCAACTTCGACGGCGTCGTCGACGAGACCGGTTCCGACGAGGTCACCGTCGAAGTCGGCGTCGACGCCAACGGCGGCGCGTTCGGGTTCGGGCCCGCCGCGGTCGCGGTGTCGCCGGGGACCACCGTCGTCTGGGAGTGGACCGGGAAGGGAAGCTTCCACAACGTGGTCGCCGAGAACGGCGACTTCGAGAGCGAACAGACCGACGAGGAAGGGTTCACCTTCGAGCACACCTTCGAGAGCGCCGGCACGTACAAGTACATCTGCTCGCCCCACGAGACGATGGGAATGGTGGGCGCAATCGTCGTGGAGTAATCGCGGATGTCCGAGTCAGCCAGCCGGTCGGGCGGTCCGCCGTCGCGAGTCGACACCGCGAGTCGGCCGTTCGTCCTCATCTGGGAGCTGACGCAGGCCTGCGATCTGACGTGCGAGCACTGCCGGGCCGACGCCCAGACCGACCGCCACCCCGACGAGCTCTCGACCGCCGAGGGCAAGGCGCTGCTCGACGACGTCCGGGAGTTCGGCGAGGACCAACTGGTGGTGTTCTCCGGGGGCGACCCCCTGAAGCGCGACGACGCCGTCGAACTCGTGGAGTACGGCACCGACGTCGGGCTCACGGTCACGATGACCCCGAGCGGGACCGCCTCGCTGTCGGCCGACGCCGTCTCGGACCTCGCGGACGCGGGCCTGCGCCGGATGGCGGTCAGCGTCGACGGCGCGACCGCCGAGAGCCACGACGCGTTCCGCGGCGAGGAGGGCAGTTACGAGGAGACGATGGAGGCCGCGCTGGCCGCCCGCGAGGCGGGACTGCCCCTGCAGATCAACACCACCGTCTGTCGCCAGACGATCTCGGATCTGCCGGACATCGCCGACCTCGTGGCGGACCTCGGCGCGGTGCTCTGGAGCGTCTTCTTCCTCGTGCCCGTCGGTCGCGGGGCGGCCCTCGATGCTGTCTCGCCCGAGCGGGCCGAGCGCGTGATGGAGTGGCTGGTCGAGGAAGGCGAGGAGTGGCCGTTCGGCGTCAAGACCACCGAGGCGCCCCACTACCGGCGGGTGTCGGTCCAGCAGACCGACGCCCCGCCACGCCGCCAGATGGGGATCACCGCGGGCGACGGCTTCGCGTTCGTGAGCCACCGCGGCGAAGTGTTCCCCTCGGGATTCTTGCCCGAGTCGGCCGGCAACGTCCGCGAGCGGTCGATCACCGACATCTATCGGAACGCCGACCTCTTCGCGTCGCTCCGGGACAAAGACGGGCTGAAGGGCAAGTGCGGGGCCTGCCAGTTCCGGAACGTCTGTGGCGGGAGTCGCTCGCGGGCCTACGCCGCCACCGGCGATCCGCTGGAGAGCGACCCGCTGTGTGCGTTCGTCCCGGACGGCTACGACGGACCGCTCCCGTGGGAGGGCGAGTGAGATGGCGACGAACGGCCGAACGCGTTCGGGACAGGCGATTCGGGCGACCGAAGCCAACCCCTCGACCGTGACCGACGCCGTCGAGCGCGATCCGACCGCCGAGTCCGACGCGGCCGACCGCGAGGCGTCGGACCCCGAGGCGGTCGCCGACCGGCTCAGAGAGCGCGGCGACAGCGTCCGGGAGCGCGAACTCGCCGCCGCGCTCGACCGGCTCGAAGCGGCCGGCGAGCTGTCGGCGGCCCAGCGGGACGCGGTCGACCGACTCTCCGCCCGGCTCGCCGACGCACTGGTCGAACAGTGGGCGTCGACCGTCGCGGCCGAGCGCGTCGACCCGTCGGTCGCGCGCGACCTGCTCGAACCATGAGGGTCGGGGTCGTCGGCGGCGGCGTCACCGGACTCGCGGCCCACCACTTCCTCCGCGAGCAGGGGGTCGACAGCGTCCTCTTCGAGGCCGACGACGAGCCCGGCGGCGTGATCCGGAGCCGGCGGGTCGACGGCCGGGTGCTCGATCTCGGCCCCCAGCGCACCAGACTCACCCCGAGCATCGCCGCGCTGGTCGAGTCGCTCGGGCTCGGCGACGAACTCCGGGAGGCCGACGACCTCCCGCTGTACGTCTACCGCGACGGTCGGCTCCGGCTGGTTCCCCAGACGCCCCGGGAGGCGGTCGCGACCGACCTGCTGTCGTGGCGCGGGAAGCTCCGGGCGCTGTTCGAACCGCTCACCACCGCGGCGCGACCCGACGAGAGCGTCGAGGCGTACCTGACCCGGAAGTTCGGCTCGGAGGTCGCACGCTACTACTTCGGGCCGCTGTACGGCGGCCTCTACGGCACCCACCCCGACGAGATGCCGATGCGCCACTCGCTGTCGCGGGCGCTCGACTCGGCCGGCATCGAGGGAAGCGTCCTGACCTCGGTCGCCAAGAAGGTGCTCGAAGGCCGGGAGGCGCCGCCGATCGCGTCGTTCGACGGCGGGCTCCAGCGGCTCCCCGAGGCGCTGTACGCCGACAACGACGACACGGCGCACCTGAACACGCCCGTCGAGGCGATCGGGCGCGCCGGCGAGCGGTTCGTCCTCGAAACGCCGGACGGCGACGAGCGTTTCGACGAACTGGTCGTCACGACGCCCGCAAGCGTGACCGCCGACCTCGTGGCGGAGTTCGCGCCCGAGGCGGCCGACGCCCTCCGGGAGTTCACCTACAATCCGCAGGCGGTCGTCCACCTCGCCGTGGACGCCGACCTGACCGGCGCCGGCTATCAGGTCCAGTACGACGAGGACCTCCGGACGCTCGGGACGACGTGGAACGACAGCCTGCTCGACCGCGAGGGGGTGTACACCTGCTATCTCGGCGGCGGGTACGACCCCGAGGTGGTCGAGTGGGACGACGACCGGCTCGGCTCCGTGGCGGCTCGGGAGTTCGAGGCGGTGACGGGCCACGGGGCCCGCGTCCTGTCGGTCCACCGGTGGGAGCTGGGCATGCCGGCCTACGACCGGAGCTGGGCGGCGTTAGACCGGCTCTCGACGCCGGTCGGCCTCCACCTCTGTACCAACTACACCGCCCGGGCCGGGATTCCGGGCCGGATCCGGGAGGCAAAGAAGATCGCCGACCGGCTCGCCGACTGCGCCGAGTCGACGGCTACCCCTCCGCGTACTGCTTGATTATCTTCTCCTCGACGCGGTGGAGCGTCTCGCTCGCGGTCGACTTCGCCACGCCGGCCCGGTCGGCCAGCTCCGTCAGCGAGCACTCCCGCGGGGTGTCGTAGTAGCCGGCCTCGACCGCCGCGTCGAGCAGTTCGTGCTGGCGGTCGGTCAGCAGGCTCTCGGAGTCGACCATCTCGCGGATGTACTCGACGTCGAAGCGCATCCCGAACGACTCCAGTTGGGTCGTGAACGCCGAGAGCCGGTCGCGCGAGGCGGTGAGCTCGACGGTCGCCTCGCCGTCCCGGATGGTGAACGGGAGTTCGAGCGGCATCGCCGACTCTCGGACGGTCAACAGCAAAAGCGGCGCGGTGGTCTCGAACTCGACCAGCGCGGTCCCCTCCGACACCTGGTGGAGGTCGAGGCTCACGATCTCGTCGTGGCGCTCGATGTCACCGACCACCGTGGGCAGGTCTGGCCCCGCCAGTTCGAGGAGCCCGACACCGGTGTCGTCGGCGGGGAACGCGGCCAGCACGCGGAAGTCTGTCTCGGGGTGGGCGGTCGATACCTCGTGGATCCAGACGCCGTCGGGGAGCGTGATGTGGAGTTTGGCGGTCGGCATCGTACGTACCGTTCTCGGCCGACCGACCCGTAAGTGTTTCCGAACATGTTCGGCAACGTCGCCGAATGTGTTCGGGGAAAGCGTGGTGGGGCGCGCCCGCGAACGTCGAAACATGGCCTCGAAACCCACCGACGCGGCGGCGCGAGCAGTCGACCGGGCCGACGTTCCGACCGACCGACCGCGCCGCACGCTCGACGTGCGCGCGGCCGGCCCGCCCAAGCCCCTCTCGGAGACGCTGGAGACGCTGGCCGACCTCGAAGAGGAGGCGGTGTTGATCCAGCGCAACGATCGGGCGCCCCAGCACCTCTATCCGAAGCTGACCGACAGGGGGTACGAGTACGAGACGATCGAGGGCGACGAGGAGGTGGTGACCGCCATCTGGCGGCCCGACGCGTAGCGACTACTCGTCGATGTTGACGGTGAGCACCGGCACCGACGACAGCGTAACGACCTTCTGAGAGACGCTCCCGAGCATGTCGCGGGTCGGATCCGCGCCGTGGGTGCCCATCACCACGAGGTCGGCGTCGTTGTCGTCGGCGGCCGCGAGGATCTCGTCGGCGGGGTTGCCCTCTCGGACCGCGGTCGTGACGTCGACGCCGTCGGCTTCGAGCGCCGCCGCGGCCTCGCCGGTCGCGCGCTCGCCCTCGTTGCGGAGCTCTTCGCTGACCTCCGGCACGCGGTCTTCCGAGAGGGTGAGAAACGCGCGGTCGTCGACGACGTAGAGGACGTGGACTCGGGCGTCTCGCCGGGCGGCGATGTCGCTTGCGTGTTCGACGACGTTCTCCGTTGCTTCGCTCCCGTCGGTCGGGAGCAACACGGTGTCGTACATGTCTCTACTCGACAGTTGACGAGCGCCACGTAAATAAGACACCGTAATTCCCGCCGGGCGAAAACCCCCCGTCTGACCGGAGTCTCGCCCGACGTTGCGATCGTCCCGATCGCGAAACGACGCTCGAAACGGTCGCAACGATCTGCAACAATCTCCCATTGCTTAGTCGCGGAGTTGACTAGGCCTAGTCGAATTTGGCCCTCTCAAAGACTATGTCCGACACAACCGTGCTGGTCGTCGACGACGACCGACCGCTGGCAGACGGCTTCACCGCTCACCTCTCGTCGCACTTCGAGGTACGAACCGCATACACCGGCGAGGCGGCGCTCGACCGCCTCGACGAGGCGGTCGACGTGGTGCTTTTAGACCGGGGGTTGCCCGACACTCGCGGCGACGCGGTGCTCGAAGCGATCCGGGCGAGCGACGTCGACTGTCGAATCGCGATGGTCTCGGGCGAACAGCCGTCTGCGGACCTCGACTGCGACGCCTACCTCACCAAACCCCTCTCGGCGGTCGACGCGCTGTCGGCCACCGTGACCGAACTGGTCGACGGCTCGGACACCTCGCGGTGAGTCGGGCGGTCGGACCGGGCCGAATCTACACGAATCCTTTTGTCGCTGGTCGGAGTAGCCCTTTCCATGCGATTTGTTATCGTGGGTTCCGGCCGCGTCGGTCTGCGGACCGCTCGCATCCTCCAGGAGGAAGGCCACGAGGTCACCGTGATCGAGAACGACGCCGAGAAGGCCGACCGCGCGCGCTCGGAGGGCTTTTTCGTCGTGGAGGGCGACGGCGCCGGCGAGGAGGTGTTCGAACAGGCCGACCCCGAAAGCGCCGACGCGGTCGGGGCGCTGACCGGCGACCTCAACGTCAACTTCGCGGCGTGCATGCTCGGCAAACACTACGGCTGTCGCACCGTGATGCGGATCGACGAGGACTACCGGGGCGATATCTACCACAAGTTCGCAGACGACGTCGACGAGGTGGTCTACCCCGAGCGACTCGGCGCGGCCGGCGCGAAGACAGCCCTGCTCGGAGGCAACTTCAGCGTCATCGCCGACCTGACCGCGGCGCTCCAGTTGACGACGCTCACCGTCCCCGACGAGTCGCCGATCGTGGGCCGGCGGGTCACCTCGATCGACCTCCCCGAGGACGTCCGGATCTACGCCCACGGCCGCGCCCACGAGCGGATGACGATCCCGCTCCCCCAGACCACCGTCGAAGGCGGCGACAAGCTGGCGGTGATCGCCGAGCGCGAGGCGGTGCCCGAGGCCCGTCGACTGCTACAGGGCGACGGCGCCGCGGCTTCCGAGTCGTGAAAAACGTGGAGGAAATGGGCAGTGCGGGGTCGTGGCGGGCGATCGAGACGAGAACTTTCGTGGGAGGGTTGGTGACACAGTGGCGAGAGGCCAGCTCGCCGCCAGCGCCTCCGGCACCGTCGAGGTCGCCCGACCGGGAGACTGCTGCACGCTTGCGCCCGAACCGCCGGGCGCGTCTCCTGCTATGGCGAGTTCGGACTTTGTTATGTGGACGCTGTCGCCGGCGTAGGCGGCGTCTGTCGCTCGACTCGCCGGTCTCAGCGCTCGCGTAGCCCTCGCGTAACTCGGTATTACGTGAGTCTAACGCGGAGTAGCGGACGCGAAAGGTGTGGGGAGAGGGTGTGGGGAGTGTGGTGTGCCGGGCGCGCGGGTGGGAGGATGGGGCGAGAGGCCGTCAGTGCGCGCCCGGTGGGGCGTGTGTCCGGCTCTGACTTAAAAGTGCGTCAGACGCACCGGACCGGCGGCGCGACCGGCACCGAACGCTTTTCAGTCGTCGGCGAGACTCCGCGTCCGTGGACGCGAACGTACTCGTCACCGGCGCGATCGGAGTCCTGCTGGTCGCGGCCGGCGCGGGCGTCGCTCGCGGTCGGCTCGACCTCCTGGCGAACTACCAGCCCGGCGCGGTCGACGACGAGCGTCGAGTCGCGCGGATCGCCGGCGGGACGATCGTCGGCTACGGGGTCGTGACCGGACTGCTCGCGGTCCGGCTCCGGGCCGGCGGGAGCGCCGACGCCTGGTGGCTCGGGTGGACGCTGGTGACGCTCGCCGTCGCGTTCGGCGTCGCGGCGGTCGCGTCGGGGCGAGCCTGACCGCCGGGCGCTCACTTTCAAGTCGGTCCCCGTTGTCGACCGGGTATGCGAGGCACTGGCGTCCCGCTCGTCACGCCCTTCGACGGGGACGGCGAGCTCGACACCGAACGGCTCCGGGAACTGGTCGGGTGGATCGAGGACCGCGGCGTCGACTTTCTGGTCCCGTGTGGCTCGAACAGCGAGGCGGAACTGATGGGCCTCGAGGAGCGCGCCCGCGTCACCGAGATCGTCGCCGAGGCGGCCGACGGCCCGGTGCTGGCGGGGACCGGCCACCCCGGCCTCCGGGAGACGCTCCGCCAGACCGAACTGGCGGCCGACGCGGGCGCGGACGCCGCGCTGGTCGTCACGCCGTTCTACTACGACCACGACGACGACGACCTCGAAGCCTACTACCGGGAGGTGGCCGACGAGAGCCCGATCCCGATCTACCTCTACAGCGTCCCGGTGTTTACCGGCGTCGCGCTGGCGCCCGAGGTGGTGGGTCGGCTGGCGAGCCACGACAACGTCGTCGGGATGAAAGATTCGAGCGGCGACCTCGGGGGCTTTCAGCGCACGCTCGCGCTCACCGCCGACGAGTCGTTCGACCTGCTGGAGGGGAGCGGCAACGTCTACGCGCACGCGCTGGCGTCGGGCGCCGACGGCGGCGTGCTCGGGCTCGCGAACATCGCGCCCGAACGCGCCACCGAGATCTACCGGCTCCACGTCGGCGGCGACGACGCGGCCGCCCGCCAGCTCAACGCCCGACTCCTAGAGCTCAACCGCACGGCCGCCATCGAGCACGGCGTCCCGGGGACGAAGGCGGCGATGCGCGAGCGGGGCGCGCCCGCGGGGTACGTCCGGCGGCCCCACACCGAACTCGGCGCGGCCGCCGAGGCCGAGATAGCCGAACTCGTCGGGGACGCGACGCCCTGACCGGCCGATCCGATCGCGTGGGCCGCCCGCAGGGGAGCGCGGACGGCGAGGCCAACCATTAAGTCGGCGCTGTGATAACTGAAAGCGAATGGCCGGCGAAAATGTCACCGAACCGTCGCCGCCGGGGGACTCGCTGGAGGGGTGGCTCGACGCGCAGGCCGAGCAGTTGGGCGTGAGCCGCGAGGAGTTGCTCGCCCGGCTCGGCACCGGGCCCGGAGGCGACACGGAGGAGCTCGGGGCGCTACGGCGCGAGCTCCTCGCGCGGTTGGTCGCAGACCACGAGGCGCTCGCGGCCGACCTCGACGACGTCCGGGCCGACGTCGAGGACGCCCGGTCGTTGTTCGACGAGAAGATCGACGACGTCCGCGACCGGGTGGTGCAGGTCAAGCGCGAGGCCGACGAGAAGGCCCCGACCGACCACGACCACCCCGACCTCGCGCCCGCGGCGGTCGCCGACAGGGCCGACGAGCTGGCGGCCGACCTCGACGACCTCGCCGCGACGGTCGCGGAGTTAGACGAGACGGTCGAGACCGGCTTCGAGAACTACGAGGACGTCCTCGAATACCTCACCGAGGCGACCGACGACCTCGAAGCGAAGCTGACGACGCTCGCGGAGGTGACCGTCGATATCCGCGATCGGACCGAGACGCTGGCGGCCCGTCACGCCGCCCGCGCGGCGGCCGACGAGCTCGCGACCCTCGCGAACCGGCGGGGCGTCCGGAGCGCCGACTGTGGCCACTGCGACCAGACCGTCCACGTCGGACTGCTCGCGTCGCCGACCTGCCCCCACTGTGCGAGCACCTTCAGCGACGTCGAGCCGAAACAGGGGTTGTTCGGCTCGCCGACCCTCGTCGTCGGCGAACCGCCGGCGCTCGAAGGCGAGCGAGCCGACTGGGCCGTCGACGAGGTCGCGGCCGACGCGACCGACCACGAGGCGGCGCTCGACGACATTCTCGACGATTCGGAGGCCGGCGAATGAGCGACCGCGACGCCGACGAGGACCGCCCGGAGGCGGCCGAGCGCGCCCCCGACGAGGCCGAAATCGCCGACCGATCCGCCGAGCCCCTCGGCGATCTCGCGGCCGACGTTCGGTCCCGGTCGGGCGACTCGCCCTCCCGGACCGGGCCGCTCGCCGACGTGGCGTCGGAGGTCGACGAGCGGCGGCGAAGCCGCGAGACCGACGCCGAGGGCCCGTTCGAGTCGGTCGACGTGGGCCAGATCGACGGCGAGGCCCTCTGGGAGCGACTGGCCGACGACGACGGCGACTTCGAGGTGTCCGCGCCGACGGCCGTCGCCGACGCCGAGTGGCTCGACGGCCGGGACGTCCGGACCGTCGAGAAGTCGACGTGTCACGGCTGTCCGTACTTCGCGGACCCGCCGACGGTCGCCTGCACCAACGAGGGCACCGACATCCTCGAGATGCCCGACGTCGACCACTTCCGAGTCGCCGACTGTCCGATGGTCGTCGACGACGACGAGGTCGGCAGTATCGCGACCGACGCCGAGTGACCCCGTCGCTACGCTCGACGGTCACCCCTGCGTGCTGACGCCCGGCCCCGTCTTGATTCGGAGCCCCGGCACCTCGTTGGTCTCGACGCCGACGTACCCCTCCGGGCACTCGACGCGCCCGCCGACGATGAACGGCGTGCCGAGTTCGGCCGGCGACGCCTGTTCGTCGACGACGATCCGGAGTTCGACCATCTTCTCGGCCCGGACTTCCTTGCTGTCGGTCAGGAGCTCGCCGAACCCCTCGTTTTGCCACTCGATCACCAGCCCTTCCCAGAGGCCAAGCTCCTCGGGCGGCCAGTTCGAGAACGCACACTCGGCGACCGGCGGCATGTCCGGATCCGGCTCCATCCGGTCGGTGAGCAGGACGATCCGGCTGACGTAGTCGTCCGAGAGTGTCGCCGGCTCGTCGAAGGCCATTCGCCGGGTCAGTCTGGACCGCGTCGGTTCGTCCTGTGCGCCCGCCGAGCCCGCCAGCCCCGCGATTCCGAGCAACGTCACCGCGCCCCGCCCCAGGAACTCCCGTCGGTCGATGTCGGGCATCACGTCCCGGGTCACCACCGCCCCGTCCGTAAGCGTTGTCGCCACCCCTCGGAAATCGGACTATCCCGTATTCTTCATCCCGGCCGCGATCCCCTCGACCGTCAGCCGGAGGGTCCGCTCGGCCTCGGGAGAGCGGTCGTCCTCGCCGAGCAGTCGGACGTCTCGTCGGACGCTCTGGCGTGGAAGTCCACGCCACTACGCTCGCCAGGCTCGAACGTCCCTGCGCCGTCGCGGACGACGCCCGTCCCGGTTCGCCGCCCCGCGGCTGTCAACAGGGCTTAGTGGGTGTCGTCCCACGGGTCGACTATGAGCGAGACCACACTCGTGTACGACGACGACTGCGGGTTCTGTACGTGGTGGGCGGACTTCTTCGAGCGCCGCTCGTCGTTTCGAATCGTCGGCTTCTCGGAACTGACCGACGGGGAGCGTTCGCGCCTGCCCGACGACTACGAGTCGTGTTCGCACCTGCTGGCCGACGGCGCGGTGTACTCCTGTGGCGAGTCGCTCGAACAGGCGGTGGTCCGGTCGGAGGTCGGCGCGTCGGCCCGCCCGCTCGTCGAGTTCCTCCGGAACTTCGAGGACTACGAACGCGCCCGCGAGAACGTCTACCGATGGGTCGCCGACCACCGCTCGGAACTGGGCGCCGTGGTCTCGAAGACGCCCCCGGCGCGCGAGGGGCCCGGCGGCGACCCTTAGCTGTAATCGCGCCAGCGGTGGCCACACTCCTGGCACTTGAAAAACCGCGTCGGCGGTTCGTCGGCCGAGCCGGTCTGCTTGATCGTGTACCACGCCTTCTCGTGGCCACACTCGTCGCAGATCACGTCGTCGGCGGTCGGCTTCCCCTCGAAGTTGGCGTCCTCGGAGGTCTCGATCACGTCCGAGTCGCCCTGCTCTTCGGTGGTGACGAACTCGGCGGCCTTCTCCTCGTCTTTCGCGACGGTGTGCTGGCAGTCGTCGTCGGTACACACCATCTTCGACCCCATCGACTTCATCATGGAGCCACATTCGTCGCAAAATTGCATGTCCGCAGGTAGTCGACGGCTCCCCATAAGCACCACGTTCGGGCGACTCCGATCGGCCTCGCCGGCGTTCAGGACGGCAACGGACACAGGCTCGCGGTCAGCACCGCGACCCGGTCGGTCTCGTTGCGCGCGCCGTGGACCGCACCCCGCTCGTGGAGCACGACGCCGGGCGCGTCGACCGACTCCTCGTCGTCGCCCCGGACGACCGTCACCGTCCCTTCGAGGACGTGGAAGACGTTCGTCGCGTCGGGGTGGTCGTGGGGCGTCAGTTCCGCGCCCGGTCCGAGCGCGAACGCCTTCACCAGTACGTCGTCGGTCACGACCACTTCGGCGTCGACGACCTCGCCCGCGTCGGGGTCGAGGTCCGGGTAGCTGTCGAGTCCCATATCGGGCGAGACGGCCGGCCGGCTCTTAAAGGTCGGTCCGAGCGGGAGGACGGGCGGCGGGCCGCGGCGAGCGCCGGGAGCGGGCGGCGCGGCGCCGCGGGCCCGACTGCGGTGCGTGCCTCTGTGAACGGCCGGGTCGCTCAGGGGTGGTGGGTCGGTCGCCGGCGGTGGCGACCGATGGCGGTGGACGTCGGGCCGGTGGGCGGTCCGGCCCGACCGGGATCGCTCGTCGTCGCGCCGGGAAGTGCGGTCGGACGCGGCCGAGAGCGGTGCAACGGCGGGTCGTGTGCGCCGCGACCGCAGTCGTCCGTTGGGGGCGTCGTCACTTCAACGGGGCCGACCGTCCACACAGTTCACGGGAGTAAACGGTTCTGAACGGTTCGGAACTACTCCCGGTCGCCGACGAACCCCGTCGAGAACGCGATCCACGCCAGCGCGCTCACGAACAGAATCGGCGGGAGGATGGCGAACCCCCACAGCGGGTCGACGCCCCACAGGAGCAACAACAGCACGTCCGCGAGCCCGAGCGCGAGAAACGGGAGGACCGCGAGCGCGGCCCGGGTACGGTCGCGAGACCCCGACGGGAAGCGATTCTCCATGCGGTGACGTGGGCGCTCCACCGACAAAAAGCGTCCGTTCGGGGAGCAGGACTTTCACCGACCGCCCCGTAGCCTGCGATATGGCAACGACGACCGAACTTCGGAGCCCCGACGCGGCGGGGGTCTGGTGGCTGGATCTGGGAAGCGTCAACGCCTACCTCGTCGAGGACGGCGACGATCTGGTGCTCGTGGACGCCGGGACGCCCCGCGACGCCGGTCCGCTCGCGCGCGCGATCCGGGACACCGGCCACGCCGTCGGGGAGATCGACCGCATTCTCGTCACCCACTACGACTTCGACCACGTCGGCGCGCTCGGGAAGTTGGGCCTCGACGTGCCGGTGTATCTCGGGCGCGAGGACGCCGCGGTGCTGGCCGGCCGGGACCGCCCCGACTGGCACAATCACAAGGGCCTGCTCCAGCGAGTCGTCCAGCCGTTCGTCGCCGCGCCGGGCGTCCCGATCCGGCCGGTGGCCGACGGCGACGAGATCGGGGGGTTCGAGGCCTACCACACGCCGGGCCACTCGCCGGGCCACGTCGTCTACGTCGGCGACCGGGTGGCGTTTCTCGGCGATCTCGTCCGCGAGCGGGGCGGCGACCTCGAACCGTCGCCGTGGCTGATTAGCTACGACACCGTCGCGGTCCGCCGGAGCGTTCGCGCGCTCGCCGACCGCGTCCCTGACTTCGACGTGGCCGCGATGGGCCACGGCACGCCGATCCTCGCGGGCGGGAGCGACCGACTCCGAGAGCTGGCCGCGCGGCTGTAGTCGGCGCCGAAAAAACGCGCTCGCCGGTCAGTCCGCCAGCTCCTCGGCCACGGCGTCGACCGAGAGCAGTCGCGGATCGACGATCAGGTCGGCCTGCCCGCGGGCGAAGTCGGGCAGGTCGTCCTCGGCGTAGACGACGATCCGGACGCCGTCGTTGAGGTCCCTCGCGACCGGAATCGCGGTCGCGCCGCTCGCTTGGGTCAACACCAGCGCGTCGGCGTCGGTGACGCCCGCCGATTCGAGGGCGGGCCGGGTGGCGACATCTTCGATTCGAGTCACGTCGGCGCCCTCAGCGTCGAGGGCCTCGCCAAGTCCGTCGTCGTCGGGACCGACCACGATCGCCTTCATCACTCGTACTCGATGGTCGCGGGCGGTTTGTGGGTCACGTCGTAGACGACCCGCGCGACGTTCTCGTTCTCGCCGGTGATCCGGCTCTGGACCCGCTGGAGGGTCTCCCAGTCGAGTTCCTGTGCGCGGGCGGTCATCCCGTCGCGGCTCTCGACCGACCGGACCGCGACGACCCAGCCGTGGACCCGGTTGTCGCCCTTGACGCCGGTGGCCTTGCCGAGCACCGCGGCGAACGCCTGCCACGGGTCGTACTCCGCGAGCTCCTCCTCGACGACGTGGGTCGCCTCGCGGGCGACCTCGACCTTCTCGCGGGTGACCTCGCCGACGATCCGGACCGCGAGCCCGGGGCCGGGGAACGGCATCCGCTCGGCGACGACCGACTCGAGGTCGAGCGCGCGGGCGACCTCCCGGACCTCGTCCTTGTAGAGGTCCCGGACCGGCTCGACGATGCCGTCGAAGTCGACGACGTCGGGGAGCCCGCCGACGTTGTGGTGGGACTTGATGTTGCCCTCGCTCTCGATCCGGTCGGGGTAGATCGTCCCCTGCACGAGCATGCTGGCGTCGGTCTCGCGGGCGACCGTCTCGAACTCCCGGATGAACTGCTCGCCGATGACTTTGCGTTTCTCCTCGGGATCGGTGACGCCCGCGAGCGCGTCGAGGAACCGGTCTTGGGCCTCGACGATCTCCAAGCTCTCCATGAACGAGAACGTCTCGCGGATCTGGTCGGTCTCGCCTTTCCGCATCAGCCCCGTGTCGACGTACACCGGCGTGAGCTGATCGCCGATCGCCTCGTAGGCGAGCGCCGCCGCGACCGAGGAGTCGACCCCGCCCGACAGCGCGATGATGGCGTTCTCGTCGCCGACCTGTTCGCGAACCTCTGGGACCGCCTCGTCGATGAACTCGTCTGTGTCTACCATTATGCTTCGACCTCCAGTCGCTCGTCAGTCGATTCGACGACCGCGTCGAGCAGCCCGACGAACGGCGGGCTCGCCCGGGTCGGCCGCGATCGGAACTCGGGGTGGAACTGCGTTCCGAGGAAGTACGGGTGATCGTCTAGCTCCAGGATCTCCATCCGGTTGCCCGACTCGCCCGAGAACACGAGGTCGGTGTCGGCGAAGTCCTCGAAGTACTCGGGGTTGACCTCGTAGCGGTGGCGGTGGCGCTCGGTACAGGCCTCGGCGCTGTACACGTCCGCGGCCAGCGTCCCGGGCGCGATCTCGGTCTCGTGGGCGCCCAGCCGCATCGTCCCGCCGAGGTCCTCGAGGTCGTACTGCTCGGGTAGCAGGTCGATGACCGGGTGGGGCGTCTCGGCGTCGATCTCCGCCGAGTGGGCGCCCTCCAGCCCGAGGACGTTACGGGCGTACTCGACGACCGCGAGCTGGAACCCCAGACACAGCCCGAGGAACGGCACGTCGTGTTCGCGGGCGTACCGGATGGCCTCGATCTTGCCCGCGGTGCCCCGCGAGCCGAAGCCGCCGGGCACGACGACGCCGTCGGCCTCCCGGAGTCGCGCCTCGTCGTCGTCGGCCATCTTTTCGCTGTCGACCCACAGCACGTTCACGTCGACGCCCCGTTCGAGGCCGGCGTGCTTCAGCGCCTCGTTGACCGAGAGGTAGGCGTCCTCGAGGTCGTACTTGCCCACCAGCGCGATGTCGACCTCGCCGCCGGTCTCCTGGGTCACCAGATCGCGCCACTGAGTGTCGCGCTCCTCGGCGGGGACGGCCTCGTCGGCGAGGCCGAACCGCTCCATCACGTACTCGTCGAGGCCCTCCTCCTCGACCATCAGCGGGACGTGGTAGATGTCCTCGACGTCGGGGTTCGAGAAGACGGCGTCGGTCGGCACGTCGCAGAAAAGCGCGATCTTCTCTTTGGTCGAGGGGTCGAGTTCGTCCTCACAGCGCCCGACCAGAATGTCGGGCTGGAGGCCGATCGAGCGCAGTTCTTTCACCGAGTGCTGGGTCGGTTTGGTCTTTTGCTCGCCGTTTTTCGAGTACGGGACGAGCGTGACGTGGGTCAAAAGGAAGTCCTCCTCGTCTTCCTCGTGGGCGAACTGCCGGAGGGCTTCGAGGAACGGCATCCCCTCGATGTCGCCGACGGTGCCCCCGACCTCGACGATGCAGACGTCGTGGCCTTCGGCGGCTTCCCGGATCCGGCGCTTGATGTCGTCGGTGACGTGGGGGATGATCTGGACGGTCTTGCCGAGGTAGTCGCCCGCCCGTTCTTTCTCGATGACGTGCTGGTAGGTCTTGCCCGTGGTGACGTTGTGGTCGAACGTCATGTCGATGTCGAGGAATCGCTCGTAGTTCCCCAGATCGAGGTCGACCTCGCCGCCGTCCTTGAGGACGTACACCTCACCGTGCTGGTAGGGGTTCATCGTCCCCGCGTCGACGTTGAGATAGGGGTCGATCTTGACCGCGGTCACGTCGAACCCGGCGTTGGCGAGGAGTCGGCCCGTCGAGGCCGCCGTGATGCCCTTGCCCAGTCCGGACATGACGCCCCCGGTCACGAAGATGAACTTGTTCCCGAGAGAAGGGTCGTAGTCTGTTTCGGGTTCGGTCGGCATACCGAGTGTCGGCGGGCGTCGTTCAAAACGATTTCGGAGCGCGAGCGCACGCCGTGAGCGTCTCCCACGGGCCTCGCCCACCGCGTCGGCGAACGCGGATTTCCGGGGGCGTCGTCACCGCGTCGCCAGTCGTTCGACCAGAAACCCGCCGGCCGTCTCGGCGACCGTCTCGCGCTGGCCGACGAAGAAGTGGTCGGCGCTCAACTCTACGACCTCGAACCCCAGTTCGCGCGCGCGCTCGACCACCGGCGCCCAGTCGGCGGTGTCGTCGCGGGCGCCGTAAATCACCTGTACAGGCGCGTCGACGTCGTCGAGCGCCGCGGCGGCGTCGAGGTCGGCGGCGAGCCCCGATGCGGGCGCGAGCAGCGAGACGGCGTCGGGTCGGGCCTCGACGGTCGCGGCCGCCAGCGCCGCCACCGCGCCGCCGAAGCTGAAGCCGAACAGCCCGACCCGGTCGTACCGCTCTCGGGCCCACCGGTAGGCGTTGCGCGCGTCCTCGCGCTCGCCGTACCCCTCGTCCCAATCGCCGTAATCGAACCGCAGGCAGGCGATCCCACGGTCGACGAGGTGCTCGCTGACGGCCGTCAGTCGGTCGTCGCCGCGGTGGCCGCGGTGCTGGGGGTGGGGCGGACACGCGACCGTTACGGCGGCTTCGTCGTCGGATTCGGGCCGGTCCAGCGTCGCGCGCACGTCCCGGGCGCCGGGGAGCGGGAGGTCTTCGGAGTGCACGAGAGCCTGTTGGGGAGGTGAGGATTTTAAGGGTAAGGTCACGAAATGGTGGTGTATGGGAGTACTCTCACGCATGTCGTACGTCGTCCGGTCGAAGGTGAACGCGTTGCTCAACCGGGCGGAGGACCCGTCGGAGACGCTCGATTACTCCTACGAGCAGATGCGCGACGAGTTGCAGGACGTGAAACAGGGGATCGCGGACCTCACGACCCAGAAAAAGCGCCTCGAAATGCAGAAGCGAAAGCTCGAGGAGAACGTCGAGAAGCACAACGATCAGGCCCGCCAGGCCGTCGAGGCCGACCGCGAGGACCTCGCGCGCCAGGCCCTAGAGAAGAAGAAGACGAAGATGAACCAGATCGAGGAACTGGAAGACCAGATCGCCGATCTCCAGAACACTCAGGACAACCTCGTCGACAAGAAAAACCAGCTCCAGAACCGCATCGAGGAGTTCAAGACCAAAAAGGAGAGCATGAAGGCCCGTTACGAGGCCGCGGAGGCCCAGACCCGCGTCTCGGAGGCGATGACCGGTGCGGGCGAGGAGATGGAGGACGTTGGCCGGGCCATCGAGCGCGCCGAGGGCCGCACCGAGGAGATGGAGGCCCGCGCGCAGGCGATGGACGAACTTCAGGAGTCGGGGACCTTCGAGGACGCCCTCTCGGACAAGGACAGCCTCGACCGCGAACTCGAAGACGTTCGGACTTCCGGCGAGGTCGATGCCGAACTCGAGACCCTGAAGGCCGAGATGGGCAAGGGGTCGGTCGACACCGGGGACGCCGACGCGGAGCCGGAAGTCGACGCCGAGCCGGAAGTCGAGGCCGAGACCGAATCGGTCGCCGACGAGGACATCGAGGCCGAACTCGAGGAGATCCGCGACGACGAGGAGAACTAGATCGGAGCGGTCACGCCCGGCCGTGGGCGGCGAGTTCGACCGCGAGGTCGGGATCGGGAGCGGCCGTGATCCGGACGGTATCGCCGTCGCGCTCGACGACGTAGTGGACGGCGGGCGCGTCGTCGCCGGTCGGCACCACGAGGGTCTCGTTCTCGCCCGGCGTCGCTCCGCGATCGTCGAGTAGCTCTCGCCACGCCGCCTCGAACTCGGCGGCCTCGTCGGGCGACTCCCAGACGCTCACCCAGTGGGTCGCGGTCGTGGCCGCCTCGGCGTAGTAGTACATCCGGTCGTTCGCCAGTCCGTCGGCCGCCGCGGCGGCCGCGCCGAACGACCGGCCGTTGATCCTGAGCGCGTGTCGGAGCGCGAGCTCGCCGACCGTGTCGGTGTGGTACCGCGTCAGCGCCTCGAACTCCTGTGAGCTCGCCGGGGCCTCGGGGAGGGTCGCTCGCGGGACGGCCCCGTCGGAGTCGAGCAGTTCCGCGGTCGAGTTCGGCGGCGACCGGATCGCGGCCGACCGCTCGTCGGGCGCGGCGCCGATCGCTCGGTAGTACTCGTAGCCGTAGTAGTAGGGCGTGCCGCCGAGGCTGTTCGGCCATGCCGCCCGCGCCAGCGTCCGGTTGTAGTCGGCCGGCGAGTAGTCGCCGCCGTAGCGGGCGACGTACTCCTCGGTCGTCCACGTCGCGTCGCCCTCCACCAGCGACGTGGTGACGAGTCTGGCGTCGGTCGTCCACCGCGGGAACGTCGACCGGAACCCCTCCCGCGAGGGCGCCAACAGGTCCCGCTGGAACTGGAGCGCGTGGACGAACTCGTGGGCCAACACGACCTCCTGTGAGACGCCGTACGCCGCGAGGTCGGTCGCGTTCATGAGATAGATGTGGACGCCGTCGCCGCGCTCGACGGCGTAGCCCAGCGGCATCCGGCGTTCGGTGGTCGCGTTCGAGTACAACTGGAGCGCGCGAGCGCCGGCGGGTCGGATCTCGCCGAACTGATCGCGGACGTCGATCTCCGGGCCGGCGTCGTCGTCGTACTCGTGGAGCGTGATCGGCTCGGTCGCCGACAGCTCTCGGAGCGCTTCGACTCGCGTCAGCACCGCGGCTGGGTCGTAGTCCGGGTCGAACCCACCTTCGAGGACCACCGTCTCGTTCGGCTCGGTCGCGGTACCGTCTTGTGATATCTCCGCCAATTCGGCGGCTTGCTGTTCCCCCACTGCCGGCGGCGGGCCGCCCGCGGCCGGGGTCACGCCCGCGACCGCGAGCGCGACCGCCACCGCGAGGACGACTCGCACGTCCCCTGCCATGGGGACACACACGCGACGGAGCGCCAAAAGAACCCCGGCGACCCACCGCCGTCGCTAGTAGTCCCGGCCCCACCGAACCGCGTTGTAGTTGTCGTCGAGTTCGGTATCGAGCGAGCTCTCGAAGGCGGCGACCAGCGACTCGGCGCTCCCGCGGTCGATGGCGGCCAGCTCGTCGGCCTTCGAGACGGCGCCCGGCGGACCGCGCCGGAGCGCGATCTCCCCGAGGATCTGGCGCTCGATCCGCTCGCGGGTCTCGGCGTCGGCGGTGAACGCGTAGGGGGCCTCGATCTTGAAGATCAGGTCCCGGCGGGGATCGTAGACCACGCAGAAGGTGACTCGGTACTGATCGGGGTCGAGGGACCGATCGAGGAGGCCCCGATCCGGGTCGCCGAAAAACGCGTCCATCCCCGCCGTCGAGACGAACCAGTTGGTCAGCGTCAGTTCGTCGGTGAGCCGCTCGAACTCGCCGCCGACGCGCTCGCGGCGTTCGAGCAACTGCGCGAACAGCCCCGCGTCGTGGGCCCACGGCACCGGGCCGAACTCGGTCCGGCGCTTCAGCGTCCGGACGATCGACTTCGAGGAGACGTTCTTGACGAAGCCCGCGAGCGGAACCTCCCGATCGACGAACGTCTCGACCAGTTCGACGTAGTTGTCGAGGATCCGACCGACGTGGGGCGACTCCTCGAACAGGTCGGTGAGCACCGAGCTCCGGTAGTACCACCGGAGGACGCCCTTGGGGTAGAGGGGCCCGTCGAGCAACAGGAACTCCGCGACCCGATCGGCGTGGTCGATCGCGTGGGTGCTCTCGGCCAGATAGAGCGCGAGGGCGTGAACCACGTCCTCCTCGTACTGGTTTCGGGGCAAATTCGTGTGGACGATCCGGCGCCGGCTCCCGTCGTCGTAGGGCTCCCACTCGGTCTCGAAGTCGGTGGAGGTGTCGTTGGAGTGGACGGCCTTCACCACCGTCCGGCGGTCGTGGAGGTCGAGGTCCGACGGCGTCGCGCTCATCGCGGCGTGAGCCACGTCGACCACCAGCCCGTTCTTGAACACCTTCGGGTTGAGCGTCCCGGCGTCCAGACCGTGGGTCGTCCCGAACGGCTCGGCTTCGAGCGCGACCTCCTCGGCGTTCACCCGCCGGCGCCGGAGCTCGGTGAGGGGCTCTATGATCGGGCCGTCGTCGCCGTACAGCGGGTCGAGGTACTCCCGCCAGACGGTCTCGGCCGACTCCCGGTGGTCAGCGTCCTCGGCGTCGTAGTCGATGCGGTCGGCCAACCCCGCGATGCCGTCGAAGTGCACCGGGTCGAGGGTCATGCGAATCACGTCCCGGCCGAGCGCGAAAAAGGGCGGGGTTCGGTCGGCGCCTCCGGGGGTCGGCCCGGCTCACTCCTCGTCGGTCGCCACCACGGTCTTGCCCGTCTCCTCGGGGACCACTCGGCGGTCGGCGCCGACCCACTCCCGATCGAGCTCCCGGCCGTCGAACAGCCGGTCGAGGAACACCGCGAGTCCCGCGACCTCCGAGTGGGGTTGGTTGGTCACACCGACGTTCCAGTCGGCGGCCTCGTACACGTCGAACGACACCTTCTGGGAGCCGACGACCGTCAGGATCGGTTCGCCGACCCCGCCGTCGCCCCCGCGGTGGGCGCGCCGAATCGCGCCTTCGACGTCCTGTACGCGCTCGCCGTACATCGTAAGGTGGACGACTTTCCCGTCCCACTCGCGGAGGACCCGCCGGGGGCTCTCGGTGAGTTCGACCGCGAACGGGCCGCCGAACCGGTCGGTGATGTCCGCGATCGTATCGACGGACTTGCTCGCGTCGCCCGCCAGAACGGCGCGGTCGGCGCCGAGCGCGCGGGCGGTCAGCCCGACGTGGGTCGTCATCCGCTCGTCGCGGCCCGGCCGGTGACCCAGCCGGAGGACCGCGACCTCGGGTTCGCCTTGCATGGGCGCCCATCGGGGGCCGGCGGGTTAGGGGGTTTCGGAACGCGGCGCGCGACCGGAAAGCACTTTGGCGCAACCGGTCCAAGTTCGGTCATGCAACTCTCCGACAGGCGGGTCGTGATCACCGGCGGGGCCGGGCTCGTCGGCTCGCACCTCGCCGCCGCGCTCGCGCCGGACAACGACGTGCTGGTCGCCGACGACCTCTCGAAGGGCGACGCCGATCGGGTGCCCGACGGCGCCGAACTCGTCGTGGCCGATATGACAGACTCCGACGACGTCGCCGAGGTAATCACCGACGACGTCGACATGGTCTTTCACTTCGCGGCCTACACCGACACCAACTACGACGACGACCGCCGGCTGTTCGAGGAGAACGGCGCGATGACCTACAACGTCCTCGAACGCATGGACGAGGTCGGCGTCGACAGGATCGCGTTCACGTCCTCCTCGACCGTCTACGGCGAGGCCCCGATGCCGACGCCCGAGGACTACGCCCCGCTCGAACCCATCAGCATCTACGGGTCGAGCAAGCTCGCCGACGAGGGGCTGGTCTCGACGTACGCTCACTCGTACGGGATGCAGGCGTGGGTCTACCGGTTCGCCAACATCGTCGGACCCCACCAGCGGGGCAACGTCGTCCCCGACTTCATCGAGAAGCTCCTCGACGACCCCGAGCGCCTGACGATCCTCGGCGACGGCCGCCAGGAGAAGTCCTACCTCCACGTCGAGGAGTGTGTCGACGCGATGTGCCACGTCGTCGAGCACGCCGACGAGCCTCTCAACATCTACAACCTCGGCACCCGGACCACCACCTCGGTCAACGCCATCGCCGACATCGTCGCCGACGAGATGGGGCTGGACCCCGACTACGAGTACACCGGCGGCGACCGCGGGTGGACCGGCGACGTGCCGAAGATGCGGCTCTCGATCGAGAAGCTCTCGGCGCTCGGGTGGACGCCGTCGACGTCGAGCGACGAGTCGGTCCGTCGGGCGGCCCGCCAGTTGCTCGCGGAGCTCCGCGAGCAATCCTAGGCGACCGAGAACTCGGCGCGGGCCTCGGCGTCGGTCCCGGTCGCGTTCAGTTGGGCGACCACCGCGTACGCGCCCGGGTCGGGGTCCTCCCACGCGTCCGAGAACTCCCGGCGCTCGCCGGCGGCGAGCGTCTCGGTGCGTAGCGCCTGCGTGAACAGTCGGCCGTCGCTCGCCCGCCAGCGCTCCTCGCCGTCCTCGAACACCGCGAAGTCGGCCGAGAGGCCGCTTCGGAACGTCAGTTCGACGGGCTCGCCCGCGTTCTCGACCTCGTAGTCGAACGCCACGCGGCCGTCTGCGACCGACGCGGTCACGGTGCTCCGTAGGGCCATAGTTCGGCGTGGTGACCCCGGCGTGAAAACGCTTCCGTGCCGGCCCGCGGTCGGGTCGGCTGGCCCGCACCGAACGGCACGCCTTTTACTCGCCGAGCGCGTAGCCGGATTCGTGCAGATCGTGGGCTACGAGACCGAGCGCGAGGATCGCCGGCCGGCGTTGCTCGTCGCCGAAGACGGGCGCGTCCGGCGCGAGCCCCTACGACCCGGCGAGGACCTCGCCTACGCGCTGGGCGAGCGTCGGTGTGCGGGCGCGCTCGACGGCGCCGACCACTACCCGTGCGACCGCGACGGGGCGCCGTACTGCGAGGCCCACACCTCGACGTGGGTCTGTGCCCGGTGTACCGGCACCTGTCTCAAAGACGAGATGGACTGCCACGAGGACCACGCCGTCTACCTCGCGGCGTTCGCGCCCGCGACGTTCAAGATCGGCGTGACCCGCGAGTGGCGGCTCCGGACCCGGCTCCGCGAACAGGGGGCGGATCGGGCCGCCCACCTCCGGACGGTCTCGAACGGCCGGATCGCCCGCGAGATCGAGGCCCGGATCGCCGAGACCTACACCGATCGGGTGCGCGTCCCCGATAAGGTCGCCGGGCTCCACCGCGCGGTCGACGACCGGGCGTGGTCGGCGACGCTCGCGGAGTTCGACCACGAGGCGACGTTCGCGTTCGACTACGGCTTCGACCTCGACTCGGGCGCCGTCCCGGAGACGCTGGCGACCGGCACCGTGGTGGGCGTACAGGGTCGAGTGCTCGTGTTGGCGCGGGGCGACACGACCTACGCGGTCGACATGCGCGAACTGGTCGGCCACGCGGTCCGGCCGGAGGCCGACGATCGGGACCGCCAGTCGAGTCTGGGGGCGTTCTGAGCGGCCGCCCGGCCTCGCGCAAGCTTTAATCCGCCCCGCGAGCGAACTCGTAGCGATGGTCGAAGACGCCGAGGCCGGCGATGCCGACGCCGACGCCGACCCCGTCGAAGTGGGCGTCGAACTCCTCTCGAAGCTCGAACACCCCGAGCTCACGGTCGCGGAGGCGGTCGACCGGATCGAGACGGTGACGACCCATCCGGCGACCACGCGCGAGATTCTGGACGCCGCCGAGAAGCGCGGCGTCATCGAGCGCGAGGACGGCGTCGTGCGGCCGAGCGGCGGCTACCTCAGCTTCCAGAGCGAAATCGTCACCAAGGAGGGGGAGTTCTCGTGTCGGCGCTGTGGCGCGAGCATCTCGACGGGCTACTTCATGAAGCTCGACGCCGCCGAACACGGCGCGTTCGGTCCCGAGTGCATCCGGAAGGTCACCGGCCGCGACTGAGCTCCTCGATGAGGGTTTCGAGGGTCCGTTGCTGTTCGGCCAGCAGTTCGTTCTGGCGCTCGACGGCCTCGGTGAGCGCCTCCAACTGCGCCGCGGTGTCGTCGGCTTCGAGCTCGGAGCTGGCGGGCTCGAACCCCGAGTCGGCGAACCCGTCGGCCGACTCACCGTTCGAGGCGTCGTCCCCGTCCCCGTCCCCGTCGGCGGCCGCGGCCGCATTGTCGGTCCCGGTCTGCGCGCCGTCGGTCCCGGTCGCGGCCGGTTCGTCGGCCGCCGGTGGCTCGTTGCTCGTGATCGGCTCGCCGGCCGCCACCGAGTCGGCGGCGCCCGACGTCTCGGGCCCGTCCGACGCGCCGCCCGACTGCTCGGCGGGCGCGGGCTCGGCGACCGCCTCCCCGCCGTCGCCCGGTCGCTCGTCGGTGGTCACGCCCGCGTCGTCCTCGATGATCGCACCGTCGTCGTCGAGCTCCGGCGGGTTCGCCTCGATCGGGTCGACGCCGCCGGCGAGCGGATCGGCCGGTTCGTCGTCGGTCTCGGGGCTCGCCTCGGCGTCGGCGCCCGCCGCCGGGTCGGCGCGGTCCTCGGGGTCTGCGTGCTCGCGAGCGAACTCCTCGTACGAGCTCGCGCCGTGGTACTCCAGCAGCGCGCGCTCGATGCGCTCGCGCACTTCGCGGGTCTGGTCGCTCGGCGTCTTGATCCGCTGGGGCCGGCCCTCGCTCTCGACGATGATCTGGGAGGAGACGTTGCCCTCCTCGACGTCGAGCGCGGTCACGTCGCCGAAGTGATACTCCTCGTAGTCCTCGTCCCAGACGGCCGCGCCGACGTGCTTGACGACGCGCTCGCTGGTGATCACGAGCGTGAGCTCGCTGAACTGGTAGGTCTGGGTGACGGTCTCGTCGGCGCCCGTCACGCCCGCGGCGTTCAACACGCCCGCGAGTACCGGATGGAGCGCCTCGTAGAGTCGGCTGGTCGGCACTTTGAACCGCTGTTCGCCCTCGATGCCGAAGTCGAGGGTGATGGCCGACTTGCGCCGCCCCTCCGAGATCTCGATGCGCTCTGCGTCGTGGGGGTACTCTTCGACCGACTCGTCGCTGAGCAGCCCGTCGGCTCGATAGACGAGCGTTCGAGTCCGCGTCACGTAGAGTCCGTCCTCGCCGCCGAGCGGCACCTGGGCCGCGATCTGTTCGCCGTCGAGCTTCGACTGCACGATACCGGGAACGCTCATGCTCAGGTATGATTAGCCTCCCGGCTTAAATCCGCCGGGTGGCACGTCGGGTCGAACGCGCGCGAAATCACCGTGCCTCGCGGTGACGAATCCGGTCCAGATGAGAAGTTTAAAGAGTTCCTCTCGCCTACCTCGAACCGAGCCCGGGTGGCTTAGCTGGACATAGCGCCGCACTCATAGGGTTCTGAGATTCGGTGCTCAGGCCTTGGAAGCCTCCCCATGTCCGCCGAGGACTGCCGAGCCTCGAACCTGGGACATGCGGAGATCGAGGGTTCGGAGCCCTCCCCGGGCATAATTCCAATCCTTAAGGTGCTCAAAATAACTATGCTGGGAGGGGTGCCTACCGTGAACTGCATCCTGCGATAACGACCGTACCCACTACAGCGGAAACCAGGGGGTAGTCGGCGTGAGCGGGGGCTGCCCCTGTTGCGGAACGCCCTTCGAGTCTGGGGACTACCGCTGCGGCGAATGCGGCAAGGACCTCGTTGACGTTGACGAGACCTCGGCCCGTAGCGTGGGGTGGTCGGCGTGAGCGACGTCCCGAACCTCGACTGGGGCGCCCTCTTCTGGGAAACCCGCGGCTTCCTCAACCTCGACGAAGGCGCCCCGTCCCTCGGGATGAACTCAAGGAGACGGCAGTCGCGAACGGCTGGACCGAACGCGAGTTCGGAACCGCGCTGCGCGCGACCGATGACGTCGAAGCCGTCGACGACCCTCTCGCCTCGAATCTCGACCTGCAGTTCAACACTGCCGACGAGAGCGACAGCGCCGGCGTCGACCCAGACGATACCAACAATCGTGCCAACCCCGACCCCGAGCCCACGGTGGACCTCGGACTGACCTACGCCGACGTCTCCCAGTCCGGCGCCGGCGCGCACGCCATCTACCCCGGAGAACTCCCCGACGGAGTGAAACAGGCTGCCTGGCAGCTTGACGACGAACCCTGGGGTGCGAACGATGATCTCCCCAGCATCGAGATCTACCCCGGCAAGCGCGTCTGCGTGATGACCGGCGAGCACGTCCCCGGTACCTCCACAGAGGTCCACGAGTGGAACGCCGACGTCCTCGAACCACTCCCCGAGGCCAACGACCAGGTCACCGATGACCGGCCAAACGTCTCGACCGCTCGCGAGGACTACGACCTCGACAACTACGAGCCCGAGGCAATGTCCGCGACCGAAACCACCGACGATATCCGCGACATCTTCGCGGCGCTCGACCGGCTCGACGCCCGCCGCGTCGCCGACCGCATCATTGTCCATCGCTGAAACGATGACGCCAGCACCAGCGAGGGCAAGCGCGCGTTCGCCCCGACGTGGGGACGGAACTCGAACGGGACAGCAAACATCGTCGACGACCAGATCTGGCAGGACACCGGCGACGAAGGTGGCTACGGCGGCCCGGTGACCATGGCCGCGATTGACGTCGGCGAGACGAGCCACCGCAACGCCGCCCCATCTCGGGGTGAGACGTGGTGGAAGGGCGTCGAGCACCTCCGCGAACTCGGATTCAACATCCCCAAGCTTGACCGCAGCGCTGCTCGCGACGACGAGGACCTCCCGGGGCTCCTCGAGGACGGCCTCAACGCCGGCGATGATGTCGAGAGCCACCCCGTCAGCTCCCTGCCGGTCGGGCAACTCGAACACCTCTCCTACCACGAGCGCAAGCGCACCGCGAAGAAACGCAGCCTCGACTGGCCCAGCACGCGGGAAGCTCGCGACCAGCTCTTCGCGACGATCACCGAGGTCATGCGCAACGAGGACACCGCCGTCGTCGACGCCCCGACCTCGCTCGGGAAAAGCCACACCGTCGCGACCACTGCGTGGAACAGCGACACCTCGCTCAACGGCATCACCGGCGGCCGGCCCGTCATCCACCTGCAGGCGACTCGCGACGCTCGCGACGAAGCCATCGAGGCCGCCGCGGACGCCGACGTCGACTCCTTCGTCCTGCAGTCCCGCCACGAGGCGTGCCCGGTCGCTGCCGGAGACTACGACCCGCCCGAAGATGGCGAGGACATCGACTACACGCCGCTCACCATGGACGGGATGCCCGCCAGCGAGTGGATCGAGTGATGTGTGACGGCCGCGGCCTCCCCTTCTCGTTCGTCTACCGCCGCCTCGAGGACAACAACGACCAGAGCACGACGCTCCCGTGCTGCGAGGGTTCGTCGACCACCTACGACGAGGACGAAGGCGACTTCGACGACGGCGAACCCGCGAAATGCCCGGCCATCCGTCAGTGGGAATCCTTCCGGCCGAAGCGCGAGCACGGCGACCTCGACCTCGTCTTCGCGACCCACAACTTCGCGCACGTCCCCGGCCTCCGGATGGGGACGAACATCGTCATCGACGAGGAACCCGACTTCGTTCAGGACATGGACAAGCAGCGCGTTGAGCAAGCGGTCACCGCCTACCTGCAGGCCATCGACGCTCCCGTGACGAACTGAGAGGCGTTCATACAACTTTCCCGGCACGGCGGCTACCAGGGCGACGCCGCTCGCGAGCGCGACGCCCTCCAGGACGCTCTCAACGACGAACGCCGGCCGAACACTACTTTGAGGACCCGCGAGCTCACACGATAGCGCCGGCGCTCGCCCGCGCCATCTTCCACGCTGAAGACCGCGGGAACGGCCGCCGCGTCGGGAAGACCAGTTACGAGCCGCCGCGGCTCGACGCCGGCGCGCAACTCATCGCGGCGAAGCTCCAGCGCGAAATCGCGTGTCTTAAAGGCCAACTCACCAGCGCGGATGGTGATGACGCGTGAGGACGTACGGGCCCGAGGTCACGTTCGATTTCCCGAGCGGGGACGACCGCGTCCAGGTCCTCGTTGAAGCCGTCGGCCTCGACTACGGCGAGAGCCACCACTTCTGGAACAGCCACGATGTCGACGACGAACTCCGGCAAGCGCTCCAGGAAGCCATCACGGTCGCGACCCACGGCCGGGTCGACCTCTTCGGGTTCGAGCTCCACACCATCGACCACACTGCTGCGCGCGTCGAGATCACCGGTAGCTTCGGCGTCTCAGACGACCTGCCGAGTGACTTCGAGTCGTTCGCGAAAGAGGGTGGTCACGCGTGAGCCGCGTCGATGCACCGACCTCGCCATCGACTCCTACCGTTGGAGTACGCCGCTCGACGTCATCGACGCTGACGACCTCGTCGAGTGGGAGACTCCGTTCGCCGACGGCTGGTGGACGCACACCATCCGGCTCAAGTCCACCGATATCGAGTACGACCTCGAGTACAGCAGCATCCCCGACCCTGCGCGGGTCGAACTTTACACATTCGAGGACGAGGAGCGCTGCGAGAAACGCGGCGACGTCCAGCACCTCGCAGTCATCGAAGAGGACTACGTTCTGATATGCGGGACGACGACGAACAGAGGGGATGTCTCTCACCGCCCGGACCCGGACAACCCCGGCCAGCCGGCCTGCCAGTACGCGAGCATGAACGACATGTGGTTCCGGAAACAGCCGGAGGTTCTCGGTGACGGCTGGTCGCTGTGCGAGGCCTGTGACTCCGACGCCGAGACAGACTCTGACGACGGGAGTACCATGGACGTCGATGTCAAGCTCCCGGACCGCCTCACCCCCGAGGACGTCGAGGACGCAGTCGACGAGCACCGGCAGGCCCACGGAATGGCGAAGCTCGGCGACGTCGCCGACGCACTCGAACTCTCCGTCGGGCGGATGCGCACGGTACTCGTCGCTCTCGACCTCTACGGAGAGCATGTTCGCGAGGTCTACCGGCCGAAGGGTGGTGGTCGGCAATGAGTGAAGACCTCGAAGCCATCCTGGAGAAGGCCGCCAGCGAGAACGCGATGCTCGCGCGTGTGCGCCGACACGCCGAGGAGCGTCCGGTCGAACCCCGGGCCGAGGACGTCCGCGAGGCCGTCGAAATCGAGGTCCGGCATCACCGCGACAGCCAGTTTGCCGAAGCGTGGACGTGCCCGAGCTGCGGCGGAGAGAGCACCGAACCCGACTCGCGGATCATCGACCACGCGAACGAGGTCCGGGTGACGTGCCCCCAGTGCGGCGCCGTCGACTACATCCCGCAGGGAACTGGGCCAGCGCGCCCGCGTGAGGAGGTGTCGAGCTGATGGCGGAGGTCATCCCCATCGAGGGCTACCACGACCTCGTCAGCGACGACCATCTCGACCTCTAGGAGGCAGACGCCATCGCTGAGGCGCTCGACCGTACCGCCGGGAAGGCCGTCGATGTCCTCTACCTTCCCCCGGAGCTCGCTGAGGAGAAGTGTCTCGACCCTGAGGACGGCACCGATTCCGTGTTCGTCGTCAAACTACGCCCCGAGCGAGAGACCGATAGCGCCTACTACGCCTGGCAGGGGTGGCGAGCCGCGTGGTTCCCGAAAGTCGCTAGCCGGGTCTACGTCCAGGCGAGCGACGCGGACATCGACGAGCTGACTGTCGAGGAGGCCGCCGACGCGGCTGCGGAGGCCGACCGTCTATGCGGTCGCGACGACCGCGCGGACGACCGCGGCGCCCAGCCGTGGTGTGAAGAGTTCATGAGCCAGCACGACACCTAGGTTGCGCTTGACTAGAGCGAACTCGTACCGGGCAAGGAGAGGGTTCGCGAGCCGAGCTCGGGGACGCGGTTCGAGCATGGTGTCGACTACGAACTTGACCGGAGCGACGGCCGGATCAAGGTACTGTCGGGTGATGCGATGAGTGACGGCGTGGTCTACGAGATCGACTACGAGTACAAGCCAACAGGAAGCTATACTGCGGCCGATGCGGGGGCAGACCCGGACACAATCGTGCGGACAGTGTCGTCGCTGACTACGAACCGGACGTGCGATCAGGCCGCGCTCTATGTAATCCAGCGGATCCAGGATCCACAGTGGGAGGAAGAGGTTACAATGCCGAAGATTGACGCCGGGTTGTCGCTCGTCCACCACTTATCGTTGGAGGGGTTGCCGGCTCAGGGGGTCGGACGGAGATCCAGGATATCGAGCAGTCCCGGCGGAGGCGGTCTTGCACCTAGGGACGTGGTTGAGTCCAGGCGATGTGCTTGGCGACTTCGAGACGCGGACCTCGTCGGTAAGCGAGCGGGTGTAGGTGGTACAGAAAACCATGGCTTCACGCCGTGTGCCGGCGCGAAGTCCCCACCCATGGTGAGTCACGCCAGAGGGCTTCAACCAACCAAACCTGATTGTGGCGTGCAATTGATGTTTTCCATACAGGTGATATAACACTTACTATATGGAATACATTACTGAGTTACCTGTTTTGAATATGGGAGTAATAACACAAGATACTTAATAAGTAATTCACTATTTCTGACCGTACCCCTACCCGACAGGTGTTCGAGTAATGTTGCCGCCCCATTCCGGGAACGCAGCACAAAGACCCTGTCACCGAAACAACAAGCAAAAAATGACAACGACAACAACAAAAGTTCGTGCAGTCTTCATGACTGCGCTGATGGTGATGTCCGTGTTCGCGATGGTTCCGCTGTCTGCAAGCGCACAGCAGGCATCCAGTGCGAACGTCAGTGAAGGACACACCGTAGATCTTAGTCAGGGAACCCTGACCGGTATCGACCATACAATCACTCTTACTGGCGTCAACGCCAATAACGACGAAATCACTATCGATATTAGCGAAACGAACGATGCTAATATCGATGTCAGTGGGGACTATAGTGACGGTCCTGCTACGAACATCCAGAATGACATTAGCGTAGATGGTGACACGGTTACCGTTACCGTTGACGGTAATGTCAACAACGGCATGGTTCAGATTCCCTTGACCCTCGACGCAAGCAGTGACGATGTCGAGGAAGACAGCCGGATCCGTCACCAGATCTCGCTCGGTAGCAACTCGTACACGGTCGCGTACAAGACCATTGAGCTGCCGACCGACACAGTTGGCTCGAGCGATGACAGTGTGACGGCGTACGCAGGTGAGACGCTGACCTTCCAGGAAGGTAAGGACACCGTCATCACGATCTACGAATCTGACGGTAACAACGGCTGGGACTCGGTCGACCGCTTCTCGACCAGCCCCGGTGACGCTGTCGACTTCGACACTTCCGATCTCGAAGGCGACTACGTCATCACCTACGACGACGCTGAACCCCAAAACGCTCCGGACAGTGGAAGCGGTATCGACACTAGTACGGAGACTCGTCTGACGGTCAACGAGCTGAACATGAACGTTGAGGCGGACGACCTCAACGTGACGACCGAAGACAACATCACCGCAGAAGTCTCGTCCGCGGCGTTTGGAGAAGACTTCTACGCGGAGCTCTACGAGGAAGGCGCGGACTTCGAGGACGACAACCCGCTCCGACGCGTCGTCGATTCCTTCGACGGTACCGGTGACGCGAACGTCGACCTCGGGAATGTCTCCAGCCTTGAGGACGGCAGCGCTGGCGACTACGTCGTGCGTGCGGTCCACAACAACACCGAGATTGAGGACACGTCTGACACGATCAACGTCACCGCGGCCGGTGACGCTGACGTCGACTTCGAGGATAGCTCGACGCTCTACCAGGAGCGCGGTGACGTCGCGGAGTTCACCGTCGACCTCCAGAACACCGACGAGGCATACGTCGAGATCGGCGGTCAGAGCAGTAACTTCTTGGCGAACTTCACCGTCACCGATGGTGACGACGACGACAGCAACGTGACTGTCTCCGTCAACACCATGACGACCAAGGACGCTCAGAATGTCGGCAAGTTCATTAGCGTCAGTGACACTGACTCGTTCAGTGTCGACAACAACGGGATGGCATCGAGCCACGGCGATCAGGGCATCTACACGGGCGACCCGCTCACTCCTGTTGACGCCACGAACGGTAACGCGCTCACCAGTCCGATTTCGGCCGGTGGGTCGTACAACCTGGTCGTCGCAACGGAGGACGACGAACGTGACGCGAAGAAAATCCTGAGCATCGACCGGCCGTCGGTCGACGGCGTGAACACATGGGTCTACGAGGGTAGCCTGCCTGACAGCGACGAAACCGCTGAACTGCTTGACGGCGTCAGTAGCACTGACACCATCGCGCAGGGTGACGCAGTGGTCGTCGAAGCGCAGGTCTCCGGTATCCACGGCTACCTCAACGACAGTATCGAGGCACCGTTCGGCTACGGTGAGCGTGCCGGCCCTGACACGATCGCAACCGACAACAGCGGTAACGAACTTCGGAACAGCAACGTCTTCCTGAACGTGACGGAGACGAACACGGGTCCGAACGCGGTCGCGACCGCCTACGACTACGACGACGTTGACACTGCATACTACGATGCAGAGAACAACACGGTGTACTACGCGTTCCAGACCGGCAACAACGGTCTGAGCGCAGACGCCAACTACAACGCAGAGATGAAGGTGTTCAAGGGCAACGATGCGTACACGAGTACGCAGAATGCGTCGGCTGACTTCGAAGTGGCCGAGCAGAACATCGAAATCACTGGCCTGAACTCGAG
>NZ_SBIR01000020.1:0-13861 GCF_004521895.1 Halorussus marinus
GCAGGGCTTGGAACAGGCCGCTCACACCTTCGGCATTGTTCGATCACTCAACTTGGCTGGTGAATCCGTCGACTCAACCATTGATTGCCTCGTTATCGGGGCTTTCCGCAGCTCTACATAAGAGCGGAGCGTCTTAACCAACAGGGTATTTTGTCGGCGGAGTTGTTGGTTAAGAGAACACAGGCTCGTCCCCGTCCGTTTCTTAGCGCCTCTATCATCCGTTCTCGTGGGGTATGGACTTAGTATCGTATGAATTTGAGGATTAGAACGGTTCTCTGGCGTCCCGAAGCCGACCTGTGCTCTCTAAGAGTTTATTTCATAGTTTTGTTTGTGGAAAGTTTTATAAGGGTGGGGCACATATGTAGGAATATGAGTCAGGAACCTGATACTTCTGATGCACGAATCGAACTCGAAACAGTAGACCTCGCCCGAGAAAAAGCCGACTCAGTTGACTACCTCAACGAATACCTACTCGTCGCCGAGTGGACCACACCACGAGGATACGAGCAAACAGCCACAATCACTTGGGATTGTAGGGAAGGTGCGTGGGCCGTCGCAACTATCGACGGTGACGAACGCCTCGTCAAGCTCTACGACGACTTCGACGGCGCTCTCGACCGATTCGAGGATTGTCTGGAACAGGCGGAGAAGAACAAGTCCGTCGCTTACGCCTAAGCGTGCTGGCTACACGAGGGTTCGATTCCTTCGGCGCTCCTATACACCACCGAGAAACTCGCTATGCTCTAAAGACGGGAGAATCAAACTATGAGTACGAAACAATTCAACACTCACGGAAGTAGCACAGACAGCTCAGTAACAGTCCTCGATAATCTCGTCAACGCCAACTCACAGGACGGCGTGTTCATCTACCGAGACGGCGACGACCTCGCCATCGAATCACCTGTTCAGACCGCCGAGTTCACTCTGGATGACCTCGTGTATGTGTACGAGGGACAGATGGATGTGTTCCATCAAGTGTTCGAGGGCCGTGGAGAAGTTCACGACTTTTGGTGGACACCACAGGGCTTCGAGATGGTGATTCACGACGGTCTCGAACGACACACAGTCCGATTCCTCATCCAAGAGGGTGATGCGTTATGAAAGATATCTACGCACCTCCTGAAGAACAAGAGTTGACTCCTGATGCGTTTTGGCTTCCAACCGACGCAGACAGCGTTGAGTTAGTTGAACCTGAGACGCAAGTAGATGAACCTGAAGAACCTGAGAACAAGATTTTCGATATCCGAGCTGAAGGCGGCGGATATGGATTTATCGGCGGTCTCGTTGGGGCGGTTGAACTGACGCCAAGGGGAGAAATTGTAGACGCAGAGATGTATGTTGAAACTCCTCACGACCTCGACGCCGAGGGTGATTTCCGATGAGTTTAGAAACTACTATTGGGTGGGGATTGATTTTGGTCGCACTTCAGTTGTTCTTCATCACTCGGCATCTCGAAAATATTGAGCAAGAACTAGCCAAACCACGGCAGGTCCAAACACAGCAAGAATCCCCAAGCGGGAGTGATAGCCGATGATTCGCAAGTACACGCAGCGGGACTATGTACACATGTCCGTGATGCGGGTGCGTGATTGGGAGTTCAACGCCCGAGATATCCAGACCGTCATCGCTGACGACTACGACACAAGAGTCTCGATGGAGACGATTCGGAGTGTTCTCAAAACGCTCAGAGAAGAAGGTCTTCTGGAACTGACGGACGACGGCAATCACTACAAGCGAAACTTCTAGGCGTGCTGGTGCTACTCAGAGAGTTCGATTCTCTCAACGCTCCTTATGTCAGCGAAAAAATTCCGTCTGACGGTTGTAACGACTACAAGAGAAAACGGCTACGACTGGAACATCGTCGAGTGCCCAGAGTGTGGTGAAGAAATCCAACAGCGCCACATCGAGGACGATGGACGGTGGTTCCACGAGGACTTCCAAGAGGATGTGTGTCCTGCCTGCGACCAATCCATGCAGATTGGAGATGACGGCCAAGACGATGAGGATGGGAACGAAATCACGATGCCGACCATCAACAACTACGGCTACCCTGACGACGGAGGTGATTCTCCTGATGCCGCATGATTACTGGCGTCATCACATCGTGGGATGAACAGGGCGGCGTCGGACTCGTCACTTCTCCTGATGAAGTTCCGAAGAATATTGAGCCGATTGTAGACGAAGAAATCGTTGGCCGTTCTCTTGACTTGCAGGTCGGCGATGTAATCCAGTACGAACTCGGTGAAGAGAGCCAGGGATGGATTGTTTCTGAAGTCGTCGCCATCGAGGGCGAACCAGTATAGCGTTAAGTGGGACGGGGACTCACCATCGGTCTATGACTATCTCCCACGAGCCGAGTATGGACGCCCGTGAGCCTGCGGACGATGACTTCGAGACTTTCGAGCAGTTGGAGCCAGGTGATGAAGTGAAGTTTTTCGAGTGGGCTGTATCGCCACTTACAGTTGTTGCACGAGAAGATGATGAAAAAGTTGGAGAACGGATTCGGGTGGAGGCAGAAGGGAGCGAGTCGTTCCTCTATGCGGTTGACGGACACTTGTGGCACTACTCTCCTGAGTATGAAGGCGAGAACAATCCGTTCCCTGTGCAAAATCTCACTCACGCTGAGGAGGTCGAAGTAGAATAGCGACAGAGAGCACAGGTCGGCGTAGGGACGATAGAGAAAGCCTCTACTCGCCGCTTTTGACCTTCTTCACATACTCGACTACATCCACGACTCCGTTCTCTTCAAGCGCCCACCGAATCCCGTTCAATCGTCGGTCGTGTTTCTGGATGACTTCAGCTGCCTTGTCAATCCGAGAGCGGAGTGAATCGAGAAGTTGCTTGTTCGCCTGCGTCTTGTTCTCTACCGCATCCAAGCGTTCTTCCAGCTCATCAATCCGAGCCTCAAGTGCCACTCGTTCAGGGTCTGACTCTGACGACTCACCAAACACATCGCCAATCAATCCTTGCTGAATCTCCGACTCGCCCTTGGCCGTGAGGTCGTGGACTCGGACTTCTGTTCCGTTGTCTTCCTCGTGCCAATACTCAACGAGACCTTCTGGTTCGAGCTTCTGGCGTACTGAATAGCCAATCGCATCTGTGTCGATACCCGTCGAGGACTTTAGGTCGGTCGTAGACAACGGCTCGTCGTTCTTGTAGAGCGATTCGAGGATGAGTTTCTCTTCAATTCTGAAGTTCATAGTGTCCTAAGCTTGTGTCTCTAACCCTACAGGAGTAACTGAACGCCCGCAAATATCGATATGTGATTCAGACTGATTCAGAGACCGTAACGCTCAGTCCGACATAATTAGACCGCCTAAGACCCGTGTAGAGGAGAGGGAGAAAGTGACAATACGACAATAGTTTAATAAGGTTATGTGACAGTATATTTAGATATGAGTTCTGGTTTAAATTTCAACTATGAACGAGAAGTAGAACAGTTACGAATAGCGATTGAATTCCACGAACAACAGAAAGGACGATTAGAGAGTCGGATTAGAGAGCTGAAGAACGAGTTAAAATCTGGAGGAGGCGAGCTCTCTCTAGTAACAGGAGAGATGGGAGCAGGGACGACTACCAGCAGTATCAGCATAGCCGAACGAGATGACAATCCTATCATCTCGAATCTTGAATCCCTGGAAGATGCATACTACGCAGAGTCGTGGGCGCAAGTAGAAGCAGCTCTCGAAGCACACTCAGACCAACAGTACACGATTCTGATTGACGAATACGCAGGCGGAGACGACGGATATGAGTTTGTCCAGGAGATGCTGAAGCGAGGTCATCATGTGATTCTCGTAGTTCCTAATCGAGATTATTTGCATCCGTGGCTCCGAGATTTAGCCGACACAGAACACTATATCTCTCACCGTGAGTTTGACGGAATCTTCCCACCACGACGCTCGTTCGATACTTGTGAGATTCCACGATTTGATTTCACCAAACCACCTGAAGCGTATCCGAGAGCGGAATTTGAAGACGAAGATGATGAACCCAAAACGAAGTTTGCTGAATTCTTCGGACTCACCCAAGAAGAAGCGGAGGCTATCGGTGTATCCGATGAAGAGCATAACGAAGATGAGCAACCAGAGGAAGTAGCTGGCGAGGACGATATCTTCAGCGACGACACAATTCTACCGCAATTCCATCTCGATGAGTTAGAACGAAAACTCGACTACAATCTCGGTCATGTGGATGGCTTCCACGACCTCGACTGGAAGTCCAAGTGCAAACTCGCCAAGATTGCTGTAGAGAACGACCTCTCAGTTGAGGATGCGGAGACTGTTCTCGACCCATCGGTTAACGAGTTAGAGACGATTCTCAAACTCTCGCAGCGTGATAGAGATTCTGATGAGTTGCCTGACTCGTTGGATATCGCAGACTGGTTGGAGTATTTACTCGGCCTACTTCAGGAGGGCGACGACGCCCGTGATTCCGATGTTTGAATATAAGCGAGAGAACAGGCTGTTTTTCGTCCGCTGTTACTGGTGTGATGAACACTTTACAATCAAAGACCAGCGGTCGATGCATCTACTTGCAGAACATCCTCGATTCTTAGACGAGTGGAGTGAGTTGAACAAAGGTACTTGGTTGCCGTGGCGGATGGAGATTCCAGAAAAACCAGACGACCTCGATTCTGAGGGTGATAGTCGATGAATCGATTCTATTACTACTACAAGCTCGCCACCGTTCAACTGGGGAGTATTCCTTTATCTCTAGTTGCTCCGCAACACGCCGCTCGTGCAGATGTAATCGGTCATATCGACGCCCTCATCCCACACTCGGCAACACACCCACAATTCCACATAGACACAGCGACAGCAGAACAAGAAAAGCAACTTAAATTCCTCATCGAAGACCTCTACCACTTCGCAAACTTGGAGGTCGAATATACGACAGCAGACGAAGCAGATGTAGAAATAGAAATTCGAGAGAATTGGAGTTGTGTCGTCCGAGGTGTTGTTGGCGGTGAGAAACGAGAGTGGGAACACGGAGTCTTACCGCTCCCTCCAATTCGAGATGGCGAAGCTCCTGATGAGTATCATGGGTTCGAGCTAGAAGACCTCGATTCAGAGGGTGATGGTTCATGTTAGACGACGCTCGTTCGAACTTGAAGCCAGCCGCTTCCACAGCTCTTGTTGGTGGTGTCGTCGGGACGGTCGTGATGGCCGTCGGCGGCGCACTCGGGATGACAGTTGGTGGTGTGATTGGATTCGCTGTCTCAATTGTTACCTCTCTCGTGGCAGTCGGCATCTACCTCTTCACGCTCGATATGACGCTCCAGCAATTGGGCGTGGATACTCGACGGCATCGGCGACAGGCTCGACGAGTGTACAACCAGATGAAGCGGCTCGTGTCGATTGGCATTCGGAAGGGTCGGCGAGGTCTTGGTGTTGCACTCAGAGGTGTGCGTAGGTCGGCGAGGATGGTCTACAATCGGCTTCGAGGTGGTATCCGATGAGTTACTCATCCTCTGCTACTTGGGACGCAGAAGCGTATGCAGGAGGGCTTGTCGTCGGTGGAGTATTCTTCGTGGGCGTCTGCGTGGGTGCAGGCGTCTCGTATGTGTTCGCTCGCCTGTGAATCCGCTTAGAGAGCACAGGTCGGCTTCGGTGACAGTCATCACAGGCGAAACACTCTATTTCTCACACTAATTATATGCTGTCAAGATGCCAGGTATGGACCACGGTCTCGAACGAGGAGTCGGGATGATTGTCGAGACCGTCGTTGTTGCCCTCCTGATTAGTGAACTCGTTCCGCTGCTGGTCGAACAAGGATACTTGCCACCAGGCATCTTCTGGTGGGTAATTCCTGTTTCAATCGTCTCTGCGGTGATGACTGTGGATGCGTCCCGCTACTGGTCGTTCGGCTACCTCGCAGGCGTTGTCATCGGCATCTATCTCGCCATCCCAATCTTCCTCGAAGCAGGATTGCTGAGTACACTTGATATCCTGATTTACGGTGGTCTCGCAGTTGCGGCAGTTGGTCTCCGAGTCAAGATACACAGTTCTGGATTCTGACTACCTGCCTGTCCAGTAGTTACATAAAACTCGGCTGATTCTTCTCTCGTGATGAATCGGACTACGCTAATTGCTCTACTTTCTTTTCTTGCGACAGTCTTTCTCATCGGCATCCCCACAGCAGCTGGATTCTATCCACCCCTCTTTGCAGGTCTCACCGAAACACTCCCTCTCGACTTCATCTTCACCTGGATGCTCAGATTCGGGATTCTCGCTCTCGGGTTCACGCTTGGATGGTATCTTCGAGGCGAATCTGAGACAGCAGACGCTGAACGAGTTAGTGAAATTGAAGGCTGTATCGAGAAAGACGATATCGCTTGGAAAGGGACGGCCACACTCTCTCGTGGAAGTATCGTAGACACCGATGTTGAGTATAAGCAGATTTGTCCGAAGTGCCAGACGCCGATGAAGAAGGAGTCGTATGAGATGCCAAGCGGCGGTCGGGGACGAAAGCCAAGTTATGGTCGTTCAACAACCACAACACGACGGGTCTGGGAGTGCCCGAATAGTGAGTGTGGACACACAGCAAAACGAGACTCGGGGAAACACGATGAAGCGGAGAATCTATTCGAGCGGCATATCGGACGGATAGTCGAGAGTAGCGAGGACGAGGAATATTCTCTCCAGTCCTTGCTCGACCGCATCGGTGAAGGTGAGGAAGTTACAGGACAACGGATTTGGGAAGAGTACGCCGAAGTCGTTGACGACGAGCAAGTCAGTACAAACTGCTTCCACTAACGATGGTTGACTGGAACATCGTCTTCAGTACTATACTCGGTGGGACACTCACACTGGCCGTAACAGGAGGTGTATCTTGGTGGGAATTCAAACGGCGTGAGAAGCGACAAGAGCGGAACTGGTATCGACGAGTCCACCGCCTCGCAGTCCGTAGCTTGACTCCGAGGACGACGATGTTCGCTATGGACGACGAAGACCGAGAAGTCCTTGCTCGGGAATATGAATCTAACAGCGAGCAGCTGCAGGAGCTACTCGCCGACCCATATGCAGATACCGACCCTGAATTATACAGTGCCGTTCAGAACCTCGTATTCCACCTGAATCAGTATGTGAATCGGAATCCCAAAGAGCGGGATGATAGTGCCCGAACGCTGGATAACAACGATATCCAGGAATATGCTCTCATCACTTGCTTCCACATAGAAGAGCGAATTGCCCACGACCTCGACTTCAACGAGCCTTTGGAGGAGAATTTCGAGCAAGCCCGAGAACACTATCTTGAGTGGATATCTGACTCCGATGAGGAGGAAGATGAAGAAGAGTAGTCTGTCCAGTAGTTACATAAAACCAGACTGGTTCTGCTCACTTGATGGATAGAGATGACCTCCAACTAATCTTCGTCGGCATCTCTGCTCTAACAGGACTAATCCTCGTCTTGTTCCGTATCTCCAGCACCGAGTCGAACTACTTGAATTGGATTCCCTCTATCTTCAGAGGTTGGGTCGGTACAGCACTCCTTACCCTCATCGGCGTCTATCTTGGATGGCAGATTCTCCGAGTCCTTTGGCCGAGCGGAGACGGGGATACTGAAAGTTGGTTTGAAGAGGTTGAACGAACGGCTAACGGGATACAGCAAGCCTGGCATTACTCAGGCGCTCGTCCCGAAGATGAAGACCGTAAGCGAACAGTCGAAGAGATGGATAAACTCACGGACGAGCTGAAGGAACACAGGCGACACCAGAACGCTACGGACGAGATGACCGAGGTGATGAACGAAATCATCCAGCGGTGGGACGACTGTCGAGACCTAATCCTCAGCTCTCACAACACGCACTACTATTCGATGCGGGAAGTGTACCTCTCCGACGACGCTGAACAACTCAAAAACCTCATCGACCGAGAACGACAAGGACGACTTCGGCGAGGTCTCTCGAAACTCGCTGTGAAAGTACGGAATAGAATCGAGTGGATACGAGAGAAAATCCATAACCTGCGCTCAATCCCGATACCTTACGAAGTCCACAAAGAATTGAAGAACCACCTCTCAAAAGAACGACTCTCTAGATTCAGCAACAGCGAACACTACCTCTTCATACTCGGAGAACACACCTACGAACTCGTCCACTACGAACACGACGAACACCAATTCAATATCTACGAACTTCGCTACGACTTTCGCCACAGCCCTATCGCCATCGATTTGCTTGCTGGATGGACTGTAACCCCTGATATGCTACTTACTAGAATAGACGAAGCCGAGATGGTGGATACGATTCCTGTCGAATTCTTCACTCGGAGTGGATACGGCCTCAAAGCCCTTGCAGAATCTGACCCGATGGTTCGACACGATGACCCACGAGAAGATGATGGAGAAGATAGCGCCGACGAAGAAGCAGATAGCGAAGGCGAGGAGACCGAGAAAGAGCCTGAGGAAAATTAGCCCAAGAACGCCCAGTAGACTCGGCGGCCCTGTACACTCAACTCATCAACTTCGAACTCGGTAAACCGTGGCTCGTCGGAGTCGGTATCTGAAGTGTCCTTCATAGTAATCACACGGCAGAGCCGTCAAATCCTTCGATGTTCTGATAGCCAATCGTCCCGTTCTCACCAAACCGCTTCAACAACTCAATCTGATTCTTGAATTCCTCGTGCGCTTCATCCTGCGCCTTCCCGAGTCGCTCAGGACGGTGTGCTTGCTCAACCAAATCATCCAACGCCTCTAACGCATCCTCGACCGAATCATAGCGACGGTCGATGTTATCGAGCTTGTCCTTGTCCACAAGCAAGAACTCGTACACAGGCATATTCTGACCAACCTGCTTTGGAACACGCTTGCTAGCCGTTTTCTTCTCGGGTAACTCTTCAACTACTTCCTGTTTGATTTGATTCGCAAGGTCTCGAACGCCCTCGACCTTCGGCCCGAGCCACTCCATCTCCATCTGGTCAACATACGAACGAGCCGTCTGGGTAGTCTCGACACCGTAAACTTCCTTCACCAGCTCCTGCACCTCATCATACTCTGGTTGGGAGTTATCGTTCTTAATCGCAGTCTCTATCGCCTGCACACGCTGGCCTTTGGATTTCTGTCCGAGTCCGATGTTCTGGAGTTCGCCGCTACTCATCTCTCGAAGGTCGTCAACTGTGATATTCTGCGACCACTCTGTCGCCGTTTCTTGCTGGATGAGGTTATGGACAGAACCAATATCAAACCGTTCAGAATCACCTGTCACGCACGCATACGCAACCTTTGATTCCATCGTCTCCACACCAACTTCACCACGGAGATAATCTACGAGTTCTCGCTTACAATTGATTCTCTCCATCCGAGAATTGAACGGCGATTCTACGAACTTGATGAGCGATGGTGTAAGCCACTCACCAATATACCGCTCCTTCTCTGAGTGAATCTGACTCCAAGTCTCATCAGGTAATCGGACACGAACTGGTGAATTAGAATTCTCGGTTGGTTCGAGGTCGTCTGGAACATCGTTCGAAAGTGCCTCCTGACCGTTCGCATCGATTATTTTTATTTTATCCACCTCGGCGGCAGATTGCTCTCCAAGTACCTCTGAGAGTTGGCGGTCTACGAAGTTCTCAACCTCCGAAATCTCATCTCTACACGGCTTGTCTCGGTCAAAGTGGAGAATCTCATAGAGGAGTTTACCCTGGGAGAACTCCTTGTTCTGAGTGCGGGCGGTGTCACGAAGTCCGAAATACACGAAATTCGGGAGTGTGAGTTTTCTCTCGGTCGTTGCACCTTGTCGTGAAAGTGTCGAAGTTACCTTCATACTGATATGTAGGAATTACTACCCTATATAGCTTCTGTCTAAGTGGGCGCAAATTGTGAAGTTAGAACCCTACTATACTATAACTAATACAGTAAATAGTATATTATAGTATAGTAGTAGTGTAGTAGTTGTAGAATCAGTTTTTCTCTGCCGTGCTGTTGGAGAACGACCAGCTCTGAACAGGCGGCACAGCCGCCAAGACCACCATCTTCAGATTTGAGTTATTTTGGGGCGAGAGCAATCTCGTCGTGAGGTGAATAAAATAATAATAATCGAGTGAGTCGTTGTGGACTCTTCTCATCCTAAGAGCTATACGACATGACACAAACACAGCGGATGTGACTGACGAAGACGAGTTTCGAATTAGCGAAGAGGAGCGGGAGCGCCTTGTTGCTGAAGAAGTTGAAGAGTTCCCGTTTGACACTCCCAAGTATACGACCTATCTTCTGAATCCTGCAATCAATCTCTCCCAGTCGAATCGTCCCCAGGTTGTGGGGCAGATGAGCGATGTCATCGAAGAGTTTCGAGAAGAACATCCTGATGGGACTTTCGAGGATTGGGTAGAGTTCTATATGGAGGAGTATGACGGTGAGGAGCGCCTGGAAGAGTCAGCGGAGAAAGCGTACCCGATGGTGGAGAAGATGCGGGATGCGTTCGACCAGATTGACGAAGAGATGACTCGGAGGTACATCCGAGACCTCGTTCTCTTCAAGACCTACGAGGGGTTCGATATTCAGGAGGCAATTCTCCGCAAGCTCGGTGATATGTTCGATGAAGAAGTGAGCCGAGGGACGGCTGCTGATGAGAGTAAAGGCATCGACGGGTATGTTGGCGACCAGCCCGTCCAGATTAAGCCAGTCACCTATAAGGACAATCTACAGGAGGATATCGATGCGCCGATTGTCTTCTACGACGAGAATAAGACGAACAAGGCGATGACGGTCGATATCTCCGAATTGAAGGAGGAGATGCAATAGATTCGCCGTTGGGTCAGCGAGCACCAATAACTACAAACACCTCCACGGATAGCTTGTCCGTATGGAGACCGAGCATAGGGTTTATATTGGTAATTCGAACAATCTGTCTCAGATTGACGATAACGAAGTGGAGCTCGTCGTCACTTCACCTCCGTACCCGATGATTGAGATGTGGGACGACCTCTTCTCTGGCCTGAATCCTGATATTGAAACCGCTCTTGATAGCGGAGAAGGTCGAGAAGCGTTTGAGCTGATGCACGAGGAACTCAACAAGACTTGGGATGAAGTCAACCGTGTCCTCGTGGATGGTGGAATCGCCTGCATCAACATCGGGGACGCCACACGGAAGGTAGCCGATAGCTTCCGAGTCTACCAGAACCACGCTCACATCACAGAATACTTCGACGGGATGGGTTTCGAGCCTCTTCCAGATATTCTCTGGCGGAAGCCGACGAACTCAGCAGCGAAGTTTATGGGGAGCGGGATGATGCCGCCGAACGCATACGCCACGCTCGAACACGAGTACTTGCTCATCTTCCGCAACGGGAAGGATAGTCGGAATTTCGGCTCGAACAACGATGTTCGGTATGAGTCGGCGTACTTCTGGGAAGAGCGAAACGAGTGGTTCTCCGATGTTTGGGAAGGTATCAAGGGAACTTTCCAACAGTTAGAGAACGCCGACGAAGAGCTACGAGACCGTTCTGCGGCATATCCGTTGGAAGTCCCGTACAGACTCATCAATATGTTCAGCGTCTACGGTGACACCGTTCTCGACCCGTTCTGGGGTACTGGCACAACCTCGCTGGCGGCGATGATTGCAGGACGGAACTCTGTCGGGTATGAGTTGGAAGAAGACTTTACTGATGTATTCGACGCCGAGGTCTCCGAGGTCAAGGAACTCGCCCACGGGACAGTCTCAAAGCGAATTCGGCGACACGAGGAGTTCGTTGAACAGCGCCTGGAGGACGGGAAGGACTTCAAGTATGAGGCGGAGAACTACGACTTCCCCGTGACTACGAAGCAAGAGAAACCGCTCCAGCTCTATACGATTGATAGGGTCGAGCAGGCGGAGAACGGGTACACGGTAACGCACTCACCATACAACGAGTCGGAGCCGATTGAATCAGGCGACCAGCAGGAACAGGCCACACTGGGTAGTCAGTTCCAGTAATTCCGATTCTTCGGTCTCCTTCCTGAGCGAACCCAGGCTATATGTAGGGTAGAGCGCAGCTTAGCTCGATATGGGACGATATCCGAAGTGTCCAAGTTGCAATCAAGATATCAAGACGAGAAAAATCAAACAGCACACAGAAGGTGGATTCTGCTACCATGAGTGTTACAAGTGTAACAAAATCTTCTCGGTGACGCCCGCCTGAATTTCTTCTTGCTCTGTATACAGCGGACAATATATTGTCGTCTGTGTACACGGAATTGGAGCCTATGTACCGACAGGGTGGGGTGTGGAGTTCACATGAGCAATCCCTGGAGACCGAGTGCAACCGCAACCAGATTAGCGACGAATCCGAGGATATAGAAGAACCAGTTACCGAGGAAACTCCCACTCTTTGTGACGCCGAGTGCGTGCTTGTGCGAGCTAATTGGTTTGTACGGGCGCACGCCTGATGGATTCAGTGCATCGCCGATGATGTGATACACGATACTCAGGAAGCCGACGATGAACAATCCAGTCACGGGAACAGCGACAGCGACGATTCCAATCTGGTCAAGACCGAACTGAATCACTATCCCGACGCCCGCCAATACAGCTCCGACGACTCCCGCAAACCAAATCGTGTGCGTCGGACCTCGATGACGCAAGAGCGGGATGACCATATCCTTGTCTGGGACCATCGACAGCATCAGCACTAACACGAGTCCGCCGATGGCGAAGATTGGCCGTCCTGTTTCGAGGAGGAAGTAGGTTATCGGCGAGTAGAGCAAGAGGGCGATTCCTTTGTGTCCTTGACTGTGCATGGTCTCATAACTCAACCCGTTTCAGAGCGTAGCGTTCCTTTGTGGATTCTTCAAGCGGTGCGACAATCTCCATCTCCCTGAGCGCCGAGAGGATGTTGTAGGTCTTCATCTTCGACCAGCAGAATCTATCTGCGAGCTGGTCTACGGTTGCCGTCCCGACTCGACGGAGATAAATCACGATTAGCTTGCCTGCGTCCGATTCTACACGAGAAAGTAGTTGTTCTAATTTCATAACTGAACAATTGAAATATACTATTCAATCCCCAAATATGTTGTTGTAGTTATACTTTGTGTGCGCCTGTGCGTAGGAGGTATCCTTTGCAGGGGAGCACCTTTGGGAACTTATGACAGAATAGTTAAGTGTAGTTATGATTTCTCTTGCGGTTACTGAAGAACTGCGTGAACAGGCTAAGAACAAAGGACGACCTGCTGGCGAAGATTATGACCGTTCCCAGAAAGAGCGGGACTTCGACAAGTATGTCGGCGACCTCGGGGAGCTGGTGTTTGCTGAGATTCTTGAGGAGAAGACGAGTTTCGAGTACGAGCATCTTGGCGGCCAACGACAGGCGGACTTTGATGTGGAAGGCTTCTCAGTCGATGTGAAGACTCGGACGGTGATTGACGACGAGAAACGAGACCTGATTGTTCCCGCTGACCTCGCCGATGGCTTCCACGATTTCTATGTTCTCCTGCGGTGCGTGTACGCTGAGGATGACTGGGAAGACCTCGACCGACACGAGCGAACTGTTGAAGCGTTAGAGTTCATCGGCTTGTGGGATGCGGAGACAATCGAGAAGGTGAGTGAACCGTTCAACCCGCCGTGGGTGCAAGGACGGTCGTCGGCGAACTACCGAGAGACGGTTATCTGTGATTATGGGACGCACGCTGACCTGATGGACTTCTCGCCTTTGATGGAATCACGGCAAGCACAGCCCGCTGACTGACTCACTTCGTTTTCTCGTGCAACTCTTAACCAACACTCCGACTCGACAGCGTGCTGTGTTGGTTAAAACTCTGCGCTCTTGTGTAGAGCTACGGAAAGACCCTATAGTTACACTGAGCCAGCCATAATCTGGGAGTATGTCTTCTGCTCAGCCGGCGTTCGGCGCGATGTTTCGAGAGCTGATCAACCTGGGCGTCGTCG
>NZ_SBIR01000021.1:0-12887 GCF_004521895.1 Halorussus marinus
AAATGGGAGATTGCTTTTTAAGGGGAGAGCAGTGGCTCGCCAGCTGGGCGAGCAACCGCGCCGAGAGGGTGTACGGACTCATGGCTGTCTTAGTGGTGGTGGCGTGATGGCCGAGTTCCCGCCTGTGAGAGTGAGAGCGCTGGAGAGCGCCGCAGCTATCTCTAGGCGGTAAACTTATGCCGACTCGAAATGTAGGAGAAGGTGTTCCACTACCGCTCCTACAGATGGTGAGCCACTGGTGTAGTGGACTTACCGTGCTGTGTGCGTTCTTGCTGTGACTGTCGTAGTCACTACACTTAAAACTGCACCTAGTTTCCGGCAGCGTCTGACGCACGTCTGCCATCAAGCGCCGTCACCTCCGTCGCGGCTGAACCCGATCTCGTGCTCGGGGTCGAGCTCCTCGACCGCGTCGACGCCAGCGACGACGTCGACGATGCGCTCCTGGACCCGGCGCGGGATCTCAGTCCAGCTGCGCGAGCCCATTGGGTCGAACTGGTTCGAGCCCTCGATCCGGTGGGCGCGGTCGACGTGCGTGCAGATCGGCTCCCACGAGTGGTCGCCGTGACTGATCAGCGCGCGGAACTCGAGATCGCGGGGCTCAGTCCGCCACAGGACTTTGACCGTCTGATACTGCAGCTGGGCTGGGGGCTCAGGCTCTTCGTCGACGTCGTCCGCGTCGTTCTGGTCGTCGGAGTTGTCGATGAGGTGGCCGTATTTCGTGTCGCGGGACATCAGTCGTCCACCTCCAATGGGTCGACGTTGCTCTCAGGGCCGGGGAGGTCGTGGTCGACGCTGAGCACGATCGCCCGTTCTTCGTCACAGCGGTCGCAAAGGTGGCTGGATGCGAGCCGGTCACCGTCGACGAAGTGGGTGTCGAGGTGGAGCCAGTCGTGGCCGAACAGCCAGCAACGGACTGGCGTCATAGGTCGATCACCCATCCGCAGACGATACACTCAGAATACCGCCTCACGCGCTCGGTCTGAACGACGGTCTCGCCGTACACCTCGAACACGTTGGGTGGCTCGACGGGGACGGTCTCCTCGCGGGCCTCGAGCGTGTCGTGGCCGGCGACCGGGTGATGGCAGCCCTGTGGACACTCGCCCGCACCGCCGGGGCGTCCAGTCTCGTCGATCGACGTTCCGCCGTCGGTGCGGATCTCGCGGTCCTCCGTCTCGCCCTCGTCGTCTTCGGCGAACTCGCTCTCGGCGTGGTGGATGACGTCGATGTCGTCGGCCGTGCTGACCTTGTCGAGGAAGTCGCTCTTCGACGTCTCGCCCGCGTCGTAAAGGTTGGTTGCGAACTCTAGCGTGTCGCTGATCCGGCAGTCGATCGGCGTGACACCCTCGATGTGGAGGCGGACGACCACGCGATCGTCGACGAGGATCGCACGGTAGAAGTCGCTCGGGACCACGGCGACCGTCCGGCCCTCGTGGTGGCGACGGACGCGCTGGCAGGGACTGGACTGGTCGGCGAGTTCTTCGAGGATGTCGTCGATCGGCTGGGTCATCGCTAGAGCACCTCCCCGATCTGTTCGAAGCGATCGGCGATCTCCTCGAAGTCGCCGGCCGCATCGCGGAGCTGCTCGGGATCCGGGTCGTGCCGGCGGATGACCCGTTGGAGCTCCTCGCGGAACTCCTCGGTGCTCTCAGTCATCGACGACACCTCCCGGCGTGACGCTGTTGTCCTGGCCGGCGAGCATCTCGACGGCCTCGTGGACGTCGCCCGCTGGCGAGTACTCAGGCACGTAGTAGGTGCCGTACTTGAGGTCGTGATCAAGCTCAGCCGGCGTCACCTGCTCTGGGTCCGCTCCGTCGAACGTGATGTGGCTGAGCGAGAGCAGACCGTCGTCACCGACGTGGATGCGGTATCGATCGCCGGTCTCGGTTTCCGCGATCTTAACGCCGTCGACCAGTTCCTCCGGCTCGGCTTTGGGGTCGACGGCGTCATTCATCGCTCTGCCCTCCGTCCGCGACGGTCACCGAATCGAGGCTCTCGAACCCAGACTGGCTGGACTCTTCGTCGAGTTTGTCAGCGCAGACGACACACAGCATGCCGTCGCCGGTCTCCTCGAGGTCGGCCTCGCGCCCACACTTCTCGCACTCGCCGACCTCGGGCTCGACCTCATCGCTCTCGGTGAACTCCTCCTGGCCATCTTCCGGGAGGAAGGCGTAGGGGAGAAGTTCGTCGCGAACCCAGCGGCCGTACTCCTCGACGTGCATCGGCGAGTAGACGGCGGCGTAGCCGCTCGCAGCGACGGTGCCCCGAACCGGCTGGCCGTCCCAGAGATACTGGAAGCCAAGCTGGGTAACACCGTCCGTTCGGAGCTGGGCGTCGTCGTGGTAGCGCACGCCCACGTTCTCCTCGTCATGCTTGTAGCCGATCTGCCAGACCGACGCGTCGTCGCGACGCTCGTACTGCTCGGCGAACGCGTCGAGGTTGAACTCCGCGCGCACGATGTCGACGCCCGCCATCGCGCTCAGTGTCTCCCAGAGGAACGTGCCGTCGCTCGTGTCGATGCCGACGAAGCCGGCGTCGAAGTCGGCGATGTACTCGGTCGCGACCGTCTTGTTCGCCTCGACTTGTTCGGTGAAGATCGCGTCGTCGGCGATGATGACGTCTGTGTCCTGGGCGCTGATCGTGCCGGCGGCGGTGCCGTGGTAAATGGTGACGCCGTCGAGGTACTGGGTTTCGTTGACGACGATGCCACGCGAGTGGCCGTCGGTGTCGGTTTCGAGCTCGAGGTCGATGCTGTGGCGGGGCAGCCCGAGGATGCTCGCCATCATCACCGACCACCGCTGTTCCAGTAGTTATTTGAATGCAGCTGTCCGTGCTCCGCAGCGTCGAGCAGCTCGATGTTGTCCGGCCGGTTGTCGAACGGGATGCCGTTGCGGTGATGCACTTGTGTGTCGGCGACAGCGTCGAACCCGTGTTCTGCGACTGCGAGCAGCCGGTGGACGTACACAAGCCGGTTCGTCCGGTCGCTGCCTTCTTTTGACGACCAGTATTCGTAGCCGCTCGGGAGTGTCCGCACCCGAGCGTACTCGGAGCGGTTTGCTCGCCTGGCGGCTTCGACGCCTGCTTTCCAGTTCTCCCGGGTTTCGATACCGTGGATGTTCAGCCAGCGGGAGACGGTGCTGTGGTTGCAGCCGAGCCGGTCGGCGATCTCCCGCGTGGTCAGTCCGTTGTGCTGGTAGAGGTGGGTGAGGACTGCGGCGTTCTGCCAAGGCTGGTCGCTAGTCGCTATCTGTGTGGCGATACGTTCTTGGGGTGGGGTGCTTTTTGTACTCATTGTCCGGAGTGCGTGCTGTGTGGGTTCGCGGCGGTGATCGCCGCGGGCAGTGCGTCTCGGGACCGCGACATGACATGGGCCGGGCGCGCCCAAACTTTTGGACGGGTGTAGGCGCGCCCGGCGTTGGTCGCGGACGCCAGGTGTCGCTGCCTACCCGTTGTATTCTGTCTCTTAAGTACCTGAGGGGGTTGTTTCCGGAATTTCCGGAATGCAGAAATCGCTAGTTGTGCTGTTTCAAGCCGGTCGTACTGCCGGGTAACGACAGCGGAACAAAGTCGGTCTCTCTCGAAGGGGCGTGTGCGTACCATAGGTGTGTTTTCGATCCGGCCTGTTAGGGGCAGGCCGGATCCGTACGGTCTTACTCGTGAGCCTGTGCTCTAGATCTCGTCACGCGTCTGCAGCGTCAGCTGTGCCGTAGTCGACATCCGGCGTTGTCCACTCGCCAGCGTCTTCGGCGTCGAGCCGTGCCTGGATTGCTTCGCGAACCCACTGGCTTCGGGACGTGTTACTGTGCCGGCGGTTGTCGACTTCGGCCTCCATTTCATCCGGCATCTCGATGCTTGGATTTCCCATCTACTGCTATCTTGCTAAGGCAGTAACTTAGTCCTTTCTCTACTCAGGGACTCTATGGGGCACCCTTTATAGTGCTAACCTGCTAAACTAATAGTATGGCAAACCCAAGTTTCAGCATCGCAGACGAGAAATTAGAAGAACTTGACACTATTATCACGCATAAAAAACTCGAGGGTGATATCCCGATGGATGCATCACGGAGCCAAGTCCTCCGGGACCTTGTCGAGGAGTACATCGAGGGAAACAGGAATATCTCGATCGACACAGCGACAGCGACAGCTGAATGATATCGTCCTGCTTCACGATGCTCTATCTCTCTTAACCAACATCTGCACAATGTCGACCAGTGTTGTTGGTTAACCCGTGGGAAAAATCCCGGCTCGACTACTCGCCGTCCGCAGTCGTCTGCCACCATCGCGATTTCACGAACCGCTGGCTGCACGTCGGCTGGTGTTGGAGTTCGTCGACACCGGGAGTTGGCTCTTCAGTTAACAGCACGCCTGCACCACATTCCTCGCACTCTAAGCGCTTGGGTTCCCCGACCTTGTAGCCGTCCTCCGTGACTGGCGTTTCACTCCGCACAATCGCGAAATGCGTATCGGGATCCGCGAATGACCTCATCGCTCGACCTCCACGCTCGTCGTCGACGTGATCCAGCCCTGGCTGCTCCGGACCTCCATCCCGCTGTCGCGAACGTCCGCCTCGACCCGGTCGTCGTCCTGGTCGAGCGTGCTGTAGAACTGCTCGGCTTCGCCGGGCGTCAGTCCCGACGCGATCGCCGCGCTCTTGAACGCGGCGTAGGTCTCGTCGCGGGCGAGCCGCGCCAGCTCGTCGACGGTCTCATTCTGCATCGTACACCTCCACGCTGGGTTCGTCGATCGTGTCGATCCCGACCGGCCGCCAGTCCTCCGAGACCCTGTCGGGCGTGCGCTCCCACTCCTGGCGATACCACTGACCTGACTCGGTCCGGAAGAACACCACGCGATAGTCGCCGTAGGTCACCGACACCTCGGGCGGTACCTCGTCGTCGAGCGAGAGGGTGCGCTCCCAGGCATCGGCGTCGTACCAGCGACATTCCGGACAGTCCATCCACTCGGCCATCGTCGCGTCACACTCCGGGTTCGGGCACTCGTAGTAGTCGTACGACTCCTCTGACCCGTCCGGCTCAGTGTACGTCTCGGTCGACACGTACTCCAGCGTCTCGACATCGATTTCCGGCCGGCTGAACTCGTCCGACTCCGACAGCCGCGGGTCGTGCTCGGGGTTCCGCACCGGGATCACGCCCTCCAAATCGTCGTAGAGGCCGGGGTGGTTGGTCTGGATGTCGTGGTAGACGTGCGCGGCGAGATCCTCGAGCAGTGACGAGTCCGCGCTGTCGAAGTCGTCGACGTCGAGGCCGTCGATGCGGAGATAGACTGACATCACTCGCTCACCTCCTGAGAGTCGACCGGCCGCCAGTACTCGGGGTTGTTCGCGGGATGGTCGGGGGTGAGCACTTTCTTGCCGTTGAATCGGGTGTCGCACGAGAGCGTGCCGCCCACGGACAGCGACCGGAACGTGTAGGGCTGCTTCCAGTCCTGGGGTGCAACAGCGGTCTCGCCGTCGAACTCGTCCGGCCCGACGTACTCGATAGTATCGCCGTAGTCCAGCTGGTCGAATGACGAGAGCGCGTCCACCGCGTACTCGCCGTCGTCGAGGATGACTGGACATGTTGGCTCGTGGTTCGGCAGCCGCGTTGAACTCTCGCCGCCGCACTCGGTACACCGATACTGCTGGTCGCCAACTCGTTCGAGTGTTTCACCAGTCATCACGCACCGCCTCCGTTGCCGCCGGCGAGCCGGTCTCGCTGGCAGCGGAGCGCCGGATCCACACGGACACCGTCCGGAATCTCGCGCCGGCCAAGCGACAGCAACACACGCCGCGCGTGCTTACAGCCGCCCTCGGGCTCCCGGTACTCCCAGTCAGCGCACTCGCACGACGCATCGCGGAGGTCCACGAGGTAGTCGCTGTGCGCGCCACTGTAGACACGGTAGCGGTCCTCGTCGACCGGGAGGACCGCCATCGCTTCCTCGGCCGCGCGCCGGTCGCGATCGTCGACGTCCTCGGTCTCGGCGGTCTGGGTTTCGACGGCCGCCATCACGCGGTCACCTCCGAGTCGTGGACGTCGACCTCGGCATCGTGGCCGACCTTCCGCTCGCCGAAGCGCGGGCCCTTGTCGACACAGCCCGTCGTCCAGACGTGATAGGTCTCGCCGCCCTCGGTCTCGATCGACAGCTTGTAGATCTCGCCCGAGCGCTTCGCCACCCAGTCCGAGACCCGACCGGTCCGCGTCTGGGTGCCGTGCTGGCTCTGTTGGGCTTGGTAGGTGACGGCCAGCTCGGCGCCGAGCGGGATCGCGGCGAGCGCGTCGTCGGTGCCTGCGACCGTCGCGATCGCGACTGTGGGGATGGTCGCGGTCGTGCCGTTGTCGGCCGAGATCACGACCGCGTCGCCGGCCGCCTCGATGTCGCCGGCGTCGGTGATGCGGGCCGTGTGGCTGTCGTGGTCGTGGACGACGACGGCGGTCGCGCCGGCGTCGAACTGCTCGGCGATCGCGTCGACGATCGCGCCAGCGCTGTCCATGTCCGAGACGTCTCGGGACGCGGGCAGCTCGTGATGTGCGCCCGCGGGAGTCGATGCGTTCTTGTCGATGGGTTTCGAACTCATTGTTGCTTCACCTTGGCGTGGAGCACGGTCGGGCGTGTTAGAGCACGCTTCGGCCAACTTTTGTGGCCGGTGTCCCGCGCTTCCTAACTGGTAGTACAACAGCCACTACCATAAAGATTACGGAGTAATTGACTTCGTATTCTCATTCGTAACTTACTTGGTCATGTCTGTTGTAGTAAGACTGAGGTGCCCCCATGGCCATATCCGAACCAATGGACTACCAACTCGACGACGAAGAACGGACTGTCCTCGACGTCATCCGCCACGAAGGACGCGTCAACCCCCTCCGTGTCCGCGACCAAACCGGCCTGCGCAAACAATACGTCAACGACGCACTCCGGCAACTCGTCAAACTTGGCGTCATCCAGAAAGTCAACCGAGGACTGTACGAACACGTCCCCGACGAAGACGACCTCCTCGGCGCCGATCAAGACGACGAGGTCGAGCGGACGCCCGAAGACGCGCGGATCCAGACACTCGAAGAGCGCAACGAAGACCTCCGCAGCCAGCTGGAGGCCGCCCGCAGCCAAGACGACGTCGACCGCGAGTGCCTGCGGGAGGCGCACGCTGCGCTCGACCGCGCGCTCGCCGAGCTCCCCGAGAGCGCGCCCGGCCGGACCGCCGTCGAAGACGCCCACCGGCGGCTCTGGAAGGTGATCGACGGTGACTGACATCGACTGGCCGACCGGCTGGGACCGCACGCCCGCCGGCGAGCGCGAGCGGAACAACCGGTTCGACACCGGCCTCCGCCAGAGTATCGACGACCTCGTCGACGAGCTCGACCGCGTCGGCGTCGACGACTGGCGGCTGTCCACCGCCGCCAAGCACCAGAAGCAGAACCCGCGCTACCCGTACGCGGACGCGAACCCGGACGATCCGGGTGCGGTGGTCCGCTGGACGATGAACGAGGGCGACCAGTACGCGGCGGCCTGCGACGCCTACACGCGGCTGCGGGACAACATCCGGTCGCTGTATCTCTACATCCGCGAGAAGCGGAAGATGCAGCAGCGTCCCGTCCGCACGGGCGAGTCTGAGTTCGCGAACGCCCGCCTCCCACCGGCTGGCGAGGCGGCCGACGCGATCGTCGTCGGCGACGGCCGCGGCGGGCGCGAGCCCCACGAGGTGCTTGAGGTTAGTCCGGACGCGAGCCCGGAGGTCGTGCGGGCGGCGGCCCGCCAGCGGCTCGCCGAAACGCATCCCGACCAGGGCGGCAGCCAGCGCGAGTTCCAGCAGGTTCAGGAAGCGAAGGAGGAACTGCTCGATGCCTGACCGGGAGATCGTGGCGGTCGACCTGTTCTGCGGCGCCGGCGGGTTCAGCGAAGGCCTCCGCGAGGCCTGCAGCGACCTCGGCTACAGCCTCCGTCTGGCCGCGATCAACCACTGGGAACCCGCGGTCCAGACCCACGAGGCGAACCATCCGGATGCCGACCAGTACGACTCGAAGGTTGAGCAGCTCCACCCGCCCGAAGTCATCGAGCGCCTCGCCGGCGACGGCGAGACGACGCCCGACGTCGACCTGCTCGTCGGCGGGCCCGAATGCACCCACTTCTCCAGGGCCCGGGGCGGCAAGCCGGTCAGCGAACAGAAGCGGATGAGCTCGTGGCACGTCCTCGATTGGCTGGAGAAGCTCGACGTCGACGCGTTCGTTATCGAGAACGTCCCTGAGATCCAGGACTGGGGCCCCGTCGACGAGGACGGCCAGCCCGTGCGTGACGGCTCGATCTTCGACGCCTGGGTGAACGCACTGAACCAGCTGGGCTACGCGGTTGACTGGACGCAGCTCGTCGCCGCCGACTACGGCGATCCGACTACGCGCGAGCGGTTCTTCATCATCGGCCGGCAGGCCGGCTCGGTCACCTTCCCCGAGCCCACGCACAGCGACGATCGGGACGATCTGCCCGACCACCGCACCGCGGCCGAGATCATCGACTGGTCGGACCTCGGCGGGTCGATCTGGACGCGCGACCTCGACGACGGCCGGAAGACCCCGCCGAAGAACTCCACGATGCAGCGCATCGCCGAAGGGCTGCGGCGCCACTGTGGTGACGCGGTCGCGCCGTTCGCGGACGCTCTGGAGGCGCTCGAGAAGGACGACATCTACGAGCTGCGCGAAGAGCGCGTCGTCCCCGCGGAGTACGCGTCGACGGTCGCCGGCCTCGTCGACGAACCGTTCCTGATCCCGCTCCCCGGCTGCGAGACCTCGATGTCGGCGACGCACTTGCTCCGCCAGCAGGACGGCGCCCACCCAGTCAACGTCCACGAGTCGCCGGTCCCAACGATCGCGACCCGGGGCGGACACGCGATCGCCACGACGGAAGCACGGTCGCTGGTGATGCCGAAGAACGGCCGCTATCGCGGGCTGCACAGCAACCGGCTCTACGACGCTGGTAGCCAGCCATTCCACACGGTCACCGCCGACCCGCGAGCGAAACTCGTCACGCCGTACCTCTGCCCGCTCTACAACGGCCGGCCCGGCCAGCGCCCGCGGACCCGGTCGGTCGACCGGCCGCTCATGACGGTGACCGCGTCGAAGAGCCCCGCGGGCGTCGCGACGCCGCTGGTCCAGCCGTTCCTCGACGACTACGAGGGCCCACCGAAGTCCCTCGATCAGCCGGTCGGCACGATCACCAGCCGCGACCGGTTCGCGCTCTGCGTTCCGGAGCTCTGGCCGTGGGGCCTCGACGTCCGGTATCGGATGCTCCAGCCGCGAGAACTCAAGCAGGCCCAGGGGTTCCCGGCGGACTACGAGCTCGTCGGGACGAAAACCGATCGGACCGAGCAGATCGGGAACGCGGTGCCGGTCAACCTCGCGCGCTCGCTCTGCAAGCACGTCTTGACGGCCGAGGATCCGAGCCTCGCGACGTACGGTGGTGGTCTCGCCGACGAAGCAGATGCGGAAATCCCGTCCTACGAGGAGGTAGCGTCCGGTGACTAAGCGTTTCGTCATCGTCGGGTGCGGGTCCGCGAAGCGGGACCGCGAACTGGAGCCGGGAACACTCTTCGAGAAGCGCTGGCCGGCGCGTGACCTCTACACATCGAACTACTTCGGCCTGAAACGCGAGTATGCCGAGGAGCGCGGCGACCAGTGGATGATCCTTTCCGCGCTTCACGGCCTCATCCCGCCGACCGAGGAAATCAAACCCTACGACGTGACCATCGACGACCTCGACGACGCGCGCCTCGACCAGCTCGCCCATCGCGTCGGCATGACGCTGATCGAATGGGTCGAGTGGGAGTGCAACGAGGGGAACGAGGTCGAGGAGATCGCCGTCCTCGCCGGTCGGAAGTATCTCGATCCGCTTCGAGAGCGCGATGCGTTCTCCGCCGGGATTGGGCCGCGCGTCGTGTTCCCGCTCCAGCAGGCAGACTTGGGCGGGATCGGCGAGCAGATGCACTGGCTCAAAGAGCGCGTCGAAGCGAGCCAGCAGAAACAGACGACGCTGGTGACCGACGGCGGCCGTGATCAGTCGACGGACGCGACCGACTAAACCCCTGTAGTCCCAACCCCTCGGGTATGCCCGAGGAGACCACTGATATCGTCGACCGTGTCGTCCGCACTGTCTACTATCAGACCAGCCCCACTCAGCCCGATCGGATCCCCGCCCACAAGGTCGTGATGATCCTCGCCGGCAACGGCAGCGAAGACGAGTTCCGCGTCCGGCGGGCGCTCGATGACGCGGTCGAGGTGGGCCGGCTGGAGCGCGACGAAGACCACGTCTGGCTGCCGGACGAGTAGCACGGCGTGCTACCCTCGAAACCACCCGCGGGAAGCGTCTTAGATCTCTAAGTTAGATTTCTGAGTAACGATATTCAGATATCTTTCTCACTGATCTATCTCACTGACGCAGGACAGATGTCTGACGTACTTTCATATCACAGGCATCCATCTCACTAAGCATGTCTTCCTATCATAGTCCAGAAATCTTATTTGGTATACTCTCGTATACCACAGTATGCGGGAAAACACTATCAAAGTCAGCGACTCCGAGAAGGAAGCACTCGACGATGCCCGCGAGGAGATCTTCGGCACCCAGAGCGTCCCCTACGGCGAAGTTATCCAGAAACTCACGGAAAAATACGATGAGTAGCGACTGTCCTACCTGCGGCGAGAGTTTTGACTCGGAACACGGGATGAAAATCCACCACTATGGCGCGCATGGTGAATCCCTCGCCAAGAAAAACTGCACATGCAAGAACTGCGGTGTGACCTTCAAGGAGTTTCAATCACGAATCGAACGCGGAAAGGGCAAGTTCTGTTCGAAAGAGTGCAAACACGATATCGGCCGCGTTGAAGTCGAGTGCCATCAATGCGGGACAGTTGTGAAGCAGGCAGAGCACCGCGCCGAGCGATATGAGCGGTCGTTCTGTTCTCAAGAATGCAACGACGAATGGTTGACACTGGAGGGGAACGCTCCTGGATGGGGCCAACAGCAAGAGAACCATTCGCAGTGGAAAGGTGGTACAAAAAGATGGTACGGCACAAACTGGGCGGAACAGCGCGAGAAAGCCCTCGAACGAGATAACTATCAATGCAAGTCCTGTGGGATGACACAGGACGAACACGAGGATGCCTATGGCCGCGACCTCGCAGTACACCACCTGACACCCATTCGTGAGTTTCGGAGCGATGGCAACCTAGATGCTGAAGCCGCGAATACTCTGGATAATCTCATGACGGTCTGCCGTGGTTGTCACAAACAATGGGATCTGCTCCCGATTCAGCCGGAGGTAGCCTGATGCTGTCATACACTGTCTGGGCGGAAAGCGGCGGCGTGGGCAAGAGCACGCTCGCGGCGAACCTCGCGGTCGCCCACAGCCGCGCCGGCCTCAACGTGCTTGTCGTCCCGCTCGACCCTCAAGACGGAGACCTCAGCCGGCTCATGGGCGTCGACGGCGATCGTGCCGACCCCGATGCCGACAGTCTCGTCCGCCACATCATCCAGTCGCCGAAGGGCCCGTTCGACGAGCTCATCCGGACGACCGAAGACGTCGACGTCGTCCCCGAGCACAACAACCTCTCGGACTTGGCCGGTCACCTTGATCGCGAGCAGTCGAAGGCCGAGCAGCTCGGCGACGCGTACAACGTGCATGGGCAACTCCGAAGGGTGCTCGGCGATGCTGGCGTCGCTGACGACTACGACGTCCTGATCTGTGATCCGCCGGCGACGGAGGGCCCGCATCTCTACAACGCGATCTTCGCCACCCGCAATCTCGTGATCCCGGTCGAACCCTCGGCGAAAGGCCAGGCGAGCGTGGAAGGGTTGGAGAATCTCGCGGGGAACTTCGCCGACCAGCTCGGCATCGACGTCGGCGTCTTGGCGGCCGTGCCCAACGGGGTGAAGAACACGAGCGACCAGGAGGAGATCCTTGACGAGATCGAGTTCGCGACGCCCGAAACGATCCGTGACCGGACGTCGTTGATGGAGGGGTGTTGGCGTCAGCAGTGCTCGGCGTTCCGGTATGTCGCCGAGCATCGTGATCGGCGCCGGGACTACGAGCTGGAGACGCTCGCCCAGGTGGACCGGCTAGCGCGCCACCTCGAGGAGCAGGTTGGGCTGGAGGCGCCGCGGCCGCCTGAGCCGGGCGCGATCGCGGAGGTTGATAAAGCATGAATGGGTTTAAGGAAGGTGCGGCTGGCGACGCGTTCAGCGACGACGATGTCGATGACGAGGACGAAGAGGGCGGGGGTGACGTGGCCGAGAGCGCCGTCGACGAGGTCGCGGACGACATCCAGAGCGCCAGCACCGAGGGCTCGACCGAGAACACATCGATGGCGGAGGGTGGGCTGCCGTGGCTCTACCGCCGCGACAGCATCACGGACGGCCGAGAGAAGACGGTGCAGCTCCACCTCCAGTCGTCAACGCTGGACGAGCAGCGGGACGCTCGGGCTGCGGTCGAGAAACAGCTCGGCGAGTCCGTGAAGAAGGCGGACTTGCGGGAGGCCGCGGTGCTCGTGGGGCTGCGGCACGTCGACGAGGTCGCCGATCAGCTCCGCGAGTGGGGCTACGACGTCGACTAGTAGGCCTACTGAGAGAGATTACGGTCTCCGATGCGTCGCTGTCCGGCGGTCTTGCCGTGGTTCTATGTGGAGAGATAGAAATGCTTATTCGTCTCCACAGGCCGAAACGTCGACCACCACGGTCTTAACCAACAGAAGGAGACAGAAACCGCCGAGCGTTGGTTAAACTCAAGCGCTCTTATGTAGAGCTGCGGAAAGCCCCGATAACGAGGCAATCAATGGTTGAGTCGACGGATTCACCAGCCAAGTTGAGTGATCGAACAATGCCGAAGGTGTGAGCGGCCTGTTCCAAGCCCTGCT
>NZ_SBIR01000022.1:0-5345 GCF_004521895.1 Halorussus marinus
ACGTGATTCGGGACGCGTTCAACTCGCGTCGCGATCTCGGACCGAACTCGCTTCGATGGGTTTAAGACCGATCGAAGCAAACGTTCAGGTCCGAAGGAAATGAGGATTCCACCCCTGCGGTCCGCCGTACACGATGGGATCTGATGTTAGCCCTGGCAGTTCGGTGACACCCGACCAACGATTTGGTTTGGCGTCGTCGAACTGACGGACATTTAGCATTCAGTTGCTTCCGCCAGAGACCCACCGAACCCTTCGTGGTTCGGCAACCATTCCGGTTGATCCTGCCGGAGGCCATTGCTATCGGAGTCCGATTTAGCCATGCTAGTCGCACGAGTTCACACTCGTGGCAGAAAGCTCAGTAACACGTGGCCAAACTACCCTATAGACCAGAATAACCTCGGGAAACTGAGGCTAATACTGGATACCGCTTCCGCTCTGGAGTGAGCGAAGCACCAAACGCTCCCGCGCTATAGGATGTGGCTGCGGCCGATTAGGTAGACGGTGGGGTAACGGCCCACCGTGCCGATAATCGGTACGGGTTGTGAGAGCAAGAGCCCGGAGACGGTGTCTGAGACAAGACACCGGGCCCTACGGGGCGCAGCAGGCGCGAAACCTTTACACTGCACGAGAGTGCGATAAGGGGACTCCGAGTGCGAGGGCATATAGTCCTCGCTTTTCTCGACCGTAAGAAGGTCGACGAATAAGAGCTGGGCAAGACCGGTGCCAGCCGCCGCGGTAATACCGGCAGCTCAAGTGATGGCCGCTGTTATTGGGCCTAAAGCGTTCGTAGCCAGCCAGCCAAGTTCGTCGGGAAATCCATCCGCTCAACGGATGGGCGTCCGGCGAAAACTGCCTGGCTTGGGGCCGGAAGACCTGAGGGGTACGTCCGGGGTAGGAGTGAAATCCTGTAATCCTGGACGGACCACCGGTGGCGAAAGCGCCTCAGGAAGACGGACCCGACGGTGAGGAACGAAAGCTAGGGTCACGAACCGGATTAGATACCCGGGTAGTCCTAGCTGTAAACGATGCTCGCTAAGTATGGCGCACACTACGAGTGTGCGCTGTGCTGTAGTGAAGACGAGAAGCGAGCCGCCTGGGAAGTACGTCCGCAAGGATGAAACTTAAAGGAATTGGCGGGGGAGCACTACAACCGGAGGAGCCTGCGGTTTAATTGGACTCAACGCCGGACATCTCACCAGCTCCGACAGCAGGAGTGACGATCAGTGTGATGAGCTTATCAGACCTGCTGAGAGGAGGTGCATGGCCGCCGTCAGCTCGTACCGTGAGGCATCCTGTTAAGTCAGGCAACGAGCGAGACCCGCATCCCTAATTGCCAGCAGTACCCTCGTGGTAGCTGGGTACATTACGGAGACCGCCACGGCCAACGTGGAGGAAGGAACGGGCAACGGTAGGTCAGCATGCCCCGAATGAGCTGGGCTACACGCGGGCTACAATGGCCACGACAACGGGTTCCAACCCCGAAAGCGGACGGTAATCTCTGAAACGTGGTCGTAGTTCGGATTGAGGGCTGAAATTCGCCCTCATGAAGCTGGATTCGGTAGTAATCGCGCTTCAGAAGAGCGCGGTGAATACGTCCCTGCTCCTTGCACACACCGCCCGTCAAAGCACCCGAGTGAGGTCCGGATGAGGCCTGGATTCCCAGGTCGAATCTGGGCTTCGCAAGGGGGCTTAAGTCGTAACAAGGTAGCCGTAGGGGAATCTGCGGCTGGATCACCTCCTACAGACCGGGACCATCCACACGGATGGCCCACACCCGTCCACCCCCAGCGGTGGACACCGAGGGGTCCTCGACGACTCCGACCGCTTCGGTGGTCGGGCACCTTCGAACTGCCAGGGCTGACGTAGTTCCTCCCCGTCCGGGGAGGGGGCCCATAGCTCAGCGGTAGAGTGCCTCCTTTGCAAGGAGGATGCCCTGGGTTCGAATCCCAGTGGGTCCATACCCGGATTGGAGCCGAACCGTGTCCCTTAAGTAGGAGACGGAGAAATGCTCTAATCCGAAGACCGATGCACTACCCCGTGAAAGCGCGGGTAGGAAGGGTTCGACGCACGCTCCCTCAACCACCGGGACGTGGCGATGACAACCGTATGTACGTGCAATCCAGGCGTCCACTGGATCCGAGTAACCGGGTCACAGTGCGATGCAATTCATTCCAACAGCGTGGCTACTGTGCCAGCTGGTGGATGGCTCGGCTCGAGCGCCGATAAAGGACGTGCCAAGCTGCGATAAGCCTGAGGAAGCCGCACGGAGGCGAAGAACTCAGGATCTCCGAATGGGAATCCCCACAGCAATTGCCTAGCGCAATGGGGAACGTCGAGAATTGAAACATCTCAGTATCGACAGGAACAGAAACCGAACGGGATGTCGTCAGTAACCGCGAGTGAACGCGACACAGTCCAAACCGAAGCCCTCACGGGCAATGTGGTGTCCGGACTGCCACTCATCGCTCGAACAGCCTCGTGAAGTCTCTTGGAACAGAGCGCGACACAGGGTGAAAGCCCCGTAACGAAGCCAAGTACAGCGTGCGGCAGCTCCAGAGTATCGGGGGTTGGATATCCCTCGTGAAGATCGCGGGCATCGACCGCGAAGACTAAACACGTCTCGAGACCGATAGCGAACAAGTAGCGCGAGCGAACGCTGAAAAGCACCCCACAAAGGGAGGTGCAATAGAGCCTGAAATCAGTTGGCGATGGAGCGACAGAGCTCACAAGGTCCCGTGAAAAACGACCGAGGTGCGAACCTCTAGTAGGAATCACGGGAAGCCGGTGTTCTGTCGTACGTTTTGAAAAACGAGCCAGGGAGTGTGTTGGTTTGGCGAGTCTAACCGGAGCATCCGGGCAGGCACAGGGAAACCAATATGGCCGCAGCCGTTAGGCGAGGGCCACCGTCTTCAAGGGCGGGGAGTCAAACCGACACGACCCGAAACCAGATGATCTATGCGTGGACAAGGCGAAGCGTACCGAAAGGCACGTGGAGGCCTGTTAGAGTTGGTGTCCTACAATACCCTCTCGTGATCTACGTATAGGGGTGAAAGGCCCATCGAATCTGGCAACAGCTGGTTCCAACCGAAACATGTCGAAGCATGACCTCTGCTGAGGTAGTCCGTGGGGTAGAGCGACCGATTGGAGGCGCCGACTTCGAGAGAAGTCGGCCCTCCTGTCAAACTCCAAACCTACGGACGCCGCCGACGCAGGGAATCCGGTGTGCGGGGTAAGCCTGTGCACCGTGAGGGAGACAACCCACAGCCGGGTTAAGGTCCCCAAGTGCGGACTAAGTGCGATCGAAGGTGGTCTCAAGCCCTAGACAGCCGGGAGGTGAGCTTAGAAGCAGCTACCCTCTAAGAAAAGCGTAACAGCTTACCGGCCGAGGTTTGAGGCGCCTAAAATGATCGGGGCTCAAGTCCGCCACCGAGACCTGGCCGCACCCGTCACAAGGTGATCGAGTAGGTTGGCAGTCCATTTGGGTGGAAGCTCGAACGAGAGTTCGCGTGGACCGAATGGTCACGAAAATCCTGGCCATAGTAGCAGCGTTAGTCGGGTTAGACCCCCGACGGCCTCATGAGCAAGGGTTCCTCGGCAATGCTGAACAGCCGAGGGTTAGTCGATCCTAAGTCTCGTCGCAATTCGAGCGAGACAAACGGGAAACTGGTTAATATTCCAGTACCTCTCTGCAGTGAAACCGACGCCTTGGGAACCATCGAACCGGGCATTCGCCCGGTCGAATCCGAGAAGTCCGTGGAAGCCGTAATGGCACGAAGCGAACGAAGCCGGAGACAGCGCAAGTCGATGTTACCTAGGGCCCGTGAAAAGGGAGCAGAGAGTTCGTACCGAGATCCGACACAGGTGCTCTGGCAGCGAAAGCCAAGGTCTGTCGGGAGCAACCGACGTTAGGGAATTCGGCAAGTTAGTCCCGTAAGTTCGCGATAAGGGATGCCTGCCTCTTTCGAGGCAGGTCGCAGTGACTCGGACGCTCCGACTGTCTAGTAACAACATAGGTGACCGCAAATCCGTAAGGACTCGTACGGTCACTGAATCCTGCCCAGTGCAGGTATCTGAACACCCGGTACAACGGGGCGAAGGACCTGTTAACGGCGGGGGTAACTATGACCCTCTTAAGGTAGCGTAGTACCTTGCCGCTTCAGTAGCGGCTTGCATGAATGGATCAACGAGAGCGTCACTGTCCCAACGTTGGGCCCGGTGAACTGTACGTTCCAGTGCGGAGTCTGGAGACCCCCAAGGGGAAGCGAAGACCCTATAGAGCTTTACTGCAGGCTGTCGCTGAGACACGGTCGCTAATGTGCAGCATAGGTAGGAGGCGTTACAGAGGTACCCGCGCCAGCGGGCCACCCAGCCAGCATTGAAATACTACCCGTTAGTGACTGTGACTCTCACTCCGGGAGGAGGACACCGGTAGCCGGGCAGTTTGACTGGGGCGGTACACGCTCGAAAAGATATCGAGCGTGCCCCAAGATTCTCTCATCCGTGTCAGAAACGCGGACTAGAGCGCAAGAGCATAAGAGAGTCTGACAGTGTCCTTCACAACGCGGGACGCTGACGCGAAAGCGTGGTCTAGCGAACCTATCAGCCTGCTTGATGCGGGCGATAGATGACAGAAAAGCTACCTTAGGGATAACAGAGTCGTCACTCGCAAGAGCACATATCGACCGAGTGGCTTGCTACCTCGATGTCGGTTCCCTCCATCCTGCCCGTGCAGAAGCGGGCAAGGGTGAGGTTGTTCGCCTATTAAAGGAGGTCGTGAGCTGGGTTTAGACCGTCGTGAGACAGGTCGGCTGCTATCTATTGGGGGTGTTACGGTATCTGACGGGAACGATCGTATAGTACGAGAGGAACTACGATTGGTTGCCACTGGTGTACCGGTCGTCCGAAAGGGCGCGTGCCGGGCAGCCACGCAACACGGGGTAAGAGCTGAACGCATCTAAGCTCGAAACCCACCTGGAAAAGAGATACCACTGAGACCACTCGTAGAAGACGAGTTCGATAGACTCGGGATGTACGCGCCGAGGCAACGAGGCGTTGAGTCCGCGAGCACTAACAGGTCAAAGCCACACACTCATTTGACTCGCACTGGGATCCGGATTGCTCGGATCCAGGCGCAAACTGGATTGCACGTACCATACGGTTGTTAGAAATCGTCGAATCACCGACTGTGGTCAGTTGATCGCGGTTCGATTCCGCGAGTCGGCGTTAAGGCGGCCAGAGCGGCGGGGCGACACCCGTACCCATCCCGAACACGGAAGTTAAGCCCGCCTGCGTATCGAGGAGTACTGGAGTGGGCGACCCTCTGGGAAATTCGATTCGCCGCCTGC
>NZ_SBIR01000023.1:0-1138 GCF_004521895.1 Halorussus marinus
TCCTCGCGGCGGGTGAAGGCACGCGGATCCGCCCGCTGTCGGCGTCGCTCCCGAAACCGATGTTGCCGGTCGCCGACCGGCCGCTGGCCGCCCACGCCGCGGCCGCCGCCGTCCGGGCCGGCGCCGACCAACTCGTTTTCGTCGTCGGCTACGAGGCCGACGCGGTCCGGACGTACTTCGGCGACGACTACGAGGGCGTGCCGGTCAGCTACGCGGTCCAACACGAGCAGGCCGGGACCGCCGACGCGGTCCGGGCCGCCCGCGACCATCTCGACGGCGAGTTCGTCGTGCTCAACGGCGACAACCTCTACGATCCCGGCGCCGTCGACGCGCTGTTCGCCGACGGCCCGACCATCGGCGCGGTCCGGGTCGACGACCCGTCGAACTACGGCGTGCTCTCGACCCGCGACGGGCTCGTCACCGACGTGGTCGAAAAGCCCACGGATCCGCCGACGACGCTGGCGAACGCCGGCGCGTACGCGTTCCCCGCGGAGGCGACCGCGTGGCTCGACGTCCCCGCGAGCGAGCGCGGCGAACACGAACTCACCGACGTGCTCGCGCGAGTGGTCGACGAGTACGAGGTGGGGTACGTCGAACTCGATCGGTGGCTCGACGTGGGCCGGCCGTGGGAACTGCTCGCGGCCAACGAGTGGAAGCTGGGCGAGCTCGACCGCGAGCTTCGGGGCGAGGTCCACGAGGACGCCGACCTCCGGGGAGACGTGGTGGTCGAGGCGGGCGCGAGGGTCGACGCCGGAGTCGTGGTCGAGGGGCCGGCGTTGATCCGAAGCGGGGCGAGCGTCGGTCCGAACGCGTACGTTCGCGGGGCGACCTTGATCGGCGAGGACGCCGAGATCGGGCACGGGGTCGAGCTCAAAAACAGCGTGGTGGGTCGGGGGACGCACGTCGCGCACCTGAGCTACGTCGGCGACAGCGTGCTGGGGCGGGACGTGAACTTCGGTGCGGGGACGAACGTGGCGAACCTGCGCCACGACGGGGAGGCGGTCGAGTTCACGGTGAAAGGCGAGCGGGTGTCGACGGGGCGCCGGAAGTTCGGGGTGGTGGCTGGCGACGGGGCCAAGACCGCGATCAACACCAGCCTGAACGCCGGGGTGAAGCTGTCGGCCGGCGCCACCACCGC
>NZ_SBIR01000024.1:0-1005 GCF_004521895.1 Halorussus marinus
GACGACGCCCAGGTTGATCAGCTCTCGAAACATCGCGCCGAACGCCGGCTGAGCAGAAGACATACTCCCAGATTATGGCTGGCTCAGTGTAACTATAGGGTCTTTCCGTAGCTCTACACAAGAGCGAACTCAAGCCGTCACACCCGTTCGCTGACCGTGCTGATCCGAGACTGGATATCGCTGACAACCTCACCAACTGACTGCCGACTCCCAAGCCGCAGCACGACCTCTTGGGGCGTCTGCTGGATCTCCTGAATCTCCATCCGCTCGCCGCGCGTCGGCAGCCCCTCGAGCGCGAGATCGTCGACCAACGACTGGCCAGCGTCCGCCGTCGGCACTGTCACCTCCGCCTCCCAGAGCGGATCCTTGATGTTCCGAATCAGGTAGAGCGCCGCCTGCTCACAGCCACGGTTCGACGTGATCGACGAGATCGTCTGCACCATCTCGTCCGGATCATCACCGGCGCCCTCCGCAGTGTATGATCCACGGGTCTTGAATTCGTAGTCGATCTCGTAGACCGAGCCGTCGGCCATCGCGCCACCCGGCCGCACTCGGATGCGGCCCTCCTGGCGGTCGAGGTCGAAGTCGCGGTTGAGCTCGAACGTCTCACCGCTCGATGGGTCGCGCACGGTCTCCGTCGCCGACACTAAGGAGGACTGGTTGAGGTCCACCCACGAGCCTTCGACGGCAGTGAAGCGCTCGCCGCGAACGGGCTGGTTCGCGCCCTTGATGATCGCGCGGTCGTACCGGCGCTCGGTCGTCTTCTCCACCTGATAGTCAGCGATATCGTCGTCGACGTCCGCGGTCCGCTGTCCCGGTTTTGTCCACTCGATACTCCACTCGTTGCCCGATTCGCGGCGGAGCTCCCAGATGAAGTCACCGTAGTCCGCAATCTGATTCAGGACGTCGACAAGCGAACCGTCGTACGTCTGCTGGGTGAGTACCGGCGTGTCCTCGAGGTCTGCTCGGAGTTCAAACGAGTCCAGCGTCTGGCCGTCAACACCT
>NZ_SBIR01000025.1:0-698 GCF_004521895.1 Halorussus marinus
GGTCGTGTTTAGTTAAGAGTGAAGGATGAGGCGGGAGTGATTTTGTGCTGATCCATGGCCAAAATCACCCGCCTCAGCGGTTGTAGTGACTGGATCGACTTGGAGTTTGTGGAGCGTGAACGGACACCGCCTCGAGTGATGAAGCTCGGTATTCGATTGCATCTCGCCGGATTATCACTTTCGAATACCATCTCAGAACTTGAGAAATCCGGTGTCCAACGGAGTCGGAAAGCAGTCCACGATTGGGTGCAGAAAGCCGGTCTACAGCCCACTGACGGGGAAAGCCCAAATCAGATTGCGGTGGACGAAACGGTGATTCGCATCAATGATGAACAGTATTGGCTGTACGCCGCCGTCGATCCAGCGACGAATCACCTACTTCATGTTCGGCTATTTTCGACGTATACAACCGCTCTAACTCAGGTTTTCCTCCGAGAACTCCGGGAGAAACACGACGTCGAAGGGAGTCTGTTTCTCGTCGATGGCGCATCCCACCTCCAGACCGCGCTTGACCGTGCAGGCCTCCGATTTCAGTATGAACGCCACGGAAATCGGAATAGCGCCGAACGTGTCTTCCGCGAGGTAAAACGCCGGACCTCCTCGTTCAGCAACTGTTTCAGCCACGTCGAACCAGCAACTGCTGAAACATGGCTCCAAGCCTTTGCCGTCTGGCACAATTCCACAAACTAAACACGATG
>NZ_SBIR01000026.1:0-588 GCF_004521895.1 Halorussus marinus
GAACAGCAACGTCTTCCTGAACGTGACGGAGACGAACACGGGTCCGAACGCGGTCGCGACCGCCTACGACTACGACGACGTTGACACTGCATACTACGATGCAGAGAACAACACGGTGTACTACGCGTTCCAGACCGGCAACAACGGTCTGAGCGCAGACGCCAACTACAACGCAGAGATGAAGGTGTTCAAGGGCAACGATGCGTACACGAGTACGCAGAATGCGTCGGCTGACTTCGAAGTGGCCGAGCAGAACATCGAAATCACTGGCCTGAACTCGAGCGACGTGCTCGAACTCGAGGCTGGTGAGAACTCGACGGTCATGGGCGAGACCAACCTCGCACCCGGCACGCCGATCACCGTCGAAGTCGAAACTGACGGTCAGCTCTACACCCAGACGGTCGACGTCCAGTCCGACGGCACGTTCAGTGCTAACTTCGACCTCAGCGAATACGACGTCGGCACCCAGCTGACTCGTGTCTACGCCGAGGGCGGAGACACTGACGACGAAGTGACTGATGCGGTCCTCGTCGAATCGATGTCCGACGACGACGGCGAAGGCGACGAGACCACGACCGAAGAGACGAC